>JANQSL010000083.1 GCA_028284075.1 Candidatus Sumerlaeia bacterium | reverse complement strand
ATGCGCGAAGGGGATTCAGGCTGCCGGTGCATGGCCTGAATCCCCTTCAAATCCATGGCTTCGCGTCAAGCGCGTGTTCGCTTACTTTTTGCCGTCTTTGCCGGTTGGGCGGACTTTCTCGACAACTTTGTCGATGAGCTTGTACTCGAGGGCTTCTTCGGCCGTCATGAAACGGTCACGATCCGTGTCCTGGTTGACCTGCTTGAGCGTCTTCCCGGTGTGGGTGCTGAGGATTTCGTTCAGCTTGGCTTTGATGCGGAGCATCTCGCGAGCCTGGATCTCGATATCCGATGCCTGGCCCTGCATACCCCCGAGAGGCTGGTGAATCATGACCCTTGCATTGGGCAGAGCGTACCGCTTCCCGGCGGTCCCTGCCGTCAGCAGCACAGCTCCCATGCTGGCGGCCTGCCCGATACAGGTCGTGGCGATATCCGGTTTCACGAACTGCATGGTGTCGTAGATCGCAAGGCCCGCCGTGACACTGCCGCCGGGGGAGTTGATGTAGACGTTGATATCCTTTTCCGGATCGCTGCTCTCAAGGAAGAGCAGCTGGGCGGTGACAAGGCTGGCAACCGTGTCATTGATGGGCGTGCCGATGAAAATGATGCGATCCATAAGCAGACGCGAGAAGATGTCCATCGAGCGCTCGCCGCGCTCCGTTTGTTCCAGAACGAACGGGACGTCCATGATCAGTTGCTGTCCTTTGTCTGTCGAAGTTCTTTGAGCTTCCGGGAATCCACGATCTCATCAATGATGCCGTAATCCTTCGCTTCTTCCGGCGACATGAAGTTGTCGCGATCGCAGGCGGCCGTGATCTGCCTGACGGTGCGCCCGGTGTGCTCCGCCATGATTTCGTAGAGCTGTTTGCGCACGCGGATTGTCTCGCGTGTATGAATTTCAATATCCACGGAGGTGCCGCGCGTCCCTCCGCTGGGCTGGTGAATCATGATACGTGCATTGGGCAGAGCGTGCCGTTTGCCCTTCGCTCCCGCGAGCAGAATGACCGCGCCCATACTGGCGGCCTGTCCAATGACGGTTGTGCTGATTTCCGGCTTAACGAACTGCATGGTATCATAAATCGCCATGCCGGAAGAGATCACTCCGCCGGGTGAGTTGATGTAAATGTTGATCGGCTTTTCAGCGTCCTGGCTCTGCAAAAAGAGAAGCTGTGCCGTGACCAGATTCGCGAGACGATCGTCGAACTCGCGGTTGATGAGGATGATTCGATCCAGAAGAAGGCGGGAATAAAGGTCGAAGACACGCTCGCCCCGCTCTGTCTGCTCGACGATGCGCGGCACGGGGATGACGTAATACTCATCGTCCTCGTCATCCTGATAGGGCGAGCGAATCTCAAGCCTCCGGAGTTCCTCCTCGACTTCCCTGTTCAGGTTCATTCTCCGGTTTCTTCCTCTTTTGACTCTTCCGTTTCCGTCACTTTGGCCATTGCAACGAGCTTGTCGTTTACGAGCTTGAGACGAAGGTCGGCCTTGAATTCGTCGAGACGATTCTGAGCTTCAAGAGCCGCGCGAACAGCCAGGGGCTTGCGTCCCTGAATTTCTGCAATGCGCTCGAACTCCTTCTGCATATCCTCATCGGTGGGCTCAACTTCAAGGTGACGTCCCACCTGATCCGCAAGAAGCAGGTTCCGCGCCTCAACTGCCGCAT
Source organism: Candidatus Sumerlaeia bacterium (assembly GCA_028284075.1). Taxonomy (GTDB): domain Bacteria; phylum Sumerlaeota; class Sumerlaeia; order SLMS01; family JAHLLQ01; genus JAJFLJ01. The sequence goes on along the minus strand of JANQSL010000083.1, from coordinate 58,144 downwards.
CGGCCTGCGCCTTCTGAACGTAATTGTTCACGAACTCGGCACCCATCTTCCGCAGAGTTGTGCCGTACTGGCGAAGTTGCTGCTCGGCGCGCTGGAGCGACCGGTTGGCAAGCTGACCCACAAGTGTGGGGGGCACATCGAACTGAACACGCTCGCGAAGCACCTTGTAGATGCCCGCAATCGTTTCATTGCGGCGGCGCTCGTCGCGGCGGCTTTCCAGTTCTTTTTTGATATGCGCCTTCAGATCATCGAGCGTCTCAAAATCCGCCGATACATCCTTGGCAAATTCGTCATCCAGCTCCGGAAGGATGCGCTTGCGGAGTTCAACAACGGTCGCATTGAAGTTGGCTGTCACGTCCTGGCCGACAACCTGAGACAAATCAACATCCTTGACCTCGACCGTGTCGCCCGCTTTCGCCCCGACAAGGGCATCGTAAACGGCCGCCGGAACCTGGTTTTCGAGTTGGGGCGTGAACTCGATGGTTTTGGAAAGTTCATGGAGCTTCTCACCCTCCGGAGTCGTTGCCTCAACCTTCAGTGCCGCTCCGTCCTGGCGCTCGAACACCGCCCCTTCCTTCTCCTCAAAGGCCGCGTTCGCGCCCCGGAGATGATCAAGCTCATGATCAATATCGGAGTCAGCGACATCACCCTTTGTGACCTCCACTTCAAGGTCCTTCAGAGCCTCATCGTTGACCGCGATTTCAGGGCGGACCTCAAGGAGCACCGTCACGTCCACATCGCCGTTGTCAGCGTCTTTCCAGCCATCGTATCCGGGCTGAGCCAGTGCCTCAAGATTCTTCGATTCCGCACCCAGCTCGGCGAGGCGTGTCACCATGCGACGCACAGCCTCATCCTTGGCGTTTTTTGCGTAACGTTTGCGAACAAGCTGGATAGGGGCTTTGCCGGGACGAAAACCGGGAAGAGAGGCTTGGCGCTTGAAATCCTTCAACACCTCCTCGACCTTCTCGTTGATGGCGTCGCCAGGAACCCGAACCACAAGGCGGACGCGGGAGTTTTCAAGGCTCTCCGTTTCGACCACCTCATGGGGGATTTCTTCATTCTTCTTGTCGATCACGGCCGACAAGGTATCACCGCTCGCTTCAGTCGCGGTCGTGGACGGGGTTTCCTCTGACACCTGGTGCTCCTTGGGTAATGCTGTGGCGTGCTGTGCCACATTGAAATGAAAAGAGTTGTGCTCGGCCGCAGGAAATCCCACGGGGAGCGAAGGCGGGGGGTGTATCCGCAGGACGGCTCAACCGGCAAGTGGAAAAAATGCAATGCTTCAGATGCCTTTTCGGCAACCCTCCGGCCGCCTCCGAGTTCGCGCTTGACAGGCCCATGGGTCGAGCCTTCACTGCCGAGCCCTTTGCAGAGCAGTCTCTTGTCGCAAAGGTTCCCTGTTCCGCGCTCTGAAGCGTTGAACCGACCAGTCCAAAGGGAGTCACAAACTTGACGAATCCCACGAAGTACGAAGCTGTCCTCGTGTTCGAGGCCACGCTGACGGAAGATCAGGTTGCCGACCAGATCAAGAAAGTCGGCGAGGTGATCTCGAAGAACGGCGGCACCGTCGAGAGCACAACATCTCTCGGCAAGAAGCGCCTCGCGTACCCGATTAATCGTCGGCGCGAAGGCATTTACCATCAGATCGATTTCGTGACAGACACGGACAACACGTGCCTCTCGGAGTTGAACCGCTACCTGCGCATCACCGAAGAGATTATTCGCTCGTTGGTCACGGTTGCCGTGATCGGCAAGTCGAAGGGGCGCGATCTCTCTCCCGACGAAATGGCACGCTTCCTACCTCGCGGCGGTGGACGCCGTCCGGGCGGTCCGCCTCGCGATCGCTACGGCTCCGGTCCGCGCAGCAGTGGCCCTCGTGACAGCAGTGGCCCCCGGGAAAGCGGCGCTCCTCGTGAGAGCAGCGCAACTCAGGCGGGCGCCGGTGCAGCCGGTGCGAGCTCTGAATCCGGCGACCAGTCCGCATCAGCCCCTGCAAGCGCACCCACGACGACAACAACGACCTGAGCGGAGCTGCCGCCGTGGAACTGAACAAAGTCTTCATTATTGGCAACCTGACGCGGGACCCGGAAGCGCGCTTTCTGCAAAGCGGCTCCCAGGTTTGCAAAATGGGCATGGCGTCCAACCGCCGTTACAGCTCCAGCGGTGAGCGGCGGGAAGAAACGCTGTTCATCGATATCGAAGCATGGGGAAAGACGGCAGAGCTCTGCAGTCAGTACCTGAGGAAGGGAAGCCAGATCCTGGTCGAGGGCCGTTTGAAGATGGACCAGTACCAGACGCGCGAAGGCGACAAGCGGACACGTTACGTCATTGTGGCGGATCGCGTTCAGTTCGGAGCCCGTGCGGAAGGCGGAGGCCAGGGTGGCGGAAGCCGTCCGGCGGAGTCTCGTTCCCCCCAGCAGAGTCAGGACCGCTACGACAACGACATGCCCGGCAGCGAGGGCGCGACGGAAGACGGTCTGCCCTTTTGGAAACCGAGAACCATCTGTCTGATACATCATTGAGGTTTGCACGATGAGCGAACAAACAACGACTTCACCTTCAGCTCCCCGTTCGGAGCACCGCAGTGACGATCGCCGGTCCGACGACCGTCGCCCTGGCGGCCGTGATCGCGGCGGCGACCGTGGCGGCCCGCGCCGGCGCCGTTTCCCGCGCCGCAAAGTCTGTTACTTCACGGTTATTGGTGCCGAGTACATCGACTACAAGGATGTGGCGACTCTTCGTCGTTTCATCTCGGACCGCGGCAAGATCATGCCGCGCCGCATCACCGGAACATCAGCGAAGTTCCAGCGGATGCTGACCACCGCCATCAAGCGCGCCCGTCACCTGGCGCTGCTTCCCTACGTCGCGGAATAATCCGGACGCGGAATTTCAGGAGCCATTCATCATGCGTGTTATTCTGTTCAAGTCAGTGGACAATCTGGGAAGCGCCGGCGACGTCGTTGACGTCAAGCGCGGCTACTATCGCAACTACCTGGGACCCCGCGGCTTTGCCCGCGAAGCATCGAAGTCCAATTTGGCATTGATGGAATCCCAGCGGAAGAAGATCGACGAAATGGTCCGCCGCGAGCGTGCCGCCGCCGGTCAGGCCGCGGAAGCCCTCGAAGGCGTTGAGCTGGAGTTCGAGCTGCGAGCCAACGACAAGGGCCAGCTCTTCGGTTCCGTCACCTCCATGGATATCGGCAAGGCGCTCGCCGCGCGCAGCCTCGATATTGATCGCCGCAAGATTGAGATGCCCGAGGTCATCAAGACCCTCGGCTCCTTCCCCGTCCGTATTCGTCTCTATCCGGGAGTCTTCGCCGAGATCACCATTACGGTAAAGCGCCTCCTGACCCCGGAGGAAATTGAGGCGATGAAGGCCGAAGAAGAGCGTCGCGAGCAGGAGAAGGCTGCTGCCGCGGAAGCCGCACAGGAGTCTGCCGGAGATACGGAGGCCGAACTTGACGATCCCGTTACTCCCGAAGAGGAAGCCGGGCCCGAAGCGGCGGCTTCCGAGTCGGAGTGATAAACGCCTGATCCACGGCATAAGATTGATTTGGGGAGAAAGGCGTTGCGGTTCCGCGCGCCTTTCTTTTTTTTCGGCACCATGCTGAGCCTTTCAGAGGACTTTCACCGACAGTGATTTTCAGTCTGCTTGACCGGGACATGGCGGGAGACTTCTTCCGCACCCTCGGAGCCTTGATGGCTCTGATGGCCATACTGTTTCTTGCAGACACCCTCGTGGGAAGTCTCGGGGAGGTCATTGGGAACGGCGTCGGTTTTCACTGGATCATGCTGTACTACCTGCTGAGGCTTCCCAGCTTTTTCATCGAGGTTCTGGTGCTGGCCGCCGCCGCCGCAATTCTGTGGGTTGCGACCCGCAAGGCGCGGCTCAACGAGACACTCGCCTGGATGGCGGGCGGACTGTCACCCTTCCGCATTTCCCGGCCCCTGATAGCCTGCAGTGTGTTACTCGCGATCCTGTCCATTGGCGCGAACGAACTATTTGCACAAAAGGCGCGGCGCTTCGCTGAACGCGTTGAAGAGTCCATCATCGAGGGGAAGGACATCACCCGCAGCGAAAACATCTACCAGCGCGGAAGCGAAGACCGTATCTACATCATTGAGAGTTTCGATTCGGCCGCGGAGCGCATGACCGAACCAACAGTGATTGAACTCTACCCGGAGACACGGTCGCCGCGCAAGATCGTTCGCGCCGTGAGTGCCGAACTTGATGATCGAGTCGAAAACAAATGGGTCTTTCTCGACGCAACGGTCCGCAAGTTCGATGAAAACGGTCATTTGAAAGAATACTTTCGCGAAGGCCGTTACCGCGTCGAACTGGAACCGAAATTAAGTCAGTTTCTCGGAAAGCTGGATGATCCGCGAACGATGTCCATGTTGGAACTCCGCGCCTACATAAAGCTCATTGACGCGCAGGGGAAGGACACTTCCCAACTATGGATGCAATTGCATGAGCGGTTTGCGCTCCTGACCGGGATCGCGATTATCGGACTTCTCATGTGCGCCCACGGGATTTCACCAAAGACCCTTGGGGCGATCGCGGGATTCGGTGGAGGGCTTGCCTGGATTGCCGCGTGGTATGGTGTGACAATGCTTTCGCACGAAATTGCGGAAGCCGATATCGGACTGCCCCCGGTTATTGTGGCATGGTTCCCGAACGTTTTGTTTGGAGTTATCGGAGCCACAATGATCTGGAAGCGATAGAATCGAAGAGTAACGGAGGCCTGAATAAATGCTTCTGTCGAAGCGGAAAAAAAAGCGGACGGTTGTTTTCGTGTGCACCGGCAACACATGCCGCAGTCCCATGGCTCAGGGGCTGCTTGAGAACTACCTCGAAGAAAACCACGTCAAACACATCGAAGTGAAGACCGCCGGTGTCATGACGATTCCCGGGCTGTTGCCGACCCCGGAAGCGGTTCAGGTCATGGACTCGGTCAAAATCGATGTCCGCAAGCACCGCAGCGCACCTCTGACACCTGAAATGCTGCGCAAGGCCGACCTCGTGTTGGGCATGACGCCTTTTCATGTACAGTTCGCCCTTCGCATGGCCGAGGACGCTCGCGACAAAACGTTTCTTCTCAAGGAATACACCAAGAGTGACCTGAAGAACTATCAAATCACCGACCCCATGGGGGCGACGCTCGAAGTCTACAAGCGCGTCTTCCGCGAGATCAAACTGGCCATTGAAAAGCTTTGCGAGATGGATTCCATCCACGCCCCCGTGGATCGGTCCGTTAAGCACGAAAAATGGGTCCCGCCGAAGCCGTCAAAGGCGGCCTCTTCCGTCGGCAGCTCGAAAGCAAAAGCCGGTGGCGAAAAATCGACCGCCAAACCCAGAGCAGCGAAAGGCAAGCCGGCCGCAAAGAAAACCGCGGCAAAGAAAGCCACGAAGAAAAAGGCAACGTCGAAGGCCACTTCTTCAAAGAAGAAGAAGACAACGACAAAGAAGAAGTAGCCTGCCTCCATCTCAGACGGGATTCGAACGGGCCGGAGTGTTTACTCCGGCCCGTTTTCCTTTGTCTCAAAAACACGAGCCCACGTTTCGCCATTCCTGTCCCTCAACTCAAGGATCGGAACCGCCGGCTGTGGCAGACTTTTCAGCCCAGGCCACGGAGGAGCGGGAGCCAGCCACCAAGCCTCCGCTGGTATCTCATCAGATGCATCGCCTCTCAGGCGCTCGCGAATGACGTCGGATTCGAACTCAAACGTGGGAGCATTCAGGATGTACTCCGGCACAACGATTGTCGACGGCGCATCGCTCTGAGTGCGAAGAGTTTGAGCCGCCTCGGCAAAGGCCGAATTAAACTCGCCCCAAACCGCTGGATGCTTCGGCCACAGCTGGAAATAACGATAGGATTCGCCCGCCACAAACCAGACTGAGAAGGCCACGAGAAGTGAAAGCTGAACACGCGGCTTCATACCGGTTCGCCGTGCAATCCATTCCGCTGCGCAGGCGAGAATCATCGCAGCCACCGGCGCGAGATAGAGTAATCGAAGCATGTTGGGCGCGCCAAAAGAGAGAACGGACGCAAGGCTGCCAATCGTCAGCCAAAGCAGAAGATGAATCGCCGGCCATTCCCTGCGGATCGCTGCAGCGATCACAAGAACAACGCCGACATAAAAGACCATACCGGTCAACAGGTCGAATACCGGGAGACCCGTGCCATGGCGATCGGGTGCGCCCTCCCGTGAGCGGCTCGCATCGATCCACCGCGCATGTGCATCCTCCACATCGCTCCCCAACACATACGTCTGCAGGAACCTCGGTGATCCGGGAACGTTATGCTTCCCGACGTGATCTCCCCGAAAGGCGGGCATGAGAGCAATATCGCGAACCTGCTTTGCAACGAGCCCTGCCGACATGTTCTCCGTCACCTCCCCCTGGCGTGCGGAGAAGTGTTCGGGATGAACAATGTAGTCGATTCCCAGCGGCAGAAACACCATGGCTGCAGCGGCTGCCCACAACGCCAGCCTGCGTATCGGACACGCCCGCATGATCCACCACCCCGTCAGGAGAGACAGCGCGGCAATGATGACATAAAGCCGCATCGAGAGATAGGTGTACAAGCCAAGCCCTGTGAGTGCTCCGGCGGCGATCAGGTCGCTTTTCCGCCACGAACGGACGGCACGAGCCAGGAACCCTGTGATGAGTGCACACGCAATCGGACTCAATAGCGTGCGAAACGACAGGCGGGAGAAGTGAACATGCCAGCGCATTCCGGCAAAGATGATCGCCGCCAGAAGCGCGCGCTTTGGATCCAGAAACTGACGTGCACTCCACCAGACGGCCGGAACGGTCAGAGTCCCGATGATCGCGCTTGTAACCCGCAGAGACAGACCATTCGCGCCCCCGATCAAAACACCCGGAACATTGAGATAATAGAAGAGCGGTTCTTCCGCATGTCCCTGCAGCATGAAAAAGATGGGAAGACCCGGTTCGCGGAGGATCTTCAGGACACCAAGGCCGATAATGGCTTCATCGTACCACAGCCCGGGCGGAACGTCCCCAATGGACCAGAGCCGGAGAATGCCGCCCAGGACAGTGACGAGAAGAACGGCGGGAAGCTCCCAGCGCTGAAGCGGCTGTGGTTCGCGAAGAAAAAGGTCACCGTTCATGACCCGAGCACACGGATCGGAAGGAAGGAGACCAAGAGGAAATGATGCATGGAGACGCACAAGAGCGGGACCGGCTGGCGACTCGTTTCCATATTTCCCATTCCTCCCAAAACAGCCTTTCTCGTTAAAATTTCCCATTCCTCCCATATTTCCCACGGATTCCTGAAATCGAAAACGACCTGTGGTTCACTTCCCGGCGTCAGGCCTGACCCAGCAAGACACCACGCCGGAGGAAACACTCTGGCGATTGTCGCAAGACAATGAAAGAACCACCACGCAAGACCAACACATCGCCACACCCGGGCGCGCGCCCACTCACCCTCATCTCTGACTTTTGGAAACGGGCCTTAGCCGTTGAACACGAATCGCCGCATGCTGACATTCAGGATCAGCCCGACAATCACATACATGGAGAGGAGGAAGGAACCGCCATAGCTCATGAACGGAAGCGGGAGACCGGTAACCGGGAACAGACCGATGTTCATGCAGATATTGAGCATTGCGTGTCCGACGATAATGGCGGTGAGGCCTGCCACCATGAGTCCGCCGAAACGATCGCGGGCATGATACATGGCGGAACTGGCTCGCCAGATGAGGACGCCGTAAAGTGTCAGCAGCACAAAGGCCCCGAGAAAACCCGTTTGTTCGACCGTGCTCGCAAAGATGAAGTCGGTATGAGCTTCCGGAAGGTATCGAAAGGTGCCCTGGCTGCCCTCTCCGATGCCATGACCGCTGAAGCCGCCGGCCCCGACCGCAATCATGGACTGAATGACATTATAACCCGCACCCTGTGGATCTCGTCCCGGATCGACAAAGGTCAGAATGCGCGCCTTCTGATAGTCTTTGAGAACCGGCCACGCGCTTGCGGCACAGAAGATTCCCGCAATGAACAGTCCCACCAGAATTCTCCGGCGGATACCCGCCCAGAAGACCATGGCGATGAAAACAACTCCAAAGAGAGAGGCTGTTCCCAAATCCGGCTGCTTCAGAACCAGCAGCATCGGCACAAAGCAGAGAAGTGCCGGCACGATCAGGTCTCGCAGGCGGCGGATACCGTCAGGCCGAAGAGCGAACCACTGTGCAACCATCAGCACCGTGATAATCTTCATGGTTTCCGCTGGTTGGAAGCTGAGAGGCCCGATACGAAACCAGGATCTTGCACCATTGATTTCCCGGCCGATCACCAGGACCGCGATCAACAAGCCCAGATTGATGCACCAGGCGGCGGGAGCCATTTTGGCCAGCCAGCGATAATCGAGCACGAGCGTGAGTGCGAGTCCGCAGAGAGCCACGCCGAACCACATGATCTGGCGATCGACCGCTCCCTGCAGCATTGGAGCGCGATGAACGGTCCCGAAAAGCATGAGCAATCCGAATCCCGTGAGGGTCAGAATGCAGCAGATCAGCGTCAGGTCGAGGTAACGGAGAGACTCAAGAAAGCCGCTGTGGGAAACCGGAGGCTTCTCCATGGGACCGCTGCGTCTCGCATCGCGGGCACTGGTACGAACATCGATAATCGGCGCTTCGGCGATGCTCATCGCGCTGCAACACCTGCAAGCGAGACTCGGTGCGAATCGGGAGAGCGCAACACACGAACAGCGCGTGGAATTGAAATGGCCGCACATGCCACTGAAAAAACGAGAAATGAAATAAAGGCTGTGGCAATCGAAGGAACAGGCCCGAAGGAGGTCGGTTTGACGAATGCAAAGACTGAAGTGCCAAGATACCAGCCGGGAATTGCCACAGCCGTATAGAGCGCATGTCCTGCCCGCCAGCGTTCTTCATTTCCGACACCCGTTACAAAGGATGCTGCCAGCATGGCAGCCGCCAGCGGAGGAATGGATCGGCCGACAGCGGCCCCGGAAAGCAGGTCGGTACCGCATGCAAGAGTGAGCAGAAGCGCGATTCGCCATGCGGCGGGGCGGCCATACGCTAAAGCACACCAGGCTAGAAGCGGAAGAGCGCCCGAAGCAGTGAATGGTACAAGCCCGATCAAAAGGCTGATGAATGCAATACCGGCAAGTCCCTGCAACATGCCTGCAAGCGCGGGCCGGCCATTCACAATCAGCTCATATCTCAGCCGGTTGATCATGACGGCGGCTGCCATGCGAACTGTTGTTCGGGAAGCAGGTAAACATGGCGAAGCGTTTCCACCTCTTCCATGAGATCGAGTACCGCATGGCGTTCACCCGTTTCATCGACAATGACCTCTCGGACAACTCCGAGGGGAAGTCCTGCCGGAACAGTACTTCCGCGCAGTCCGGAAGTAACCACTTCATCTCCCGGTTGAAGCCTGGTTGTTGTTCGCTCAAGGCGAAAACGCAGGCGGTCATCGTCTCCGGTGCCATGCACAACGCCCCCTTCGGATCGCTCGGCGGATTCACCTCCCCACTGACTTTCAGCATCCGTGAGAAGCTGGACAATGGCATGGCGGCCATGCACTTCCCGCACGCGTCCGATGACTCCACGGGGGCCGAGGACTGTCTGACCCTCCTCGGCAAGCTCGGGGTTACCCAAATCAACCCACAGTCTGCGAGTGGTTCCGTCGGGGACCGGAGCCACCACGCGCGCCGCACGAACATCCGTGGAGATCTCCGGCAGGCTTTCTCCAAGCACGACGGCGCTTTCAAGTTCCGTGACGCGCGTCGAACTTGCGGCTCGTTCAGACCGGAGCCGGGCGAGTTCCGCGCGAAGCGCTTCGTTTTCCTGGCGAACCCGATCAGCGGCAAAGACTCCGGCAATGGCGCGAGCCGTGGAATCATTAATCACGGAGCCGGCATTCATGACAGGCGCAAAAACATGTACCGCAACCGAACGGACAGGTCTGAATCCGGGGGAGGAGGATTGCGAAGTGAGCAGTAAAAGGGAAAACAGAACAAGCACCGCTCCGGCAAGAGCGGCGTGCTTTGGTGTGTGGCGTGTGCGAACCGGTGCAGGCAAAATCGGTCAGCGGGAAAGGGGATAGGACGCAACGCCAGCGTCCACTCATGACCACCGGGTGGACGGAAGAACGTCAAGTAACAATACTTTGTAAACATTTGGGAGCCGGCTCATGCAGGAGAGGAGGACGTGTCAGGATGGCTTCCGGATTCCCCAGCGGCGAATTCTTGACGTGAGTGTTGTGGGAGGAATTCCGAGAATGTCAGCCGCACCTCCGGGCCCGTAAACTCTGCCCTCAGCCTGAGTCAGTGCGTGGCGGATATTCTTGATCTGTTCCTGTCGAAGCTCTGTATCGCGGCGAACGGGAGCGGAGGAATCCGCGGGGCCGGAATGAGTCGGTTCCGTCGATGCCGTTGCGACGGTTTCCGATCGGGTGAGAAATTCAAAGTCGGCGCGCTTGCCGCGTGAAACAATAACAGCTCGCTCGACAACATGAGCGAGTTCACGGACGTTTCCTGGCCACTGATAGGCACGAAGACGCTCGAGTTCAGCAAGACTGACGGCAGGGGAGGGGAGATTCAGACGCAGAGACGCGGCTTGCAGGAAGTGGCTGGTCAGAGCGGGAATGTCCTCCCGGCGGTCGCGAAGCGGTGGAGCCAGGACAGGGAAGACACTCAGTCGATAGAAGAGGTCTTCGCGAAAGCGGCCGGCATCGACTTCCCCCCGGAGGTCGCGATTTGTCGCGGCAATAATCCGAACGTCGACCTTGCGCGTGCCAGTCTCGCCAATTCGCTCGAATTCCCCCTCCTGAAGAACGCGCAGCAGTTTGCTCTGCAGTTCCAGCGGGATCTCTCCCACCTCGTCGAGAAACAGTGTTCCTCTGTCCGCCAGCTGGAACCGGCCCACCCGGTCCCGGACGGCTCCCGTAAAGGCGCCTTTGACGTGACCAAAGAACTCGCTCTCGAACAGATCCCTGGGAATGGCGGCGCAGTTTACTTTGATCAGTGCATTGTTCCCTCTTCGACTTTGCCGATGGATGGCTCGTGCCACCAGTTCCTTCCCCGTGCCGGACTCGCCCTGGATGAGGATGGCGGCTTCGGTGGGCGCCACCAGTGCGATCTGCTGCTTCATGTGCCGCATCGCTTCCGATGTGCCGATGAGTTCATTGTCGCCATGGGAGTCGGAAGCGAGTTCCTCCCGCAGAAGAACGTTTTCGTCCTGGAGTTCACGGGTCAGACGTTCAATCTCTTCAAAGGCTCGAGCATTGGCGACGGCAATGGCAGCCTGATCGGCGAACACTCGGAGCCATTGGAAGGACCTGGCGTTCAACCCCTCGCGGCAGAATACGCCCATGACTCCAAGCAACTCCCCGCGAAAAGTGAGAGGGTGACCCGCGAAGCTTTTGATGCCTTCTTTGGCTGCCCAATGTTGATCCGCGATCCAGCGATCATTTGTCTGAACATTCTCGACGAGTACGCCATCACCGGTGGCACCGATGTGACCGATCTTCCGGATTCCAAGGGGGAAACGGCGAAAACGACCGTCGAGTTTTGTCCATGGCTCGCGGCCTTCGGCAACGGAGTGACCGGCACTGGCAACAAGATGAAGACACTCTGTCCGGTCGGGGCATTCCGCCCGCAGATGACATGTTTCACAATCATCTCCTGGCCCCCGAATCCAGACCCTCGCGAGCGCAAGTCCCGCTCGTTCCGTGAGGCCACTGACAATTGCCTGCATGACTCGTTCGCAGGACCGCTCCTGATTCATGGCGGTGATGACGGGCTGAAGTGCTTCGAGGTTCATGGAGGATTTTCGCGGTTACGCCGGGCTTTGAGCTGGTTGAGCAACGCAATGGCGTTGTTTCTCGCAACGCATTTGAGGTGTCAACGCAAATGCGTTGGTCCTGTTGCTGCCGAAGAACGGTGTAAGTTGATTATTTTCAGTTTCTTATAAAAAAATCGTCATTGGCGCGAATAAGGCACAATCGAGGGTGGGCGAAGAACTCGCCCGGACCACTCTCGAATAAGGATGAGGATCATGCCAAGAATCAACCCGGTCGACCACGAGTCGGCCACAGGAAAGACAAGGAACCTTCTCGATGCGGTGAAGACAAAGGTGGGTTTCGTCCCGAATCTCTTCAGTACGCTGGCGGTTTCTCCCGCTTCTCTGGAGGCGTATCTGGGGTTCTCGGAGGCGATGAGCCAGACCCTGGATGCGAAAACCCGTGAACTGATTGCTCTGGCTGTTGCCGAGGCAAACGGCTGCGAATATTGCGCGTCGGCGCATACGGCCATCGGCAGGATGGTGGGGTTGAAGCAGGATGAGGTGATGGACGCACGTCGTGGAACATCGACTGATCCGAAGCGGCTGGCGATTTTGAATCTCGCGCGGAATGTCGCTCTGACGCGTGGAAAGATCGATCAGTCGAAGTACGACGATGCTGTCGCAGCGGGGCTGAGTGAGCGTGAGATCGTGGAAGTGGTCGGCAACACGGTGCTCAATGTCTTCTCGAACAGTTTCAACAATGTTGCCCAAACCGTCGTGGATTTTCCGGAAGTTGAACCGCTGGAAGTTCCTGCATAGACAGTCTCGATGGCTTTCCGAAGCGGGCGGCCACGCACCGGTGCTTTCAAGGGTTCGGTGTGCGGCCGCGTCGCCTCCGGCAAAACGATGAGCTTAACGAATTATACTTCAAGGGAGTTTCTCATGAAAATCAATCGAATCATTCCCACAGGGCTTTCGGCCATTCTTGTTCTTCTGTTTGCCTTTGGGATGTCACCGGCGGCTGCCGCACCTTGTTCCGATTATGAAGCAAAGACGGCATCAGTGGCACTGGGCGGCTACAGTCCGGTTTCCTATCAGCAGAAAAACAAGGCGGAAAAGGGGAGCCCTCGCTATTCCGTTCACGTTCACGGCAAGACATACTATTTCACGGGTCTTGATCAGGAGCGTCTGTTTCTGAACAACCCGGAAAAATACCTTCCCGCGTTTGATGGTTATTGCGCCTACGGTCTTGCGAAGGATGCAAAGTTCGAATCGAATCCGGAGACGTTCAAGCTCGTTGGTGGAAGGACGTTTCTGTTTCTGAACGACGGCGAAACCAACACGCACGAGCTGTGGGAGGCTGAGAACGAGCGTGATCTGGCTCGGGCGGCAAACTTCAACTGGGAGAGGATGACCGGTGAAGGGCCGCTGGCTCATTACAACCTGCCGCCCGGCAGCCGTCTTGGTTTGCAGGGCTATTGTCCCGTGGCATATTTTGCGGTGGGCAAGGCGGTGAAAGGGAGTCCGGAGTACACGGAGGAATACCGCGGAGTCACGTATCAGTTTGTGAATGCCGATGCGGCCAAGGAGTTTCGCCGAAACCCTGCAAAGTACGAGCCCGCGTTTGGCGGATGGTGCGCAACAGGCATGATGGTTGAGCAGAAGTTTCCGATCGATCCGGATTCCTTCAAAATTGTCGATGGCCGCCTTTTTCTGTTCAAAAAAGACGACACGGTGGATGCGTTGAAGATCTGGAATGAAACGGATGAGGCGGAAGCTGTTGGAAAGGCGACGGCATACTGGAACAGCCTTCTTGGTGAATAGCCGCCTGCGCTCAGGGTCATGGTCCTGCCGTGATGATGGCCGTCTCAAGCTTTAAGGGTTTGGGACGGTCATTTGCATGCAGATGCAGTGAGGAATTCTCCGGATCCTCCGGAACGATCGTGGAAAACATGAAGCTCGCCGGCTTTTGTGAATTTGCTGTTCGGACCTCTTCCACCAGGGCTTGTGAGTGCGGAATCGGCGAGCCGGTTTCCGTCAACGTCGCCGATAGCAGCGCCCATCGTCCCCGTATCCGGCCAATGGATTCGTGTCGTTGAGGATGGTCAGGCTCGGACGGAATTTTTTCCATCGCCGAAAAGCAATGTTCTTCCTATATGCTGTGGTGGATTCGGGACAGCTCTGCCGTTGGAATCAATCGTGCAGAACGTCCACCAGATGGCATCGGCTTGTGACGCAGTAGTCCCGGAACCGCCCTGCAATGAGGTTGCGCCGAAATTCACTGTAAGCATCGCCGTTCCAGATTTCATTGAAAGGCTGTTCGCGGATGTTGCCGAACTTCTCATTGCTGAAACAGCAGGGCAGCACGTCTCCGGTCGAGGTGAAGAATGCCTGGTCGAAACCCACGCTGCACCGGGCCGCCGGTTTCCAGGGCCGACCGTCCTGTTGAACGGCGCTTGCTTCCCGGGACAGTTGATCCAGAATGATGTGTTTGTTGAACGGGGTCCGGTAGCGCTTCGAGCATTCGACGATTTGATCGTGAGCTTCTCGAATTTCTTCGGGAGCCAGCCACTTTTCTTCATCGAGAGGGATGATCTTTTCGAGCACCATGGAGTCCGCACCCACTGAGTCCGCGAAAGCGAAGAGGGGTTCGATATCGTGGATATTCTCGTGCTGGAGGACATGGAAAACAAGCATCCGGCAGTTGCTCCGCTTTCCGGCTTCGCGCCGGAGACGGTCGTAGTGTCCGAGGTTCGCGCGGACCTTTTCAAACCTGTCCACGCCCTGCACGGCCTTGTACGTTTCAGAGTCGCCTGCGTGTACTGACGCGCGGACGACATTCCACTCCATGTCGATCATTTGCGCCGCGATTTCTTTCGTAAGCAATGAGGCGTTCGTGATCAGCGATCCTCTGAACCCATGACTGCGAATCGAACGAAAGATGTCGATGATTTCCCTGTGGATCAGCGGTTCGCCGCCACCCACCACGTTGACTTCCAGCAGACCGGCAGGCATCGAATCAAACAACGCCTCATAGTCGGCGGCCTTCATCCCCGTTTTGAGGTCGTCTTCTCTTACCTGTTTGTATTGTTCCGTGGTCAGGTGCTGGAGCCAGCACATGGGGCACTTGTGGTTGCAGACCGCTCCCATGGGATTGATCCGAATCGTTTGCGGGCCTGCCATTGCACGCCCCGCCATTGTACCTGTGCGGCGCATGGCATGAAGAGCTGTTCCCTTGATGCCCCGGCTGCCGAGCGATCCGATCAAACGATTCGGGAGGAGGCCTGCCATGAAACTCGCAATCGACACGTTGAGACCTCATCCTGCTCCAAATGCGTTGGGGGGAAGTCTGCCGAGAGACATGTCTCTTTGCAACTGGTTTGTGAGAGGGGTTAACCCAGTCCAAGTGCGTGTTTGACGCGATCCAGTGTTTCCGTCGCTTTCGCGCGGGCGCGTTCGGCACCTTTGGCAAACACATCGTCGAGTTCGGAGCGGTTTGTCATCAGGTGATCGTAGGTCTTTGCCTGGTCGTCGAAGAGTTCGTGATACAATGCGACGAGTTCCTTTTTTGCATGACCCCAGCCATATCCGCCCTCGCGAAGTTTGCCTGCCATGTCTTTCGCGCGGTCATCCGGTGCCATCATGGAAAACAGTTTGTAGACGAGAGACGAGTCCGGATCCTTCGGTTCTTCCAGAGGCGTGGAGTCGGAAACGATGGACATGATCTTCTTTTTCACGCCCTGACGCTCGAAGAAAAGCGGTATGGTATTGTCGTAGGACTTGCTCATCTTGCGGCCGTCAAGTCCCGGAATAACGGCGACGTGGTCGTCGATGATGGGTTCCGGGACGGTCAGAACCTCACCGTGGTAGTGATTGAATCGGGAGGCGATGTCGCGACAGATTTCCAGGTGTTGTTTTTGGTCCTGCCCAACGGGAACATGGGTGGAATCGAAGGCGAGGATGTCGGCGGACATGAGGACGGGATAGGTATAAAGACCGACATTGACCTCTTCACCTGTATCACGGGCGGCCTTGTAAGCGTGGGCGCGTTCAAGAAGACCCTGGCCGGTGTAGCAGGCCAGGACCCAGTTCAGCTCGCTGATTTCAGGGACGTCGCTTTGGCGGTAGAAGACCGTCTTGTCAGGATCGAGTCCGCAGGCAAGCCATGTCGCGGCCACATCATAGACGAGTTCGCGGAGTTCAGTGGCATCGCGAATCGTCGTCAATGCATGAAGGTCGGCGATGAACAGGTAGGTTTCGCGCTCTTTGGAGAGAGCGATGGCGGGCCGAATGGAGCCGAGGTAGTTGCCGAGGTGAGGTCGGCCGGTGGGCTTGATGCCGGTGAGAACGCGCATGGGGAAGGGCTTGCTCCGAGCAGGGCGGTGGCGGCTAGTGAAGAGGGGTTGGGTGCTGACAGGACAACCGGAAAGGTCGGGGGTGTTTGCCTCCGCCGTCGCCGGGTCCATGGAACGTTGCGGAGGCCGTGTTTCCATGCGGAGCCGCCAAACAAGCTCGGAGTTCGTATTTCTTGAGAGACCTTGTTGTGACGTATCTTTGGTGTGGTGGTTCGGAGGCCGCCTACGATGGCGAGATGTTGCGGTTGTGGCGTGACAGTTTGCGAGGTCCAGGGCGGTTCGAAGGCGACATCCTTGTCTACACGGATCGCGACGATTTACAGGAGGACGGTCTTCAGTTTGTCACCACACGGATGGAGTTTGAGCGGGCAGCGGACTTTTTCAGCTTTCGGATTTTCAACCATGCCGAGGTGCCTGCGGAGAAGTACGACAGTGTTCTGCAGCTGGATATTGATATCATCGCCGTCAAGGACATTGAGCCATTGTTTCCGCGAGGGAATGCGATGTGGGTGACGTGGTCGAACTTCGGAGCTCTGGGTTGGGAACATGCTCGTCACATCATGCCACGGTGGCGTTACGGCCTGTATCGCCTGAACCCGAAAACGCGCCACACACCGGGGGTTTCCGCCTGTTTTGTCGGATGCAAAGGGGAACACTACCACGACTATCTGGAGCGATGGACGAGACTGATGCGCGATGGTGAAGCAAAGTATCCGACGCCTCATCTCAGGGAACAGAGTTACTTGAACCTGGCGTGGCTGAAGAGTCTTTTTCCGATGGAAATTGTCGGCCGTGACAAGTTTCAGCACGGAGGGCAGTCACTGAACGACGGGGTGAGGATGTGGCATTTTCCGAATGTTCCTGACCGCTTGAACGTGATGAAGGACAGAGCCGCGGAACTCGGGCTCGGGCTTTCCACAGGCTAGAACCCGTTTCAAAGTCCAAACTCGTTCGTTACGCTTCGTTCCCGGATTCAGTGCACGTATCGATGCACGCTCTCGTCGTCGCCCGACTTGCGCGCCTCGATTTTCGAATTTTGAATTCGTGTTCTTCGTTTCCGGCAAGTTTCGAAACGACTTTTAGAGTTCCTTGCCGGATTCGCCTTTGATCAGGTTCAGGTCGATGCCCAGCTTTTCAATCTTGTCGTAGAGATTACGGCGACTCATGCCGGCGTGCCGAGCGGCTTCCGTGACATTGCCGTTCTGGGCGCGAAGGAGAGCCTCGAGATATTCCCGCTCGAAGGATTCGCGCGCCGAACGAAAATCGGGAACCTCTTCGACCATGGCCTGGGCTGAGAGCCCAAGGCGGGTCACACGTTCACTGCTGGTGCTGCTGCGGTGCATCTGGGCGGCTTCGTCGGGAAGAAGGTCCGTTGTAATGACGTCCGTTTCGGCAAGAACCACAAGTCGTTCGATGACGTTTTCAAGTTCGCGCACGTTGCCGTTCCAGGACATCCGTGACAAGCCTTCCAGGGCGTTTTCGGAGAATTCAAGCTCCGGCCGACTGTGCTTTCCGCCCTTGAGACGAAGGAAGTGTTCGGCAAGCACGGGAATGTCTTCGCGGCGTTCCCGCAGCGCGGGAAGTTCAATGGCGATGACGTTGAGCCGGTAGAACAGGTCTTCGCGAAACACTTTCTCCTCGATACATTGCGTCAGATTGCGGTTCGTTGCGGATACCACCCGGATATCGACGGCGATATTGGCCAGTCCGCCGACACGGGTGACCTCCCGTTCCTGGAGAACGCGCAAGAGCTTGGCCTGCATGGAGAGAGGGAGTTCGCCGATCTCGTCGAGAAAGAGTGTGCCTCCGTCCGCGAGTTCGATCAGTCCGATCTTTGTTTCACCGGCACCGGTAAAGGCTCCGCGTTCGTGTCCGAAGAGTTCACTCTCGATGAGTGTTTCGGGAATCGATGCACAGTTGATGGCAACGAAACGGCCTTTGTTTCGGGCGCTGTTGGAATGGATTGCACGGGCGACAAGTTCCTTGCCGGTTCCGGACTCGCCGGTAATGAGAACGGGACTCTGAGAGGGAGCCACGCGGTCGATCAGGTCGCGCACGCGTTGCATGGCCGGTGAGTCGCCAATGAGGCCGCGTTCGGTTTTTTCGCTGCTCAGGTCGTCAGGGATCTTGTTCCATGCATCGCTGAGGGCGGTGTTCACATCCTTGAGCCGCTTGTGTTCGAGTGCATTGTTGAGAGTAACGAGAAGTTCGTCGGTCTTGAAGGGCTTGGTGATGTAGTTGTACGCGCCCTGTTTCACGCAATCGATGGCTCCCTCGATGGTACCATGGGCGGTCATCATGATGACTTCCGAGGGAAGGTGATCCTCCTTCAGTTGAATCAGGAAATCGCGTCCTGACATTTCAGGCATGCGAATGTCACTGAGCACAACGTCGGTTGGCGTCTGGCGCAGAAAATCGAGAGCCATCACCGGATTGTTGAATGTGGTTACGTGAAAGCCCTCCATGGTCAAAACCTTGTTCAGGATCTTGGCCATGTTTTCCTCGTCATCGACGACGAGGATCGTGCCTCGAATGTTGTTACGATCCTTTGCACTCATAAGTCCGCGCCTCCCCGCCCGGCTGAGCTGAACGGGGCGGCAGGATGGGAGGCTTAATCGGAGCGTGCAACGGCTTTCCGGACAGATTCCGCAATCTGTGTTGCTGTCAGGCCCAGTTCCTCCAGCAACTGATCGGGCGAGCCGTGATCGACAAACCGGTCGGGAATTCCGAAGGGAGTTACGCGTTTGACAGAGTCGTGCTCCGCAAACAACTCATTCACGGCGGAGCCGAAGCCTCCCGCCAGAACGTTGTCTTCGGCGGTGAAGAGAAATTCGTGGTTCTCCGCCACGTTCAGGAGCAGTTCGGTGTCCAGCGGTTTGACGAACCGGGCGTTGACGACTGTAACAGGGTGCCCGAGCTGGTCTTCAAGTATTACGGCGGCCTCTCGCATGACGCCGACCATCTTGCCGATACCGATGAGTGCAACGCGTTCACCCTGACGGAGGGTTTCGCCCTTTCCAATGGGGACTTCAACAGGATCACGATCCGTGTTCAGACCGGTTCCACTTCCTCGCGGATAACGGACCGCGATGGGACCATCCGTGTAGTTGACACCCGTCAGAATCATGTCCTGGAGCTCCTGCTCGTCTTTCGGAGCCATGAGTACCATATTGGGAATGATACGAAGATAGGAAAGGTCGAACACGCCGTGATGTGTGGGTCCGTCGGCTCCCACAAGACCTCCGCGGTCCATAACGAAAAACACGGGGAGTTTCTGGGTGCAGGCGTCGTGGATGACCTGATCGAAGGCGCGCTGCAGGAATGTCGAATAGATGGCGCAAACGGGACGAATTCCCTCCGCCGCCATTGCGGCGGCCATTGTAACCGCACACTCCTCGGCGATGCCGACGTCGTAGAATCGATCCGGAAAGGCTTTGCAGAACACGTCAAGACCGGTGCCGGAGTCCATCGCGGCGGTGATGCCCACGACCTTGTCATTGGTTTCGGCGATGCGAACGAGTGTTTTGCCGAAGACCTTTGTGAATGCCGGCGGACCGGATTTTTTTTTCATCACACCGGTTTCAATTTTCATGTCGGCGGCGGCGTGGTATTTGATCGGGTTGTCTTCGGCGAACTTGTATCCCTTGCCTTTTTGAGTGATCACGTGAAGGCAGATGGGTCCGTCGAGGTCTTTGGTTCGCTCGAGTGTTTCGACGAGCGAGTTCATGTTATGACCGTCGATCGGTCCGATGTAACGAAAACCGAGTTCCTCGAAGAACAGTCCCGGCACGATGAGACCCTTGATGGCCTCTTCGGCACGGTGTGCGTAATCAACGAATGTGTCCGGACTGTACTTCTTTATGCGTTCGACAAGTTCCTTGCGAAATCGGGCGTAAATGGGATGGGTGACCGCTTTGCGGAACATGCGGTGGACGACCCAGACGTTTTCGCTGATGGAAAGTTCGTTGTCGTTGAGAATCATCATCATGCGGGTTTTGCGAAGCCCCGCGTTGTTGAGGGCTTCGTAGGCCATGCCTCCCGTCATTGCGCCGTCGCCAATCACGGCGGCGACGCGGTGAGACTGGCGTTGCTGGTCGCGGGCCAGGGCGAAACCGAGGGCTGCTGATATGGAGGTGGATGCATGGCCCGCTCCGAAGGGGTCACAGTCGCTCTCTTCCCGTTTGAGAAACCCGGAGAGTCCGCCGTACTGGCGAATGGTGTCGAACCGGTCGTTGCGTCCCGTCAGAATTTTCCATGCATAGGCCTGGTGGCCGACGTCCCAAACAACTCTGTCTTCGGGAACATCCAGCTGATTCAAGAGAGCCACGGCCAGGTCGACAGCGCCGAGGGGTGCTCCGAAGTGCCCACCTTTTTTTGCAATGACTTCGATGATACGGCGGCGGACCTCATGAGCGAGCTGCTCCAGTTCGGGGATTGAAAGTCCCCTCACGTCCGCCGCGGAGCGAATTCCCGGAAGGACGGGGCGTGGGGCATGCTTGTCCGCTTCGCTGGCGGAAACGGGGGCGGGGATGTTGAAGGAGTGCAGGGACTCGGCCTTGGAGTTGGCCATTGGTTGGATCGGCCTTTCAGTCAGTGATTCCTGGAGAGCGAATGCTGGTATCGGGGGGCTGGCAGTGCAAATCCCGGGCCTGAATGTCAGTTGGTCCGGCTGTCGGGTTCTTCATCGAAATCTTTTGTTTTCAGTGATCCGTCTGTTTGCTCAATAACCAGCTTCACGCGTGCTTCCAGCTCTGCCAGTCCCTGGAGGCACCTGGCTCCGAGTTTTCGACCTTCTTCATATAACTCAATGGAGGCTTCGAGGTTTGTCTCACCGCTCTCGAGTTGGTCCGCAATCTTCTCAAGCCTTGTCAGGTCCGCCTCCAGACCCGTTTTTTTTGACTTTTTGCTCATTTGGACCTCGCGGGCCGTGGCTCGAAACCAAAATGCTTCGCCCCCGCGCCGGACGAGGTCAAGGGAGCACACTCCTGGACCAGGTGCTCAATCGACTGGACTGAGAGTCCGTTTTGCCGCGCGGTTCTGCATTGCCTGATGGGGCTTATTGCCATGAGTCTCGGCTGAAGGGAAGCGATGTCGATACGCCAATGATCCACGAAGTGCATTTCAACAAGCGTTCGAAGACGAGGTTGCAGACTTCGCAAAGGTTTCTGCGCGTTAACTATCACCGGTGGGATGGCAACTATCGGGATGCGAGCCTCTGGACCTGGGATGAGTCTCATCGCCGCAATCCGGAGACTCCGGAGATGCTGGCGGCGGGGGAGAGCCGGTTCGGCGTTTATTTCATCGTCGAGGTTGGACGCTATGGAGAAGGTGCGAGGGAGGCACAAGGTATCGGAATGGTTCCGCGAATCCGGCGCTCCTGGGAGTTCAAGGACGGGAACGATCGGATCTGGTCGCCGGACATGGGCTATGAGGTCTGGCTTCTCCAGGATGATGATGAAGTCTACAGTGAACCTCCGGACATATCTCCCGCTATCAAGGCGGCATGGCTGGATGACTGGGATACAGTTCGGTTGCTGTTGTCCCGTATTGTCGAGGTCTCGGCGCTGGATCAACGGCACTATCGCGCGGTTCGAAACAACGCGGAAACGATTCATGCGGAGAGGGTGACGCCGCTCTCCGTTGTGAGAGGCAGGACACGATTGCTGGAGGTGAAACTTGAACGGGCTCTGAAGTCTCTTGCCGGCCGTGTTGTGATGCAGGCGGATTGTTTTCGTTCCGCCCCGGTTCGGGCGGGAACGCTGCAGTATCGAGCTGATCTGTTCGGCACCTGCGATGAGCTCGGCGCTCTTTACACAAAGGACTCAACGACGTTTCGCGTGTTTTCACCGCAGGCCGTGGAGGTGGCCGTTGGAATCCGCGACGCGGATGAGGAGCGGCATGAACCCTCGAGAGTCGTGATGCTCAGGAACAGGGGCCGTGGTGTCTGGGAGGGAAAGGAACGCCGCGATCTTGAAGGGAGTTGTTATTCCCTTCGGGTTCGTACACAGTGGGGTCACGACTCGGGATGGGTAACGGATCCGTACGCCAAAAACACGATCGGATCTGAACGGTGGAGTCTCATAACCGCACCTCTCGGCAGAGCGGTCCGACGGCCCGGTTTGCCGGAGTCTCTTGTGGACGCGGTTGTTGCCGAGATCAGTGTTCGCGATATGACGATCCACGAGTCATCCGGTGTGGTGGCCGGAGGCAAGTATGCGGGTCTGGCGGAATCAACCACGTCCATGCCGCAGGATGAGTCGGTCAGGACGGGGCTGGCTCATCTGCAGGAACTGGGTGTCACGCATGTTCAGCTCATGCCCTGTCAGGATTTTGACAACAACGAAGAAGATCCGGAATACAACTGGGGCTACATGACGGCGTTCTTTAATTCGCCGGAGGGGTGGTACGCGACGAAGGTGAACGGGCGGGAGCGTGTTACGGAGTTCCGCGCGATGGTCGATGCCTTTCACGAGGCGGGAATCGGCGTGATCATGGACGTCGTGTATAATCATACCGGTTTGCAGAATACATTCGAGCGGGTAACTCCGGAGTACTACCTGCGGCGGAACATTGAAGGCAAGGTCTGGAACGGTTCGGGAACGGGAAACGAAGTCAAGTCCGAGGCGCTGATGGCACGGCGGTTCATTATCGATTCATGCCGCTACTGGATGACGGAGTTCGGGATCGACGGCTTTCGTTTCGATCTGATGGGCCTGATGGATTTTGAAACACTGTGCGCAATCAGAGATGAGCTCAGAGAAATCGAACCCCGGGTT
Organism: Candidatus Sumerlaeia bacterium; assembly: GCA_028284075.1. GTDB lineage: Bacteria > Sumerlaeota > Sumerlaeia > SLMS01 > JAHLLQ01 > JAJFLJ01. The sequence goes on along the minus strand of JANQSL010000083.1, from coordinate 35,232 downwards.
TTGCTTTATGGAGAGCCGTGGATTGCCGCACAATGCGGTTTGCCTCACCCGACGGACAAGAATCGAGTGGCAGGGTCGGGAATCGCGGCATTCAACGATCACTTTCGCAACGCCGTCAAGGGAGAGCCGGATGGTGTCTGGGGTGGTTATGCTCAGAACGGAAGCCGGCGTTGGGAGACAATGCGGGGTATTGCGGGATCGGTGGACGATTGGGCGAGTTCACCGGAGGATTCAATCAACTACCTGGCCTGTCACGATAACCTGACACTCTGGGACAAGATCGCACTTTCCTCCGGGGAGCCGGAGGAGGAGCGCATTCGCATGCAGTGTCTTGCGATGGCAATTCTCATGATCTCGCAGGGTGGCATCGTTTTACACGGAGGCTGCGAGTTTCTCAGAACAAAGAGCGGCAATCACAACAGCTATGATTCAGGTGACGAGATCAATGCGGTGGACTGGGACTTCAAGCGCCGGCACATGGATGTTTTCAACTACGTTCAGGGGTTGATTGCGATCCGGCGGCAGCATCCCGTGTTTCGCCTCAGGAAGGCGGAGGATGTGCGGAAGCGACTTGCCTTTTTCGATTCCGGGAACTCCACCTGTATCGCATTCACACTGGACGGCCGAGATCTTGCCAACGAGAGTTGGGCCCGCTGCGCGGTACTGATCAATCCACAGGAAGGCGATATGGAATTCAGTCCGCCTTTTTCCGGGGGACGCTTCTTCGCCTTTGATCTTGAGGCTTCTCCCGCGGCTCTGCGTTTGGAAAAAGCCAATGAAACGGTGCTTGTTCCGCGGCGAAGTCTTGCCATCATTGCGTCGCACAAATGACAACCGCACCTCTCAAGCGACACACTTTCAGCGCCGGATCGGTTTCCGAACAGATCCGGCTGAAGCCCGGTCTGGAAAAGCTTCTTCCGGGGCTTTCATCCCGCCAGGCCATGATGGCGCTCGGGAACGGGCTGGTGAGAGTCAACGGTGAGGTTGCGACGGATTTCGATCTTGAAGTCGGCCCGGAAGATGAGATTGAGATCGATCTTCGGCACGGTGTGAAGGGAGAGGGCCGGCCGCGAAAGGCGCCTCTGCTTTCGCGCATGAAGGTGCTGCAGGATGAGCCGGGATTTGTGGTCGTTGCGAAATCCGCGGGCGTTGTGGTGCAGCCGACGGAGGAGGAGAAAGGGGGCAGGGAACCGCCGTTGGTGGAGTTGCTGAAGCACTACTGGAAGGCTCGCAAGCAACCCATTGTCAATCCTGTGCTGGTGCACCGTCTGGACAGGGGGACGAGTGGAGTCATGGTGCTTGCCAAAACTCTGCCCGCCGCCCGGACTCTGCAAAAGCAGGCGGCCTCCCGTCTGATGGAGCGGACCTACCTGGCGGTGGTCCGTGGCGTCCCGCGGGAGGCAAAGGGGACGTGGCGGTCCTGGCTCGGCATCAACGAGCACGGGTTTCGTTGCTCGGTGGCGGATTCAGAGGAGGAGGCACCGCGCGGTGCGAAGGAGGCGGTCACTCATTTCCGGGTGATGGAGCGGGGCCGCGGCCGGTCGTTGCTGGAGCTGCGGCTGGAGACCGGGCGGACTCATCAAATTCGCATTCACTGTGCCGAGGCGGGACATCCAGTCATCGGCGATCCGGTCTACTGGAAGATCGCAAGAGGGCTTCGAGAGGATCCAAAGAAGGCCGGCAAGCGCACTCCGGGGCGGATGATGCTTCATGCAACCCGCCTGAAATTTCGCCATCCTGGAAGGAATACCCGCTGGATGACCTTCGTGGAGCCGATGCCGGAGGAGATGGGGAGGGCGTTGAGGGGGACGGACCGGCCGCCCAAGGGTCACCGAGGCGGCGGTGGAGGCGGCTCGCGAGGGTCCTGAAGGTCACGGAAAACCCTTGCGGCAGTCGGGACCACGGGGCATATCTCCAGCAAATTCAGATTCCCGGCCCTGGAACCGACCGATGATCAAAGCGGATATCGTCAAGCGAATCGCCGAAGGTTTGAGCAACGAGCACCAGCAGATAAAGGACAAGGATGCACTTCTGATCGTCGACCAGGTTGTTGAGTCGATGAAGGAAATCATCGTTAAGCACGGGCGGCTCGAGATTCGTGACTTTGGTGTTTTTCAGGTCAAGCAGCGTAAAGCCCGTATTGGACGTAACCCCAAGAACAAGAAGACTTACCCCATTCCGGCGCACAAGGTTGTGACGTTCAAGCCGGGCAAGGAAATCAAAACGGTTCCGGTTGGACCCAAAGATCCGTCGGACGAACACGACGACGACTAGTCGATCATCAGCACTCCAATGTCCGGACTTTCCAGGACGGACAGTGTTTCATTCAAGAAGAGTTCCTCTTCGTTGTTCAGCATACCATCAGGTCCGGAGTAGGCTTCTCTGGAGATCGCCACGAGAAGTTGCATGTCGCCCGTGAGTTTTTCCGCGGCTCGAACTGCTCCGCGCACGGAGGACCATGCTTCGTAGCCGGATGCCGTTGCATCAGCTTCTCGTGGTAACGGGGCGAAGCATTCCAGGAGGAGTGCATCAAACCGGTCGCCGATTGCGGTGATGTTATAGTTGGAGGGCGCGTTAGGGAATCGGGACTGGCGCAGAGCGGAGGCTGTCGCCCAGTTGAGGGACTCGTGCGTATGCAGGGAATAATAGCCGTTGACCATGAGTATGACAGGGACGGCTTCGAGTCCTGCATTGAGGCGCGCTTCATCAAACGCTTTCCGGCATGAAACGAGATGGTTTGCAAGGAAGGCTGCTCGCCAGAAAATCCATCGGTCCCACAGTGGCCCGCGAAGGAGATCTCCGTCTTTGTCCAGGGAGGCTACAGAGTCCGGCCAGTCGGGGATGGCTTTGCCGAGGAAACTTTCGAATGCGAAACGGGTCGTGTTGTTGAAGTCCGTATCGATTGAGGGAAAACCAGCGTGGCTGATGCAGAGTGCATCCATGGGTTTGTCCGCAATTTCTCTGAGGAGCCGGAGGTTATTAGCACGGACTCGGGTGCTTGTGGGAGATATTCGCGGGCAGGAACCATCCCACGGGGATCCTGACAAGCGAACGGGCGATTCTTCCGCTGTCCGGGGAGTGCCGAGGAAGAGCGGGACGACGAGCACGGACTGCATTCCGGCGTTTTGAAAGGCATTGGCGGCTGTTACACTCCGCTGTTTTTCGAGGACAGTGCCATCGTTGCGGCGGATTGGAAGAAACACTGCCGTGGTCCCGTCAGCCCGCTGGGAATCGGACCATGCGGCAAGGAGCATTTCGTTTTCAGTGAGCGCTGTCAGCTCTTCCGCCGGGAGCCATTTGCTCTGCATGAATGAGCGCATATCAAGGCGCGGAGGAGGAGGTTCCACCGGAATGACAGGGCCGGTCCGGCAGGCGGACAGCGCGATAGCAAACAGTATCGCAGCGGGGCGCGACATTACTCTGTCACCGAAGATGTGCGCTGCAAGCTTCCCTTGATCGCGATGGAGAAGCTTGGTGCGCGCTTTTGCTGAAGGTCCTGGTTTCGAACGTCCCATTCAAAGGGAACCTCGATGCGTTCTCCCGCAGGGATGAGTTCAACAAGCTCCTCACCAAGAAGGTTTTCCTCGATTTGCTCCGTGTCACCGTAGAACGTGATCACGACGCGACGGGCGTCTGTCTCGCCCGCGTTTTCAATCCCCGCGATCAGGCGAACGTGACTCTGTGAACCCGGTTCAATACGTGTGCCAAGGGGAACGAGTTTCCATTTGGATCTGATATCGACGGAAACATCCAGAATGCCGTTCGACCGGTTAAGGTCGAGTGCCGTTTTGCGGTGGTCCAGGGAAAGTCTGACGGTTTCCGTTTGCAGGTTGTTGAAAGGATCCCAGCGGACACGGAAAGGCCAGGTTTCGCCCGGTGACAGGGCCGGAATGTTCGATTGAGGCTGTCCCGCGAAGCTCTTGAGTGGCTGGTCGTTCTCCGTTGAGTGCATGGAGATCTCAACAGGCCAGGACTGATTGCCACCCTGGTTTCGCACGAGGCCTTCGATAAAAACCGTGGCTCCTTCCGCGAGATGGTTCGGGCTCACGGTGATGGAGTCGCTCACAATCTCAAGGTCGGGAAAGTCTCCGTGGTCGATGGCGACTCTTGCTGAATCGTTTGCATCGTTCACATCTTCACCGGAAGTCCGAGTTACAATCCGGAGGTGCAGGTCTCTGGATTTCTGTAGACCGGTTTGTGGCCGAACAGTTGCCCAGATAACGCCGCCTGGTTGAACGGCGGAGATGTTTGCAGTGCCTGATTCCATAACCGAGCCGTCCGCTGTGAGTTTCCATTCAAGAGTGGCGCTTGCCGGGAGAGAACCGGAGTTTCCAACCGGTACGGCAATTCCCTGTCGTGCCTCGTCATGCATCGCATGCCATTGGGTGGCATTCGCTTCAACGAAGAGATCCACTCCTTCTGTGGTGCCGGATGGCACGAGTAACCCCTGCCGCAGCATGCCGTGGTTTGTGGGCAGCTTGTTTTCCGCGGCAAGCCTGAGTGTCCAGCGGGTCGGGGACGAAACGTCTGGTAACGGGAAGGAAACGGCTTCGGTTCCCCGAGGGGCAATTTCCATGGTGTGCTCGAGTTCAGTGGCTTCTTCATCAGACAGGGTGAGTTCAAGTACCGCTCTGGCGGGTTCTTCATTTTCGTTTCCGATGACCACGGCCAGTGCTCGCGTGCCGTCCTCGTTTCGCTCTTCCTCAGCGGTTGTTATCGACAAGGCGGCGTTTTGTCGCGGCATCCTGTGGCGTGCGAAGAGGGGGCTTCCATCTTCGGTTTTTCCATCAACAACAAGATCCAGAAAATCGTCGGCAGGAGAAAAGCTGCCATGGAGACTGGTTCGGCGATCGGTGATTTCCCGTTCAGCCACAACATGGCCGAACGGGTCGACAAGTGCACAGCGCATTGTACCTCGAGGCGTGATGTCGGAGAGTTCAACTTCCACCGTGATTTCGCTCTGACGCGTTTCGATCAGCGCGGGCGAAACGCTGAGGGCAGGCTCAAGAGCGAGTGGAGGAAATGAGAGCATGGGATCGCCCAGTAACAGATACATTCTTGAATGTTCGTCCGGACCCTTGTGCGCCTGGAAGGAGAGCCGGGCCAGTTCGGACATGACACCGAAGCTCTCTCGGGCGTCTGAAGTGGCAACGCGCAACAGTGGGTCCGCGATGTATGCATGGGAGTTTGGAAAACCCGGCCCGCTTGGAATGAAGCCACCGATGATTCCTCCCTCGCTGACCCGCATCATGTCTTCAATAATACTGATATTCCAGCGCGGGACAGGGTAGTCGATCGCTCCATTGTTGCACGTGAAGGATGCAACGAAGGGAAGACGGTTTGCGTTGCGCAGGCGGAGATTGTCGCTGTTCGGGGTGTCACCGCCAAACCACAGGCGCTGATTCGACCAAAGGTTCGGCGAACCGTGTCCCATCCACAATACCAGTCCGGCTCCCTCGTTGATCTCCTCTTCGATGAGACCCGTTACGACCGGCGAAACCTTGGCTTCTTCACCGACCAGATACTCGGAAGGGAGATAGAAATTGTCTTCCCAGGGATAGTGGACGGTGGAGACGAGCCGGGCTTTTGCGTGGCGGTTGACGGACTCGTGCATGAGTGACGTACCGATGGTGGCAAACTCTCTGGAGTCCGTCACGGCGAAGACGCGCTGTGCCCACAGCGAGGCGTTTTGTTCAGCGTAGTCGAGAAGTTTCCTTGTTACCGTGTCCGCATCCTGGCGGTTTGCCACGGAAAGCCTTCCAATGATGATGTCCGCGATCTCGTCATCGCCGTTCAGCCATGTATACCATGCGTCGCCCGCGAATTCGTCTGTTGCCGATCCTCTCTTCTTCAACAGGGTTCGAGTCGGCACATAGTTGATGATGCCGTTGCGTGCCACGCCACGCCCGTCGCTTGTGCAGTCGCCAACAAGGAGTGCATATGACGGCCGCCTGCCTTCCCAGTAATTCACGGAATCCCGCAGGAAATCCCGTATGGCGTCGCTGGATGTCTCCCCGTTGCTGTAGGCCTCGTAGAGCGAGTCGACTGGAACGGTTAGAACTTCGGTCCCGTTCTCCGCATGCATGTCTGCGACAAGTTGCGCCTGAGTGGTAAAAAGCGAATGATGAAGGACGATCAAGTCGGCGCTTTGCCGGACGGAGCGCCAGTCTCTCCATGTCGATTCGAGTCCGGCCGGCGCGCGGCGAATCATGTCGGCTTCGATAATGCGCAGCCTTGTTGCTGTGGTTGCCTGTGCCTGAACGCGTACAACATCATTTTCAACGGATATGGGAAGTCGTTCCGGTGATTCGGGGTTCGAGACATCAAGGGCGATCACGCGGTAAGGACGAAATCCGACGCCTTCAAAGACATATTGTCCGGCGGAGAGTCCGGAGTCGGCGAGTATCGCGAGATGTTGACCGTCTTTTGCGCGCAACAGACTTGGCCCCGTGAACTCGAGAGCATCGACCCAAAGGAATTGGATTGGTCTTCCACTTTGTGTGAGTTTGAAAGTCAGCCGGTTTCCGGTCAGCCGGGCCAGATTTGCGGGAATCTCAAACTCGACAGGATCGGCGTTTCTCGTGAGTCTCTGGCCCTCAACAAGTGTGGAACCGTTCAATTCAATGGAGTATTCAACGGGCGCGATCGATCCTGGTCCTCCAACGTAGAAGAATAAGCGCCCCTTCATCGATGGGGTGGGATTCACAAGTCCGGGACAGTCGAAGTTGAGTGTGGCCGGCAACTCCGCCGTCACCTGTTTCCAAACCCATTCCATTTGCCGGATACTGAGGAAGTTACCCACTCGTGTCTGCAGGCTGTTGTCCTGTTCTATTCGCCACGTCCGGTTGTATGTTTGAAGGGCCGGGGCGGCGGTGTCGTTCCAGACAGGAGCCTCTGAGAGGGAGTTACGGGCCGGTTCAAGAGCGCGGCCGACGTAGTAGTATCGTGTTGCCGTTTCGGGGGAGTCGCTCCCAACAGCGGGAAAAACAAGACGTGCTCCGGTCGCGAAGGTCGCGTCGGTTGCGCCAAGTGGAATTCCCGCGATCCGTTCCCCGCGGGAGTAGATGGCGAGTTCCGCCGGCCGGAGGCCCGCCGGGTCGATGCCGGCGTTCGACAGCCAGCGTCCGTCGATCACGTACAGGCCTTCTTCTTCCAAAGGTATCTTGATCCAGGGCAGGCCTGGTGAATTTTCCGGGAGAGGTTGCCACGAAGGGGCTTTGGCCTTTCCGGATTTGCCCGCCTGTGCATACAGGAACAATCCGTCGGGATTGGCGATACTCCGATCGAGAATACGGCGAATACCCGACTCTGCGTCGAGAAATGCAGGATCAGTGACTGTTTGAGTCGTCCATTCAGGGAATCGAATGTTCACGTCCATTGTCTCAAGGGTCCATTGCCGGTCGTCCCACGAGAAGCGGCGTGATTGGTCGATGCGCAGGGCGGCAAGTCGAACGCGCCGCATGATTCCGAGCTCCTCCAGTTCAAAGGCTCGGTTTCGCTTTATTGTCCCGATGAGTCGATTGAGAAGAAAAGGATCGTCGAGCGTTACAAGTTCGAACGTGGACGTGTTGCGCATTCCAACTGAGTTGAATTCCAGCTTCAGTTCACCCGGCGGTACCGCGAAAAGCCAGGCTTCGGTTTCAAGAGGATGAATACGTTGTCTTGCAGCAAGAACTGTCCGGACATGATCTCTGTGGCTTTCGACACGTCTCGGGCTTGTATAGGAGAAGGGCTCTGAAGGGAGTGTTGTTCCGGTTTTCCACGTTTCCGGCCCCCCTGGTGAGTGTGTCAATCCCGTGCCGCGGGAACATCCCGTCAGGATGGCCGACAGGGTTGCCAGGACCAGGGCGGCACGAAACAAGTAGCGGATCAAGGATGGACGACTCCCTGCAAAGGATGCAGCGACTATGACCCGGCAGGTGCGCAGGGAGGGCAACAAGCGATCAGGGCGGCACCTTGCGGCGCCGCCCTTAAAAAGACTTCCCAAGGTGTTGAGGAGTTTGTCAGATCATGCCGAGTTCGCGCCCGATCTTTTCCATGGCTTCCAATGCACCGGCCAGCTGGTCTTCAGTGTGCGTGGCCATGACACTGATACGGATCAGGGTCTGGTTTGGTGCGGTCGCGGGAGGAACGACAGGGTTAACGAAGATGCCCGCCTCATGCAGGGCGCGCCAGAATTTAAAGCACTGGATCATATCGCCAATCAGTACGGGAATGATGGGGGTTTCCGAGGCGCCAATATCAAAACCAAGAGATGTCAGACCGTTTTGCATGAAGCGGGTGTTTCGCCAGAGAGCCTCGATGCGTTCCGGTTCATTGCGAATAATCTCCATGGCTTTACGAGCCGCCGCCACACATGGAGGTGCGATGGAGGCGGAAAAAATCAACGCACGGGCGTGGTGCTTCAGATAGTCAATGACGGCAGTGCTTCCCGCCGCGAATCCGCCGATGGAAGCAAGGGACTTTGAGAAAGTTCCGACGACAAGTTCAACTTCACTCTGTAATCCAAAGTGGGCTGCGGTTCCGTTTCCGTGGGGGCCGAGGACACCCACCCCATGGGCATCATCGACAATGATTCCGACCTCGTATTTGCGTGCAAGTTCGACTATTCGCGGCAGATTTGCAATGTCACCTTCCATGGAGTAAACGCCGTCGACGACGAGAAGCTTGCCGGGAGTCTCGGCGTTGGCCTCGAGCAGGCGTTCCAGCTGTTCCATGTTGTCGTGGCGGAATTTCAGAATTCTGCCAAAGCCAAGGCGGCACCCGTCGACTATTGATGCGTGGTCCGCCCGATCGATGAAAACCAGGTCGTCTTTTCCGACAAGAGCGGAAATCACTCCGAGGTTGGCCTGGAAGCCTGTTGTAAAAGCGAGTGCCGACTCGGTTCCCATGAACTCGGCAATCTCGCTTTCAAGTTCGATGTGAATATCAAGCGTGCCGTTCAGAAACCGCGAGCCTGCGCAGCCTGTGCCGTACTTGCGGAGGGCTTCTTCCGCGGCTTCCTTCACGCGAGGATCGTTTGTCAGGCCCATGTAAGAGTTGGAACCCAACATCAGCATCTTGTTGCCGTCTATTGTGACAACTGTGTCCTGGGGTGAATCGATGCATCGGAAATACGGATAAATCCCCATATCCATCATTTCGCGGTGGCGCGTGAAGTTGACCGCCTTGCGAAAGATTGGAGCCGCTTGGGGAGAGGCGATGCCGTTGCCGTTTCCGTTTACTACATGGTGGCCGTTTGAATCACCCGGTGCGGAATCGTTTGCCACAAGACCTGCCGCCCGGGGCGTTCCCGGGTCCGGAGATGCAGTTTCGACTGAAGGTTCTGTCGCTTCGTTCATGAGACCTCAGTTTCGGAGGTGATATCAGCCGCGCTGAGTGTGAGCGGGATAACGACTGAAGTCACCTTCTGCAGGCTGTTTGCGCTCCGAGGGGCTGATCAATTGTCACGTGCAGATTGAACGCAACTGCAAGGCTTTTCCCTGAATCAGGACGCCTGCTGAGTTCGGATGGGATATCCCGAGACGCTTTGCTGCAACCGAAAACGATGTTGTGAATAACTCGCCGAAAAGTCGGCCAACTCGCTGTGCGAGCTTTGGTTGGGTCGTCAAGCTTCCGGCGCGAGTCTGAACTGTCCCCAGCTAACTCCTGATTTGACAAGAAGCCAGGGCGCTCTCCCTGTAAAGTCCGTTGAATTCTTTTCTTGCCGTTGTTCCGGCAGTCTCGAGATTCTGGCGGTCAGGCTATGTCATTCTGAGTTTGTTGAGGTTAGATATGCCGGCTCGAACATCCACCGCCCGACTTCCGGTTCCCGCTGCTGCCTCTGAGCGGCCGCGGTCTGCGATGACTGGCGAAGTCGGCCGTGAGGTTGCCGCCACGCTGTTGGTCCTCGCTGCGCTTTTTACGCTTCTGAGTCTTGTTTTTGGCGGTCACGGGAACCCCCGTGTCGGAGCCGTGGGGAACTGGATTGAGACGGCTCTGACATTCATACTGGGCAAGGCTCTTTCCTTTACAATTCCGCTGGCTGTTGGCTGGTTTGGCGTTTCTCTCTTCCTGGGCAAGACACGATACTGGTCTCCATCCCGGCTTGCCGGGATCTTTATCGTTTTGGGAGCGGCAACCGGACTGTTGGCGATTCCCGGAGCCGATCAGCCGGACCTGCGGGAGAGTGTCATGGCCAGGGCCGGAGCGCTCGGCGCGTTCTTTGTGGAATGGGACGGCCTGCGCCTGGTTGGTCAGTTTGGAGACGTGGGAGCGGGTCTGATTCTCTCGGGACTGATGGTTGTCGGTCTCGTTCTGACAACAGGACGCGGTCTCAAGAATCTCGCCGGGAGCACAATGCCGCGTTGGCGCAGTACGACTTTTGAGCAGGACAAGGAACCGGAAATCGGCTCGGAAGATGAAACTCCGGCACCGGTTTCCACGAAGAAAACGAAGGTGGAGCCTTCAGATTCAGTGCAGAAAGCCCGTCCGGGGTTGTTTGTTCGCGTTTTTCGTGGCTGGGGAGACCGCCGCTCGCGGGGCGAACAGCGGGCAACTCTTCTGAAGGGTGTGGATGACGGAGGTTGGGAAGATCCTGTGGACGATGATGTGGCGGCGGCAGCTCGCGCTCTTGAAGTTCATGAGTGGGAGCGAAGGATCCAAAGTCGCATCAAGGTGCGCCACGACCGCCGCGGTGCTGTTCTCGAGGATGACTTCCTCGAAGAAGAGGATATCGAGACCATCGATGAGTCCGATGAAATTGAAATGCCTGAGGAGGATGAGGGCTACGAGTATGAGGACGAAGCCTCTGAAGAGCGGGAGGCGGAGTTTGAGGAAGACGGGGAGCTTGAGGAGGAGGGCACGGAAGAAGAGAATGATGACATTGTTTTCACGGACAACTCGGCCCCTCTGCCGATAACGAAGGGGAATCCGGCAAATGTTGGCCAGGGGTTGGCAAAGCTCTTTCCGACTCGCTGGCCGAAGACGGGAACGCCGGCGGGGAGCGACAAGCAGGAGGAGGAAACTCCTGAAGAGGTTTTCGACAAGTCCGAGGCGCGTCAGCTTCGGCGTATGGCTTCAAAGCTGGAAGAGGATCCGGATACGGGAGATCCGCTCTTCAACGCGGACTTTGACACGCGGCCCTATGGCCCGAACGGAGAGCCACTGGATCTTGTTGAAGACACGGAACAGCCGCCTGTTTCTCCGGCCGTCTATCACATGCCGGAGATTGAGTTCCTGGCGGATCCGCCTCAGATCGATGCACGCATGACGCGCGAAGAGATGATGGAAATGAGCCAGACCCTGTCGCAGACTCTGGCGGATTTCGGCATCGACGGCAAGGTTGTGGAGGTTCACCAGGGCCCCGTGGTGACCCGGTTCGAGTATCGTCCCGCAGCGGGCATCAAGGTTAGCCGGATCACCGGGCTTGAGCATGACATTGCGATGGGCATGAAGGCTCTCAGTGTTCGTATTCTTGCACCGATTCCCGGCAAGAACACTGTCGGGATCGAGGTTCCCAACAAGAAGCGGCAGGGCGTTTATCTGAAAGAGCTGATTTCCTGTGAGGACTTCTGGGAGCACAAGAGCGCACTGGCGTTTGCTCTCGGGAAGACAATCGACGGCTCGCCTCATTTTGCCGATCTCGCGCGCATGCCGCACCTGTTGATTGCCGGTGCGACGGGCGCCGGTAAATCCGTGTGTCTGAATACGATCATCTGTTCGTTTCTTTACCGGCGTTCGCCGGATGATGTGAAGATGATCATGGTGGACCCGAAGCGTGTTGAACTTTCGGTCTACAGTGACATCCCTCATCTGATCGCGCCGGTTGTGTGCGAGCCGAAACGCGCGGCTTCCGCTCTTGAATGGGCGGTGGAGGAAATGGAACGACGCTACGAGCAGCTTGTTGAGTTCGGCGTTCGAAACATCGACGGTTACAACCGTTTGGCGAAGAATCCGGAAGGTCATCGTAAAACAGTCGGCCGCAGCATTCAGCCGATGCCCTACATTGTGATTGTTGTGGACGAGCTGGCGGACCTCATGATCGTGGCCAAGGCCGAGGTTGAGGAGTCGATTCAACGTCTTGCACAAATGGCGCGTGCCGTTGGTATTCACCTGATTCTGGCGACCCAGCGTCCCTCGGTGAACGTGATCACGGGTATTATCAAGGCCAACTTCCCCAGCCGTATCGCGTTCCAGGTTTCGCAGAAAGTGGACTCCCGAACAATTCTCGACAGCAACGGTGCCGAGGCTTTGCTCGGCAAGGGAGACATGCTGTTGAGCAGCGGGGGAGCGGCGAAACCGGTGCGCATTCAGGGTGCTTTCCTCAGCGACGAGGAAGTTGAGCACATCGCGGATCATTGTCGTTCCCAGCGGCCGGTGCAGTACATCGTTGAGGAATTCGAACCGAAGTTGAGCGAGAAGGAGCAGAAGGAACTCGCGAGGATGATGGGTGTTCAGGACATGAGCGATCTGGACGCCCAGGATCGTATGGTTCGTGGCACAAACAAGGTGATGGGCAAGGTTTCGGCGGGAATGTTCATTCCCCATGAAGGCGGTTCAGCCCGCGCGGGGGACGAGGAAATCGATGAGGCGCTTGTTCGCGCCGCCGCGCGTCTGATTCTCGAATCCCGCAAGGCCAGCGTGTCGTTGTTGCAGCGCCGTTTGAAGGTTGGTTTCGCTCGAGCCGGACGCTTGATGGATATGTTGGAGGAGATGGGTGTTGTGGGCGAATTCAAGGGCAGCAAACCCCGTGAAATCATTGTCGATCCGGAAGCGGCACTGGAGGAGCTGGACAAGCTTGAGACGGCGCTGGCGGAAGGTGTTCCCGTGGAGGAATTGATGGAGAGCGATGAGGAGGAATACGGCGACGAGGGAGAGTACGAGGGCGACTACGACGACGAAGAACAGGCATAGGTTCGAATGATGAGTGCGCGAGGTTTCCTTCGCGCCGCTTTTCCGTCTTTGCCGTTTTCAATCCGGGAGTCCTTTGGCCAAACGGGAAATCCGCTGGCGGCCAGGCTCAGTGGGTTTTGCCCGCCGGGACTGCGCCGCCGGTTTCCATCGCGGCTGCGCTATCTGGCATTCATGCCTCCGTTGTTGATGATGGCGTGGGTTGTCGGGCTCCTTGCCGGTTGGCAGGTCTTCCTGTCGAAGGTTGGAGAGCTCACCTATCTGGTATGGATTCTGACGGCGTTTGGTGCTCCAGCGCTTGGCGCGGCCATTCGCCGGTCCTTCGATACGGATCCTGTCCTTCCGGAACTGCTGGCCTCGCCGATGAGTGAGAAAGACTACCTCGCGGCGTTACACGGTCCGGTGCTGATACTTTCCATGGTGGCCTTCGCAATGGCCTTTCTGCCCGGCGCGGGACTTCTGGCGGCACTTTATCACGAACCCGCGATGAAGCCACCGCCCTACACGCTTCATCTGTTGTTCAAGCTGATGGGATTTGGAGGTTATCCGGAAGTGGGATCGTTATCGCGATTGGTGTTGGCGTCTGCGTTTCTTGTGACGGCCTCGCTCAACTTTGCATGCGGGGTGTATTTGCATGCATCGATTCTCGCAAGGATATGCCAAATCGATCCGAAGACAAAGGCAAAGGGGGGATTCATGACTGCGGGCATCGTGGCATCTCTCCCGGTGTTGATGTTGGTGGCGGTAATGATGCCGACGGATGCGTTCGGTGAGTTGTTCGGCGAGGAATTTCGTATCCTGGGGGCCATCGCTGGAAGTCTGTTTTTGTTGATTCCGAGATGGCTCGCGGCAGTGCGCCTGTGGAAAGCCACACAGAGAAAAGTAATGTCTGAAACCACTCGTCAGTTGGGGTTCGAGTCGTCCTGGCTCAAATGAAGAAACCCCGCGTGACAGACGCGGGGTTGGGAGAATTGCGAGGGCTGTGTGGCAATCACCCCATTTTTTCGATCATCTTTGCAGCGAACTCAGAGGTTGAGACTTTGGTCGCGCCTTCCATCTGACGTTCAAGGTCGTATGTAACCGTTTTTGCGGAGATCGTCTCTTCCATGGCGGTGACGACTTTCTTTGCCGCCTCGTCCCAGCCAAGATGCTCGAGCATCATGACGGCACTGAGGATCAATGAGCCGGGGTTCACCATGTCTTTTCCGGCATACTTCGGTGCTGTGCCATGGGTGGCTTCAAAGAGGGCATAATCCCTGCCGATGTTGGCGCCCGGTGCGAGACCGAGGCCGCCCACCTGAGCGGCGCAGGCATCGGAGAGGTAGTCGCCGTTAAGGTTCATGGTGGCGAGAACGCCGTACTCGTCGGGGCGCAGGAGAAGCTGCTGGAACATGGCATCGGCAATGACGTCCTGGACGAGGATTTTGCCTTCCGGTTTTCGGCCGCCGTGATCCTTCTGCACTTCTTCCCATGTGACGATTTTGTCGCGGAATTCCTCCTTCGCAAGTTCATAGCCCCACTTCGCGAAGGCGCCTTCGGTGAATTTCATGATGTTGCCTTTGTGCACGAGCGTGACGCTGGGGCGGTTCTTGTCGATGGCGTATTGGATGGCCATCCTGACGAGACGCTTCGTGCCGGAAACGGAGATGGGTTTGATGCCAATACCGCTGTCCGTGTTCACTTCCTTGCCGAATTCAGACTTCAGGTAGCCGATGATTTTGTCGGCTTCGGGAGTGCCCTGTTCAAATTCAATGCCCTTGTAGATATCTTCCGTGTTTTCGCGGAAGATCACGACGTCGAGTTTGCCCGGCTCGCGGACGGGAGCGGGTACGCCGCGGAACCAGCGAACGGGGCGCACGCAGGCATAGAGGTCCAGAAGCTGACGGAGGGCGACGTTGATGCTGCGGATGCCTCCGCCAACAGGCGTCGTCAGCGGGCCTTTGATGGCCACATGGTATTCTTTGATTGCCGTCAGTGTGTCTTCCGGCAGCCAGGTATTGGGGCCATATACCTCGTTGGCTTTCTCACCGGCGTAGACGTCGAACCAGACAATCCTCTTCCGGCCTCCGAAGGTTTTTTCAACCGCGGCGTCAACGACACGGGTCATTGCTGAAGAGATGTCGGGTCCGGTGCCATCCCCTTCGATACGAGGGATAATGGGGTCGTCGGGAACGGAAAGCGCTCCCTTTGAGTCGATGCTGATTTTCGAGCCGCCGTCGGGCGGCGTCAGTTTTTCGTAGGTTGCCATGGGGAGGTCTTTCTGCTTGGAATTCCGAGGGGCACTCACCTGAATGGCGAATGAACGGGTCGTGAGAAACCGGATGACGGTTTGGAGGCCCGGCGCCGTGGTCAAGGCTGGTTTGAAACGAGGTCACCGATGGCTACAATTCGCAAGGTGCTGGGAATGGTACTGGTCATTGGTGGCGTTCTGATCGCGATCAAATTGGGAATCATCAATCCCGGCTCCACTCGTCAGAAGACGTTGAACAAGGTGTCAGGCGTTACTAACACCGCGAGAGGCGTTGTGGGGGGAGGGTCGGGGCGTCACTCCGATTCCGATTGTATTGCCGCCTGCCGGTCGAATCTGGCGCGAATCAACGGTGCCAAGAAGCGGGTGGCTCAGAAGTCGGGATTCGCGACGGGGTCTGTTTCGCGAAGCGCCCTGGCGGCGGAAATGGGGAGTATTCCAGTCTGCCCCTGCGGCGGAAGTTACTCGATCGGCAGTCTCGAACAGTATCCGAAATGCACCGGATTACCCGGCGGGTGAGGATTCGGCCGGCTTGAGTGTGAGCCGGACAAGGAACTCCAGTGTGTCGTTGGCAGGGGATGGACCGGGAGGGCCCTCGATTGCCCATGTGTCCATCAGGCGGATCGAGAAGGATGTTGTTGTATCCAGTCGCGGTTCTCCGGCTTCATTGAAAATGGGAAGGATCTCGGTGCGGACGCCGAGCGGGATGGATTGATCGCGCATCATAAAGGTGCCGGTGCCTTCCGCGATGACAGACTTGCCAAAAGCCAGAGGTTCGGCCGGTGCGCCGAGATCCTCAAGGTCGAAGGAGGATTTTGGAAAGGAGCCGGCTTTCAACATGGAATTAATCACTGTGAGGTCGAGTCCGCTCTCGCCGAGAGTAATTGAGTCCACAGGGATTTGAACGGAGCCGGAGGCGTTTGCCAGAGAGCGATTGTCATCGAGAATCAATGAGGCCTCGGCCTCTTTGGCGATACCCTGATAGTTGTCCAGAGGAGCCATGAAGCTGAATTGAACAGGAGGATCGGTTTCGAAGAGGGATTCATCAACGGTCCAGGACATTGTTTCCACCGTCCCACCGACAGCGCTCGCCGTTCCCTGTGGAGGTTCAGGAATTTCGAGATTCAGTTCATTCCATGAAGCCGGCGAAGTCTCCGCGGACACGGGAGTGTAACCATCGCCCAGGTCCGACTCGCCACGAAGACGAACAACTTCCGCCTGGAGGTTCGCGGCAGCCTCTTCGAATGCCGAGGGCCAGTCTGTCCAGGGCGCTGAAACGCCGCCCTCGTAGTCCCTCCAGACCGGCACGTGGCAGTTGAATTGCGAGAAAATGGCGCTTGAAACATAAAGAGTTCCGTCTTCACCGCGCCAGGGGTGAAAGTCATAATAAAAAGTGCGGTCGGATCGAGCGGGAGTCACGCTCCCCTTTGTTTCGTAACGGGACAGACCCGAACTGACCGCCTCCCGTGCGGTCTTGTGAAACGTTGTTTCATCGAAGCTCTCGGGCCGGGTCCCTTCAAGCTGTGTGATCTTGATTTCGGCGATCTGCTGCATACGGCCATCCCGCCAGACGCCGACATTGTTCAGTTCCTTCTGCGCGTCTCCCTGTGGGACGTGCCGGGAAGTGAGAATAAAGTGGCGGACTTTGCCAGGATCCGCATAGCGGCCCTGGAAGATGGAGCGCCCCCGGTGATTCTGAAACACGAGAAGAGGCGTCATGCCGATCTCGGCGGGTGCTCCCTCCCTCGCATCCAGTGCACGAGTCTCATAGCCGAGAGATTTTGCAGCCTCCTGAACGGCAGGCAGGTACTCCGAGACAAAGGTGTCCTCGAGGTCGTTGGCTTCGGGTTGATGGAAGACAATCACGCCCTTGAAGGAGTCAGCTCCTGAGGCTGTCGGATACGCCAGCAGGGTGATGGCGGAGAGGAGAAGGAGTTTGAAGGGGGACACAGGGATGACCTCACGGTTTTTCAACCCGGGAGGCGAAACGTGTGCCGGGCGGTCAGATGGTTCGTTTATCGGAGGGTGGAAGGCCTTCCATGGCACGCCAGCCCGCACAATACTCCGCGATATTACTCGAACGCCAGCGTGTTGGAAACCCCTCACATTGCTCGGGTTTTGCGCCATGAACGCGACACCGGTTGTCATCCGTCAGGAAAATGCAGGTTTGAAGGTCATCATCCTGATCGATAAGGTGCCAGCTGTGGGTTGGTTTGTGGTAGGTACAATAGCGCTCAAGGAATTCGGGTTCTTTCATGCCAAAATGCGCTGCCATGGCGGTGATGTCTTTGGCCGTCAGTTCGACATATCCATCTCCACGGCAGCAGTTTCCACACATGTGGCAGGTAAAGTTCTTCACAGGGTAGGGCCATTCGGCGGGAGAAGCGGTCATGGGGGCGTTCCTTGGGACGGGTGACCTTGACCCCCGCCCCGGGGCGCCGTCAAGGAGGGGCCTCCCGACGGGAGGTTTCATGCGAACTCTGATCAAAAATGCAGTCGTGGTTCTTCCTGATGAGACCGCGAGGACGAGTGTGCTCGTCGATGGAAACCGGATCGCGATGATCGATCCGGCGGTTACCGCGCAGGCGGACGAGGTGGTGGAGGCGGAGGGGCTGCACCTGATTCCAGGCGTCGTCGACGATCAGGTGCATTTCCGCGAGCCCGGTCTGACTCACAAAGAGGATTTTGCGCATGCAACACGAGCATGCGCAAAAGGTGGCATTACCACGTTTCTGGAAATGCCCAACACAAAGCCGGAAGTGATTACACAGGAACGGCTTGAAGAGAAACTTGCTCTGGCGGCGGGAAAGTGCCTCGTCAATTACGGCTTCTACATTGGCGCAACGACAACAAACATCGATGAACTGAGAACGGCCACGCGTACGCCGGGCATCAAGATTTTCATCGGATCGAGTACCGGGAATCTTCTGGTGGATGACCAGGAGGCGCTCGAGCGCATTTTCGCTGAAACGACACTCCCAATTTGTTCCCACTGCGAGGATGAGTCGACGATTCGCTCCAACAGGGAAGCGATCGGAAAATTCACAAGTGTTGCCGACCATTCACGTCTTCGCGATCATGCGGCCGCTCTGGTTGCGACGAAGCGCGCCACGAATCTGGCCATGCGCCACAAACATCATTTTCATGTCCTGCATGTTTCGACTGCAGCGGAGCTTCCCGTGATTGAAGCGGCTCGCGACTATGTGACATGCGAGGTGTGTCCGCATCATCTCTTCTTCAATGTGAACGATTATGAACGCCTTGGTTCGCTGGTTCAAATGAATCCATCGATCAAGAATCCGGAGGACAACGCCGGACTTCTGCAGGCACTGGCGGAGGGAAAAATTGATGTGATCGCGACGGATCATGCTCCTCATACACTGGAGGAGAAGAAGAAGCCCTATCCTCAGTCTCCAAGTGGATTGCCGGCCGTGGAGAATTCTCTGGCACTGATGCTGAACGAAGTGAGCCGTGGACGGTTTACGCTCGAACAGATTGTGGCATGGATGTGCACGAACCCCGCCCGGGTCTGGAATGTTCGGAACAAGGGTGTGATTCGTGAAGGCTTCGATGCGGATTTGGTTCTGGTGGATTTGAACAAGACGGCAACGGTCCTGAACGAGCAGCAGGAAACGAAGTGCCGCTGGAGTCCGTGGCATGGCACGGAACTGACAGGATGGGCGGTGCGGACATGGGTCATGGGCCGGGAGGTTTATCGGGATGGTGTCATTGATGGGAAGGTGCGCGGGCATGAGGCATTGTTTGGTGATTGATTTTTTGGATTCAACTCGCTGACGCACAGATATGGTGTTGTGAAAGAAAAACGGTCCCGCACCTCTGCATTTGCGTGTTGAGATACCTTGAAGGAGACATCGCGTGAGAGTTGTGCTTGTTGGAAACGGTGGTCGTGAGCACGCGATTGCCTGGCGATTGAAGCGTTCGGCGAGTGTGTCGAACATCATTTGTCCGAACGGCAATCCCGGTATCGCTCGCGAAGCCGATGTGCCGAGAGTTGAATTGGAATCGATGGGCGACTGGGCGGCATTCGCGGTTGAACAACGAGCGGACATGGTTGTTGTCGGGCCGGAAGCTCCTTTGGCTGCCGGACTCACCGACGCCTGCACTGCGAGAGGCCTGAAGGTCTTTGGCCCCACCAAGGCGGCTGCGGAACTCGAGGCCAGCAAGGCATTCGCAAAAGACGTTATGCAGTCCGCGGGAATTCCCACGGCGAAGTCGGACACTTTCGAAGAATACGACAAGGCGTTTGATTTCGCGAAAAGTCTTGGTTTGCCGGTTGTTGTCAAAGCGGACGGACTTGCGGCAGGCAAGGGAGTGGCCATCTGCACAACAGAAGAGGAACTTATCCGGGCGCTGACGGAGAACCTCAAGGATGCCCGGTTCGGCGAGTCGAGTCGCAGAGTCCTGGTGGAGGAATTCCTGGTGGGGGAGGAGGCATCGATTCTGGCGTTCTGCGATGGTGCCAGCGTTTACCCGATGATTCCGTCTCAGGACCACAAGCGCGCCCTTGACAATGACGAGGGGCCAAATACGGGAGGCATGGGAACCTATGCTCCGGCACCGGTTGTGACGGAAGAGATTCTGGCTTCAGCTTACGGAACAGTTCTGCGCCCTGCGGTGGAGGAAATGGCGAAGCGGGGAATGCCATACGTTGGCGTCCTCTACGCGGGACTCATGATCACGGGGGACGGGTTGAAGGTCCTCGAATTTAATTGTCGCTTTGGTGACCCGGAAACTCAGGTGGTGCTGCCGCTGCTGGACGGAGACCTGGGGGAGATTATGATGGCGTGCTGCGAAGGAAGACTTGCTCACGCCAGGGTTGGCGTTCGCCCGGATCACGCCGCATGTGTCGTGCTGGCTTCCGGCGGATACCCCGGCTCCCATGAAACGGGAAAGGTGGTTCACGGCCTCGATCAGCTCGAGGCGGGCAACCGGGTTGTTTTTCACGCCGGTACCAGGGCGGGAGATAACGGAACCGTGCTGACCGCAGGAGGCAGAGTGCTCGGATTGACAGCCTGGGCTTCGACTCTTCAGGCTGCGGTCGAGGATGCATACCGCATGGCGGAGGTTGTCACTTTTGAGGACGTCCACCTCCGTCGCGATATCGCTCATCGAGCGCTGAGGAGAACCGCCCCCTGATGACACCGACTGCCGAGAGCGGCGCCGTCCGCGAGGTTATGGACGAAAGCGCCGTTCGTGATGCCCTGGAGCGAATTCGCGATGCCGTTCTGACGGAGTTTCCGAATTCGGAGGAAGTGGCGATTCTTGGGATTCGCACCCGGGGTGTTGTTTTGGCGGACCGGTTGATCGGGATGCTGGAAGAGTGCTACGGAGCGCCTGTGCGGAGTGGCACTCTGGACATCACGCTCTATCGAGATGATCTTTCCACGCTCGGACCGCAGCCGATGGTTCATGGATCCGAAATCGACTTCGACGTAACGGACTGTAACCTCGTGATCGTCGATGATGTTCTGTTTACAGGACGAACCGTACGTGCCGCGATGGAGGAGGTTATCAACTTCGGGCGTCCGGGGTGCATTCGACTCGCCGTGCTCGTGGATCGCGGATGGAGGGAGTATCCAATCCAGCCTGACTATGTGGGCCTGAAGCTGGAAACGACGGGAAACGAGATTGTGCACGTTCAGCTGCGGGAGGCGGACAAGAGCGAAGGGGTTGTCGTCTCCGCAGGCTGATCCCTAAAGTGGGTAACCCTTTTCACGGGCGATCTCGGCTTTGACCTTTGAAAACAGCGCATCGTATTCGCCGCTTCCGGCAGGCGGGACATGCTTGTAGCGGCTGAGTTTTTCGCGCGTCAGTTCGTCGATCGTGTCTTCGGCCCGAAGGTCATTGATGATGATCTGGGCCACCAGGGTGGCCAGGTTGCGCTCACCCACATCGGCGGCAACGGTGCCCTCGCGGATCATGTCGGCGGCCATTTTCCGGGAAACGTCACGGATTCTTTCCTCAGAGAGTCGCATGGGAAACGGACTTCCTTCTTGCAGCGGCGTGAGGTGCTGGCTTACCAGAAAATGCTGGTTTATTACACATCACTAACACAGAGGCTGCTCCGGCGGTCTCGTGGAGGACAAGCATGAACGATCTTGGTGGTCAGTCTCTGGCTCCTGCGCAGGAGCCCACTCCGGAAGAGAAGACGATGGGTCTGGTGGCTCATCTTCTTGGTTTGTTCACCTGTTTTATCGGGCCTCTGGTTATTTACCTGATCAAGAAAGACGAGTCAGAGTTTATCAAGCAAAGCTCAATGCAGGCTCTGTACTGGCAGATCGGAATGATTGTCGCCAGTATCGCGCTTGGAGTCATTACCTGTCTCATTGGCGGTGTGGGAGCCGGTCTCGCCTCGGTTGTGAATCTGGTGTATGTCATTATTGCCTGCATTCGGGCAAACGAAGGCAAGATCTACTCCTATCCGGTGACGGGAGGATTTGTGAAGTAAAGCCTCCAGGCCGTCAGCCTTCGCTGGCGGCCTTTTTCTTTTCCATGCACTTGGCTTCTTCCCACCATGCGTCCATTTCCTCGAGAGTCATGTCCGTGAGTTCCCGGTTTGCTTCACGGGCGCGGGCTTCGATGTGATGGAAACGCCGAATGAATTTGGCATTGGTTCTCTGCAGTGCCTGTTCCGCATCGATGTTCATGAGTCGCGCCACGTTGACCAGCGCGAAGAACATGTCGCCCAGTTCGTCTTCGAGGCGATCGCAATCCATGGCGGAATGCTCGCGGCGAAGTTCTTCAATTTCCTCATGCAGTTTGTCCCATGCGGGTTCCGGTGTGTCCCAGTCAAAGCCAACGCGCCGGGCTTTGCCCTGAATGCGATCCGCACGCTGAAGTGCGGGAAGCAGAGTCGGGACTCCGTCCAGGTGAGAAACAGGTTTGTCCGTCTTCCCCTTCTCCTCGCGTTCCTGGCGTTTGATGGCTTCCCAGTTGTTGAGTACCGTTTCGGCATCTCGCGCCTCGGTGGTGTCAAAGACATGGGGGTGGCGGCGGATGAGTTTCTCGCAAATGGCGCGGTAGACGTCGTCGACTTCAAAGCGTCCGTCGCGCCGGGCGAGAGCGGAATGAAACACGATCTGCAGTCCAAGATCTCCGAGTTCCGATTTGAGCTCCTCCCAGTCCTTCTGGTCGATGGCATCGCAGACCTCGTAGGCTTCCTCGATGACATACGGCTTGAGAGTTTTGTGGGATTGCTTGCGGTCCCATGGGCAGCCATCCGGAGCGAGAAGACGATCCATAATTTCGACGAGGCGCCGAAACGGGTCCGGGTTGTCGGGGGCGGGACGGCGGATATCGGACATATTGGTTCCGTTCATGAGGGGTTGGGACAGCGCAAGCGTTTCAGCGAAAGGGACGCAACCGCTGAGATGGCGTTCCTTTTTCCCGGTTGATCCTTTCGCGCGGGAGGACGACAGCACAGTCGCGCTTTGTGAGACGCGTCAAACTTCGGAGAAAGAGCGCCATCATGCCCGATCCATCCACGCCGCCCGTACGCTGGGGAATCATCGGATGCGGATCCATTGCAACACATGCGATCGCGCCGGCGATGAGCTGGTCTCCGCTTGCCGAACTGACAGCGGTGGCGAGCCGCACGGAGGAAGGTGCTATCCGCAAGGCGCGCGAGACGAGTGCGAAGCGGCACTATTCCTCTTATGAAGCTCTGCTTGAGGACGATGAAGTCGAGGCCGTTTACATCGGGCTTCCCAACGGTTTGCATCGTGAATGGACGGTGAGGAGCGCGAAGGCTGGAAAACACATCCTCTGCGAAAAAAGTCTCGCTCTCTCCAGCGCTGACGTCCGGGTGATGATCGATGCGGCGGAGGACGCCGGTGTTCACCTGATGGAAGCATACATGTATCGACATCATCCACAATGGGATGTGGTGCGGGGAGCCATCAAGGAAGGCAAGCTCGGCGAAGTGCGGCTGATTCGCGCGGGGCTTTGCGGCATGCTGCAGGACACGCAGGATCACCGGTGGTCCGCAACGCTCGGTGGCGGAGCCCTGTATGACGTCACATGTTATGCGGTGAACCTCGCGCGGATGCTTTACGGGCGGGAACCCGTGACAGTCTCGGCAATGGCCGACACATCGACGCGTGAGAAGGTGGATTGCACGTCAACGGTGTTGTTGAACTTCGGGCACAACAGGCTGGCGGTTGCTTCGGGAAGTCTCGCCACGTTCAACCATCAGCATTGTGAAATCGAGGGAACGCGCGGGCGCATCACCGTGGAACGACCTTTCATCCCCGGTTGGGAGGAGGCGGCGGTCAGTGTTGAGTACGGCATGACGCGTGATCGTGTGCGAGTTGGCGGGGCGAATCATTTCCTGCATGAGATCGAACACTTTTCCCTTTGCGTTCGGGACGGGAAACGACCGATGACTCCGGGTGAAAACGGAATCAAGCAGGCTCTGGTGAACGAGGCCATCGAGCAGTCCTGGATTTCCGGAAAATCCGTCGAGGTGTTGGACGCATGACGCGTGAAGAAACGGTGAAGGCGCTGAAGAAAACCCTGCACGAACTGCGTCAGTACGAAACCGCAACCGAGGAATTATTGAACCGCGCGTACCGTAAAGGCGGCTGGACGGCGCGTCAGATCATCAATCACATCGCGGATGGGGATATCGCTTTCTACTGGCGGTTCTGCCGGTGTGCGGCAGGCGAGGACGGGATTCAACTCTTCGATCAGGACCGGTGGGTGGCCGAACTGGAGGAAGACACGCGTCCCGTTTCCATTTCCGTCGCTCAGATCGAAGCGGTTCGCCGCGGGTTCATTCACTACGTCGAGACACTCAGTGACGAAAAGCTGGATCGGGCCGTTCAGCATCCCGAGTTCGGCTCCATGTCCGCCCTGAAAATCGCCGGCCTGGTGACGCTTCACGCACGGCATCACCTTGGTCAGTTGAAAGCGATCTCGGAAAACCGCGAATGGTCAGAGGACGAAGCGGTCAGCTATCACTGATCAGGAGTGCCACCGCCAGTGCCGCGATGCCTTCTCCGCGTCCGATGAAGCCCATGGTTTCGTTGGTCGTTGCCTTGATACCAATCCGGTCTGTTGAAAGAGCCAGGTCCTCTGCAATCGCTGACTTCATGGCGGCTATGTGAGGCGAGACTTTGGGTTCTTCAGCAATGACGGTCGCGTCGATGTTTCCAACGGACCATGAATGTTGGCGGATGTTTGAGCCAACCTCACGGAGGAGTGCGCGACTGTCGGCATCTCTCCAGCGGTCGTCCGTATTGGGAAAGAAGTGTCCGATATCAGGAAGGCCCGCCGCTCCAAGCAGTGCATCCATGATGGCATGCAGCAGAACGTCAGCATCGCTGTGGCCATCCAGACCACGAGAATGGGGGATTTCCACACCGCCGAGAACAAGACGGCGGTCTTCGGCAAACTGGTGAACATCGTATCCCTGGCCAATGCGAATCATGAGTTTTTATCCGTTAGGGTTTGAACGTGGATCCGTTTTCAGCAACGTATGCGTTGAGAATGGCAAGATCCTCCGGCGTGGTGACCTTGGGGTTGAAACCGTCGTGAGTGACGGCCGCCGTCCGCCATCCACACAGATGGAGCGCCTGCATGTCATCGGTGGAAACCTTCCCCGATGAGGCGGTCAGCGCGGTATGGAGTTCGTTACTGCGGGAAACCTGAGGAGTTTCCGCGCGGCGCATTGCTTCGCGGTCGACAGGTTTGAGAATTTCGCCGGACTCGGCACTGACATGCAACAAGGAGTCCGTGACCGGGGCAGCAACGGTTGCTCCCATCAGGTTCGGGTTCTCGTCCAGCCTGCGGACGCAATCCATCATGGCCCCAATGGGGGGAAACGGTCGCGCGCCATCGTGGACCGCGATGACGGCGCATTCGGTAACGAGTACTTCGAGCCCCTTGCGGACGGACTCCGCACGGGTCTGCCCACCGCTCACGACTGTTACGCGATTGGCGAGCTTTGCCGCGATGGTTTTCCACTCCGGAGAGTCGATCAAGTCTCTGCGCAATACAACAACACGTCCGGCAAAGTTATCATGAGAATCGAAAGCCTCAAGGCACCACTGGAGCAGTGGTTTGCCGCCAAGGTCGGCGAATTGCTTCGGACCTCCAAAGCGGGTGCCGGAACCGGCTGCGACAACAACAAGGCCGATGGTCATGGTCTGCGTTCGAATCCGAGGATGGCATTCAGCAGTCG
This sequence comes from Candidatus Sumerlaeia bacterium, assembly GCA_028284075.1. Taxonomy (GTDB): domain Bacteria; phylum Sumerlaeota; class Sumerlaeia; order SLMS01; family JAHLLQ01; genus JAJFLJ01. The sequence continues at coordinate 9,889 of JANQSL010000083.1, read as the reverse complement.
TCTGCAAACCCCACGAAAGAGATGGACCTCGCTGCGGTCAAGTCGCGCTCGCAGGGCCGTCCGCCGGATTAGACGAAATTGTTGTTCGAGTGGTACACCTCGCTCATACTCGGCGGCGCGCAGGACTTCCTCGAGGTGCTGAAGAAGTGCATCGACCTCACCCTGGGGAGCGATATCCCGGCTGTTCCGCTGCTCTTTCGGAGCGCAGACTTGGGACATGCCGGCGAGAGCAATGGCGACCGACTGTGCAAGGTTGAGAGAGGGCGCTTCTTCACGGGTGGGAATGGACCACCGGACGGTGCACCGGCTGCATTCCTCGTTTGTCATTCCCCGATCCTCGCGTCCGAACACCAGGGCACCGGGGGAATCCTGAATGATCTCTGCAACAAGCTCGGATGGAACGAAACCGTGGTAATCGCGAGGGCGGTCGATGCTTTCCTGCATCGTGAGGGCGATGGAGAAATGCATGTCGGCAAGAGCCTCATCGAGCGTTGCAAACTCGAGGCGTTGCTTAAGGACAGGCTTGCCGTAGTCCACAGCCAGGTGCCCTGCGGGACCGTCGGAAGAGATTTGACAGCGGGGGTCGACGATTCGCAGTTGCGAGACTCCGAAATTGGCCATCACCCGAGCCGCGGCACCGACGTTTTCCGCCGTTTGGGGCGAAACAAGAACGATTGCCCAGCGAGAAAGATCCATCACGGTGTGGGAGCGATTCGTTCGCCCCCAAACCAGGGGTGCAGCACCGGTGGCAATGCGATGGAGCCATCAGGCTGCTGACAGGTTTCCAGCAAAGCAATCAGAAGTCGTGGAAGTGCGAGGCCACTGCCGTTCAGTGTGTGTGCAAACTCCGGTTTGGCACCTTGTTCACGGCGAAAGCGCAGGTTCATGCGCCGCGCCTGGAAGTCCTCGAAGTTCGAGCAGGAGCTGACTTCAAGATACAAATTCATTCCCGGAGCCCAGACCTCCAGATCATAGCATTTGGCTGCGCCAAAGGAAAGATCACCGGTGCAAAGGCTGAGCACGCGGTAGTGCAGACCAAGGGCTTCCAGGAGTTCGGTGGCGTTGCGCGTCAGGTCTTCGAGCACGTCGTAACTCTTTTCCGGCAACGCGTACTGAACCATCTCGACCTTGTTAAACTGGTGTACACGCGTTATCCCCCGCACTTCCTTGCCATAGCTTCCGGCTTCCCGGCGGAAACAGGGAGTATGGGCACAGTACTTTATTGGAAGGTCATTCGCACTGAGAATTTCCCCCGCATGAAGATTTGTGACCGGGACCTCCGCGGTGGGGATCAGAAAAACACTGTTGTCATCCATTCCGTAGAGATCGTCTTCGAACTTCGGCAACTGACCTGTACCACGCATGGTGTCGCGCGTGACAATGTAAGGGGGAGCAATTTCCGTATAACCGTTCTTCTTCGTGTGGATGTCGATCATCCATGCAATCAGAGCGCGCTCAAGGCGGGCCAGATCGCCTTTCAGAACATAGTATCCGCTGCCGGAGATCCTGGCGCCACGCTCCAGATCGAGAACTCCAAGAGCCGTCCCGAGATCCCAGTGAGTTTTTGGCTCCGACTCGAAGGATGGTTTGTCTCCCCACTCACGTACGGTTTCATTGGCCGTTTCATCCATGCCTCGGGGAACGGTATCGTGGGGCATGTTGGGAAGACGAAGGAGGATGTCCTGCTGTTCCTCTTCCGTTTGCCGGAGTGACTCTTCGAGTCCCTTGAGCTTCGGACCGATTTCTTTCGATTCCGCCTTCAGGTCATCGGCGTTTTCGCCCGCTTTCATCTTCCGGGGAATCAGCTTCGAGACCTCGTTCTTGCGAGCCTTAAGCTGTTCCGTTTCGCCGGTCAATTCACGACGGCGCGCATCGAGTTCGAGGACCTTGTCGATCAGCGACGTGTCCGCTTTCTTCGCCTTGAGACCCTCGCGGAACTGGTCGGGGTTGGTGCGAATCAGTTTAATGTCGAGCATTCGAGCAAGCCTTTCCTGTTGGTCGGGGCCGGTATGGGTCGTGGCCTGGCGTGAGGTGGTCAATGGTGGAGGTTCCAGCTGATACGAAGAGGGCCGGTCCTTGTGGACCGGCCCGGAATGCGGCATTGGAACCACGATCAGTCGTTCATGCAGCAATTGGCCGATCCGCAACCACCGGAAGCGGAGGAGGACTCGGACTTCTTTGATTCTGACCTGGAGGATTCCGATTTGGCCGGTTCCGGTTTCGCTTTGCCGGAGGAGCCGTTCTTGTAATCCGTAATGTAGAACCCGCTGCCCTTGAAAATCAAGCCGGCACCGCTGCCGATAAGGCGGCGAACCTGTCCCTTTTCGCCACATTCACAGGTGTCGATCGGGTCATCCGACATCTTTTGAAAGACCTCGAACTCGTTTCCACAGGAGTCGCATTGATAGGCGTAAGTGGGCATTTTGAGAACCTTACCTCTGGATCATGGCGTTCAAGAGGGTATTGCGAGACCCTCTGCGGCTCAGTCAACGGCAACTTGCGGACCATGGATCAGGGAACCCATGATAACCGGACGGCGTCGGCAATCACAACGGATCCTCCGCTGGAGCCTCCGGCATCGAGAGTCACGCTTCCCTGACCGCCCGTGAAGGTCCACGTTCCGAGTTCAACCCATGTCAGATTGTCGTTTTGCTGGTTCACAAAGACCGTCTGTGTTCCACTTGCCGTATCGACGGAGTACCTGGACGAGCTGGCCCGGTTGGTTCCCGCCCGGTACATGACCTCCACCTTCCAGGTCCCCGTCGCCGGAGCATCGAGATTCCAGGTCGCGGTATTGGACGATCCGATTCCGGTCCAGCGATAGGAACCATTGTTATAGCCGCTGGATGAGGAAGTATACCAGGTTCCGGTCTCTGCATAACCCGGGGCACCGTTGTCGTTGTCCACCACGACTTCAGTCACTGGCGGTGTCACGGTTTCAGCGATGGTTACATCGTCGAAGTAGAAATAAGCGTTCGGGCCTCCCGTTGTGCCCGTGTGACCGGCGCGGGCAAAGAGCGTGGCAAGTGAGCCGTTGGCTGTAAAGGTTGTGGCGGCCTCCGCCCATGTGTTGTCCGGGCTGGAGGAAAGATCGATGTAGGTGACTGACGAGGCTTCGGGATCGGTTCCGCCCGTTGCATCGTAGCCAAACTGCAGAAACGTTCCCGCGAGCACGGACTGGCGTTTCATCCATCCACTGACATCGTATGATTTTCCATTCTCCACAACGATTGTCTGGTAAACGGCTGCGTCGAAAGCGGCCGTATCGGTGCGCGCCCAGTATTGCGAGTGACTGCCCTCGTGTTTATTGAAGGATGCCTGTCCGAACGCGACAGTTGCCGATCCTGAGCTTGTCCAGTTGTTCCAGTCATTGCCGACACCACCGGTGAAGCCGTCTTCGAAGCCTGGATTTGAAACTTCCACAACGAATGGTGCGGGGGATGTCTCTTTGGCTGAAACGGCATCGAGATAGAAGTAGGCACTCGATCCACCGGTCGAGCCGGTGTGCCCCGCCCGCGCAAAAAGTGTGATCGAAGATCCCGTGGCGGTAACCGTCTGATCGTATTGCACCCATGTGTTATCGGGATTGCCCGTCAGGTCCGTGTAGATCACGTTGGACGAGGCGGGATCGGTTCCTCCCGTCAGATCGTAGCCGAATTCCAGGGTCGTGCCGGAGAAAGTTGACTGTCGTTTGAGCCACGCGGTGATTTGACAAGCCGCTCCCGGTGTCACTCCGATCGTCTGAAGCACGCCACCCTCGAAAGGAGTCGTGTTTCCGCGGGCCCAGTATTGTGAATGGCTTCCCTCGTACTTGTTGAGAGAGGCCCGCCCGAACGTGATCGCGGCCGAACCGGGTGCCGTCCAGCTGGTCCAGCCGTCTCCAACACCGCCGGCGAACGTTCCTTCAAATCCGCCACCGGTAACAAGTTCGGGGGCTGTGTTGGGCAGAGGGTAGGGGTTTGGTACGGGATATTCGTTTGTGAAGGCACCTTCATCGCTGAGGAGACCGGCAAGGTTCGGGTCTGCAAGTATTGCCGAGACTGTTGAGGGCTGGCCATCGAGGAGGACGATCTCCTCCACCGCCCGGATGCCATGGCTGTAGTCTTCGTAGAAATAAACGTGAACCAGCGACAAGGGTTGGATGTGTGATCCGTTGGGATAGTGCCATCCGTAAATGGCCACCCGCTCCGGAGGAGGACGCTGAAGAAGCTGAGGTGTCACAACGACGTCTTTCTTGTGGCCTCCCACAAGTGCGCCGGGGGTTTGGCTTCCCAACTGGTTCTCGACAGCCTGATTATGCTGCCAGAAGACGGGAACCGAATCGATGTCGTATTGGGACGGATTGAATGCAAACGGTGTCAGTTTAACGGATGACGCGGTCCAGATGTCATTGACCATCTTTCGTGTCGGAAGGTGGCAGTCGAGGATATCGACGATTTGTTGGGCAAGAGGGGCGGACATGGGCATCCGAAAGTAATCGGCATCAGACCCAATGGCAATGTAGTCAGGGGTAACGAAGTACGTCACCGAGTGCTGTGAACCACCGACAGTTGCGGTGACGGTGACCGGAACAAGCGTGCGGATAAAGTCCGGCACATTGCCGATGGCCACCTGGTTTACGATCTCCTGTTCCCGTTGTTCGTCCGTCAGCCCGTTGATCGTATTGTAGAACTGAGTGCCTGTCATTGCACCCGCGGGGCGGGGCGGCAGGGGAAGAGTGCCCGTTTGACTGAACAAGACTGTTGTGGTGGTCGCGAAAACCAGCAGCAGGCAAAAGGCACTTCTCACGGCTTGCGTGGAGATCATGCGTGACTCCTCGTCGTGGATTTTTATCAAGCTTTGGAGAATCGCTGCAAGAAGCGCAGGTTTGACGGCTTCAGACAAGGGAAAGATTGACGAATAGCCGGTTTTATGTGCCACCGTGCTCGATGGCATTGTCGCCGTACTTGTCCCGGACGGCGTCCACAGCCTTCCAGAGGCGCGTGCGGCGTTCACTGGTGCCGGCGGTCAGCAAATCCATCTGTCCCTCGCCTCCGGCCACGAAGTTGGACGTGGATACGCCGATCAGACGTAACGGGCGGCGTGCGTCGCGTTTCTCGTTGAGAAGGCGCCGGGCTTCATCGCGGATGCAGGAAGGATCGTTGGTCGGTGAGTCGATCGTGAAAGATGCGCCATGTGTTTCGAAGTCCGCGTAACGAAACTTGATTCCGATTGTGAATGCCGTCAGATCCTGTGCACGGAGGCGGGATGCGACATGATCGCTCAGTGCGGCGATATGCCGGTTCAGGACCTCGCTGTCGGAGATGTCCTCTCCGAATGTTGTTTCATGACTGACCTGTTTCGGTGGGCCGCTCTCGGATTCAACCGTGTTCTTGTCGATTCCTGATGCGCGTTTCCAAAGGGATTCTCCATGTTCGCCAAGAAGACGATGGCATTCGTCGCATCCAAGACGCTGCAGGTCACCCAGCGTGTGCACGTTCAATTCACGAAGCCGTGTCTGTGTCTTTGGGCCAATGCCGGGAAGGGCTCCCGCCGGGAGGGGAGCAAGAAACTCCGCTTCCTGACCGGGCCGTACCCAAAGCAGGCCGTCCGGTTTGGCGTGCGCCGATGCAATCTTCGATACGGTTCGGCTTGTGGAAGCGCCGACCGTGCAGGGGAGACCGGTTTTGACGCGAAGGTCTTCCTTGATCCGGCGGCCTGTCTCCTCGGGATTACCCCACAGGCGTTCCGTTCCCGTCATATCGAGATAGGCCTCGTCCTGGCTTGCCATTTGTGCCAGTGGAGTAAATGTCTGAAGGACATCGCGGATCTTGCGGGAGTACTCTGAATAGACACCAAAACCGCTGCTGACGAAGACCAGTTCAGGGCAAAGGCGATAAGCCTGTGCACAGGGCATGGCCGAGCGAACACCGTACGTTCGTGCCTCGTAGCTGGCGGATGCGACAACGCCTCGGCTGTTTGGGGGCCCGCCGACGACGTCCGGTTTGCCGATCAGATCGGGGTTGAGAAGACGCTCCACGGAAACGTAAAAGGAATCCATGTCGACATGAAGTATTGATCGCGGGCGGGCCATACAATGCGCCTCGAGAAGAAAGAAAGGCGAAGCGAGGCGATTGGCAAGAGGAGAGGGTTTTTTTCGAGAAAGGTTCTGGTGGGAGGGATGGCTCCCGCGACTTCTGAACAATAAGAAGAGCCCCTTCCCGCGGGGCGGGAGGGGGCTCGAACAAGCTGGCAATGAAGGAGACGCTTACTTCTTGAAGCGCATGCGTTTCCGCAGCTTCTTGTACTTGTGTTTGCGGATCTTCTTGCGGCGCTTCTTGATGACACTACCCATATCGGGGTCCGAGCCTCCTTGCGTGGATCGCTGGAAATCTTTGTTTTGGGTTGTCTTCCCAACGCGCGATGGCAGCCTTCCATGACGCGCGAGCCGCGGACGCTAGGAGGCAGCCCCCCGTGAAACAAGCGAAAAGGATCGCTCCCTTTCTGATTTTCTGTGTGGCCGCCCTGCTTCTGACGGGAGGGTGTGGCTCTGGCGACTCCGGAACCTCTGTGGCTTCCGGCGACTCCGGTGCCTCCTCCCGGGAGCCCATCATCGTTTCGCTTCCCGCCGATGTCACAAAACTGGACCCGCCGGCGGTGTCCAACTCCGAATCGCTACTGGTGGTTCGTCATCTTTATGACCGGCTGACGGAGTTTCGGGATTCTCATGAGGTGGAAGTTGTGCCGGCCCTGGCGGAGTCCTGGGATGTTTCAGAGGACGGACTGCGCTACACCTTTCACCTGCGGGGCGACGCGACTTTTTCCAACGGGGCTCCCGTGACCGCGGATGCCGTTCAGTTCAGCCTTCAGCGGATTTATGACGAAAACCACGAAGCGCACTGGAACAGTGTTTGGAAAGAGGATGTCCTCGGCAGCTGGTTCAGCCACTTCGAGATCATCGACGACCGAACAATTGTTCTGGTGTTGGAAGAGCCTTACGTGGCACTGCTGGCGAACCTTGCAATGCCGTGCGCATCCATCCTGAACCCGGACCATGTTCTGGCGATGGGCCGCGATCGTGTGGTCACTGACCCGCTGGGTTCGGGACCCTATATTCTGGAGGAATGGAAAACGGGGAACTATCTTCGGCTGAAATCCCGCGACGACCACTGGCGTGGAAAGCCGGCGACGGACACACTCATCTTTCGGACACAGAAGGACATGAATCAGCGAATGGCTTCGTTGCGAAAAGGCGATGTTCATCTGGTGACGACCCTCAGTCCCGGGGTGGTGGGGGACCGCGATACACTTGAGAACTGCAAGGTTGTGGATGTTCCCATGCCGGCACTGAATTATGTTATCATCAATTGCGACAAGGAAAAGCTCAGAGATCATCGTGTTCGCCTCGCTCTCAATTATGCCATCGACCGGGAAGCCCTTTGCGAAGGGATTCTGGAAGGTTCCGGCTTTCCCGCAGGCGGCATTATACCCCCGGGAATGCTGGGCTATCGCGAGGAGAAACCGCATGGTTTCAGCTATGATCCGGACAGAGCGCGGGCACTCCTGGAAGAGGCCGACGCTGTGGGGTTAAAGCTGGAGTACATGTGCTTCCCCGAGGCGCGTCCCTACAACATTGCGGGAATGAAAACGGCGCAGCGGGTTCAGGAGGATCTGCGCAGGGTTGGCGTCGAGACCGAGTTGGTGCAGCGCGACTTCGGCGGACACCTGGAAATCCTGAGCCTTCGCACAGAACACGAGCTTGCGGGCATCGGCTGGATGAGCGACACCGGTGATCCTGACAACTTCATCTATGTTCTGTTCGGCACTTCCACAAATCGCTGCAACTACGAGAATGAAGAAGCCAATCGCTATATGAAGCTGGCGCGTTCGGAATCGGACCCCGTAAAGCGGGCAGAGCTTTACCATCGGGCGGAGGATTCCGTCCTGGCGGATCCTCCCTGCATCTTCCTTAATCACGCCACCCGTCTGAAGGGACACAGTACCAGACTGAAGGGCTATAATCCTTATGCCTGGTCCATGGATGCGTTATGGAACGCATACCTTGAGTGAAGTCATAGAGAAGGCTTGTTTGGTTTTACTTCGAAAAAGTGCCGTTTCGCGACCATGCTGCCAAACCTGATGAACCATGGTCGCTTCTTCCGCACAAGGCTACATCGCGACGAGAGGGAATCCGTGCCGGGAAATCACGCGGCGGGACATAACCATTCGACATGATTCGACACCGAAAAGGGAGCGGAGCGTCGGGCTTCATTCTCTGTTTGCCATGGCCTCTTGTCCTGGAAGAAAAAAGTCGTGATTTATGATTACGAGGTACGCAATGGCACAGCGGCGGAAAGTTGTGATACTTGGGGCAGGTCTTCAAGGGTGCGGTGTGGCACTGGAGCTTGCCCGACGAGGCATTCCCAGCACGCTGGTTGATCGCAACGAGTTTCCTTTCAACGAAAGCAGCCTTCGCAACGAAGGGAAGATTCACCTTGGACTCATCTACGCCGGAGACAAAACGGGCCGGACAGCACAGTTGCTGCTCGAAGGTGCATTACATTTTGGTCCCGCAATCGGACTCTGGCTTGGAAACAAGGAGCCTCTTCAGCTCTCAACACCTTTTTGGTACGGAGTTGCAAACGATTCGATTCAAACGGCGGATGAGCTCGCAGAGCACTATGAAATGGTTGAGGACAAGTACCATCGGCTGCTTGCTGAAAACCCGGCGTTGAACTATCTTGGCCACAAACCGGAGCGCCTCGCGCGGTTTCTCGAGTGGGATGGAATCAGCTCACGGCTCAGGTCTGATCGTTTCCAGGCAGTCTTTGAAACGGCAGAACTGGCCATCCATACGGAGAGCCTCGCGATGAAGTTTCGCGAGGCTGTCAGGCGGCATCCGCTGATCGAGTTTCTCGGTGGAAGAGTTGTTCGCAGCATCGAAGAGTCAGGCAGTGGATACCTCATCGGAGGAGACTCCACGGAAGGAGCCTGGGACCTGACTGCAGATCAGGTTGTCAACGCAACATGGGCGACGCGACTGTATTTCGATGCGCAGCTTGGCATGGATGCTCCTCCTTCGTTGCTGCACAGGCTTAAATATCGTGTGATCGCACGGCTTCCAACGGAACTGTGTGGCGGGCCCTCCGCCACAATGGTTATCGGCCGCTATGGTGATGTCGTGGTTCGACCCGACGGCACCGCCTATCTTTCCTGGTATCCGGAAGTGATTAAGGGCTGGTCGCACGATCTCGCGCCACCGGCGGCGTGGGATGCTGCCTGCAGAGGCGAGGTGGATCGCACGTTTTCCGAGGAAATTGCAGCGCGGGTGATTTCATCGATCAACGACTGGTATCCCGGGATCGACCGGTCAGAAACGATCTGTGTCGATGCCGGGGTTGTGGTGGCCCTGGGTGAGACAGACGTCGATGATCCGGAAAGCGGACTTCATGACCGGACTCGTATCGGAGTTCGGTCGGTCAACGGATACCACAGCGTGGAAACCGGAAAGCTGACAACTGCTCCAATGTTTGCTCTGGAGGCCGCTGATTGTGTTTGCAGAGTTCTCGGGCTCGAATCACCGGAACCCTTGGCCTCTTTCCTTGCCGGATGAGCGAAAATCGGGACAAACTTCCGCGCGTTGTGGCTCTTGTTCCTGCGTGGAACTCGTCGACCTTTATCGAACAAACCCTCGAGTCTCTTGCAGGTCAGACGTGGCGGAATCTGCGTGTCATTGTTTCCGACGATGCATCTCCTGATAACACGGCGGATTTGTGTGAGTCTTTTGCAAAATGTCATCGTGGCTTCCGCGTTATTCGCCAGCCGGACAATGTGGGTTGGGTCGGCAACGTTAACGCATTGTTGGACATGGCGCGGGGGGACCTTCTGTTTTTTGCCTTTCATGACGATT
>JANQSL010000071.1 GCA_028284075.1 Candidatus Sumerlaeia bacterium | reverse complement strand
CATCGTCGCGTTTGCTCAATGAGCTGGCGGGACTCGAAACCCGCGAGATTCTGCTCCCGGAATCATCCGATGCCAGTGCTCTGAACCCTCTTTTGGCTGAACAGCGCATCTCCATTACCCGGCGGTCCGACAACGACTTTCGTCATGCAAACGCGCGGAGCCTTCTTCTCGATCACTTTCGCGTACAAAGTCTTGAGGGGTTTGGGGCCGAGGAGCTGGAAGACGGCGTTTGTGCGGCGGGAGGATTGCTGCGCTATCTGCGAGACACACAAAAGTCCGCCATCGGTCACATCCATGGCCTGCGTGTGCATCACGGGCGGGAGGGCATGGTGCTGGATGCCGTTACACAGCGTTCTCTCGAGCTCGTGCGCAACCTGCACGGTGGAAACCGCGAGGGGACACTCCTCGACGTTCTTGATCGAACCGTTTCTCCCATGGGCGCCCGCATGCTGCGTCGATGGGTTTTACAGCCTCTGTCCCGGATTGATGAGATCGATGCCCGGCTCGAGGCGGTGGGCGAGTTCGTGAACAGCGGGACCCTGCGCCGGGAGATCGCGGCGGAGCTTCGAAAGGTTCGTGACATCGAGCGGATCACCGGCCGTGCCAGCGCCGGTACCGCCGGTCCCCGGGATCTTGCGGCGCTGCGCCAAAGCCTTGCGGCACTCCCGGTCCTGTCCTCTCACCTTGCGAATTGTACGGCTGGATTGTTGTCGCACGAGGCGGCTTCACTCCTTCCTCTGGATGAATTGACGGAGCGGCTCAACACCGGACTTGCGGACGAGCCACCGGCTCGTGTGAGCGACGGCGGTGTTATCCGTGACGGGTTTGATTCGTCTCTTGATGAGCTTCGTTCGGTGTCGAGGGATTCAAAAACATGGATCGCTGAGTTTCGCGCCCGCGAAGCGCAGCGGACCGGCGTCGACAAGCTGCGAATCGGTTATAACAAGGTCTTCGGCTACTACATCGAACTGACTCACGCACAGATTCGCACACTCTCGAACGGGGAACCGCCGGAGGATTATGTTCGCAAGCAGACCCTGGCGAATGGAGAGCGTTTCATTACGTCGGAACTGAAGGACAGGGAAGACACGATTCTGCACGCGGAGGAACGAAGTCTTGCTCTCGAGAGCGCCCTCTTCGATCAGTTGCGCACGGCCGTCGCGGAGTGTGCGCGAAAACTGCTAACGAACGCCGAGATTGTTGCGCGCGTTGACTGCCTGCTGTCCCTGGCGGAAACAGCCATCGAGCATCGGTACATCAAACCCGACATGACAGAGGACGATGTACTTGAGGTGCAGGATGGACGTCATCCGGTGCTTGAAGCGTTGCAGAGCGATCCTCCCTTTGTGCCCAACGATGTCTGTCTCTCTTCCGGCGACTGCCAGATCGGTCTCATTACCGGTCCCAACATGGCGGGCAAGTCGACGTTCATTCGTCAGGTTGCACTCATTGCACTGATGGCGCACATGGGATCTTTTGTCCCCGCAGCGAAGGCGCGTGTTGGTCTTGTGGATCGCATCTTTACTCGTGTCGGTGCCATGGATCATCTGGCACGAGGGCAGTCCACCTTCCTTGTGGAAATGACTGAGACCGCGAATATTCTTCGGAACGCCACGTCACGGTCTCTGGTCATTCTCGATGAAATCGGCCGGGGTACGAGCACGTATGACGGTTTGTCCATTGCCTGGGCTGTGTGCGAGTTCCTTCATAATACCTCGGGCCGCGCGCCCAGGACGCTCTTCGCGACCCACTACCATGAGCTGACGGCTCTCGAAAAGGCACTCCCACGGATTCGTAACTTCCACGTTGCCGTGCTCGAACAAAAGGCGCGCATTGTCTTTCTCTTCAAGGTCGTTCCCGGGGCGACAGACCGGAGCTACGGTGTGCATGCGGCCGAGTTCGCGGGAGTGCCGCCGGAGGTTGTTGCCCGGGCGCGGGAAATTCTTGGGGGACTCGAACGAGGGGAGGCTGTGGCTCCGCGCCTTGCTGATTCGACTGTCGGACCGGCGGATGACTCGGGAGTTCGTCAAAAAGCCTCCATTCTTCCGGAAGCGGAAAAATGGGATCCTCAGATGTCGCTTTTTGAGATGGCAGCCGAAAACCCTGCCGTTGAACGGCTCCGGCTCCTTGATCCGAACAGACTTACGCCGCTTGAGGCGCTCGCGATTCTGAGTGAACTCAAGTCATTGGCGGACTCAGGAAAAGTTTCCTGAGAAACACTCCGGAGTGGGAGCGCTCCGGACAGCATGAATATACAAGCCGCCGAAATTGGATTGCCGTATTCTAGGCGTTAGCTATTGATTGGAACAGCTGGTTTACACGGAGAGTTCCGGATGTCGAAATCCAGCCTGATCGAGTGTCGTGTGCGTGCCATCGCTGACCGGCTCGGCCGCGTTGAATTAATTACCCGCAAGCGGGTGGGGGCCTCACTTCCCGCTTTCGTGGAGCAGGATTATCTCGTTGGCGTGAGTGACCGGCTTGCACGGTTCGGCATCGACAGGAAGGAATACCGTTTTCAGCCCGGCGATATTCTTTTGCTCAATCCGGGTCAGGTCGTTTCCTGCGAGACATTACACATTCCCAACGGCGGTACGACATATCGGGGGATCCAGATCGATCCCCGGCTTATGCAGGAACTCTATCGTGAAATTGCACCGGAGCGTGAAGGCGTTCTCTGTTTCGCCCAACCGGTCCTGACGGGAGAGCATCTCGCCGGCTTTATCACGCGTTCTCATGACGCACTCTTGAACGCATGCGATCGGAGGGAGTCGGAAGACACGCTCCGTGAACTGCTCGAACGTCTTGCGCAGTCCGAACGGGTGCTTCGTTATATCCCGAAGGCCCGGCACGAGCGTTTCGCAATGCGTCGTGTGCGCCAGTTTCTTCACAGTAACTATGCGGACCGGATCACGCTGGACCAAATGGCGGAGGTTGCGGATCTCAGCAGCTCCCGCCTGAGCCGGGTCTTCCACCACGAAACCGGCGTCGCTCCCCATGCCTACCTCGTTCAGTACAGGATCAACCGCTCGAAGGCTCTGCTTTCCTCCGGAGTCCCTCCGGCACAGACAGCCGTCGAGACAGGCTTCGTGGATCAGGCTCACCTGACGCGGCATTTCAAGCGCTACACGGCTCTTACGCCTGGCCGTTACGCTCGACTTGCAAATCGATGGGCAATGCCGCCGAACGGCTGAAACCGCTCACTCTCCGTTATCGTTTTCATTGAATACGCCGCTTCCCGCCGTCGTAGAATGACGACAGGGTGTATTTTGATGGCAGTCACTCTCTATTCCGCTCCACTCACGATGGATGCCTTCAACAGGGCGGTCACCATTGCCGTGACCGCTCTGGTTTTCCTGACGAGCCTGGCCGTTGGGGGATCCGCGTTTCTGTTCGAGTCTGAGTTTCCCATGCACTGGCCTCTGATTCCCTGTGCGTTGATTGGTCCCGTGATACTTGTAATCTGCCTGCTCTACGCGCCGCGCGCCGTTGTGTTGACGGACAAGGCCGTGCTCGTCCAACGGTACGTTTCCGAAGTAAGGATCGAGCTTTCGAGTATCCGGAACGCAGAAGCACTCGCGCGGTTTTCAGGGGTCACGCTGCGAAAGTGGGGTGTGGGTGGGTTCTTTGGAAACTATGGGGACTTTTGGAATCGTGAGATCGGTTCCTTTGCCCTCTACGCCACACGAAACAGCGATCTCGTGCTGCTCAGGACGGAGGGGAAGCCCGTCATTCTTACCCCCGCGGACAGTGAGGCCTTCCTTCAGGCGCTGAGACCGCTCCTTCAAAGGGATTGACCTGACTCCTGCTTCCGGCCAGACCCCCCGCCACATTCTTGCCGGGAGTCTTCATCGTGACTGATCCGACCACTCTTTTTGCATCCCGCGACGATCGTAAAGCTGTTGAGCAGGGGAGCGCACTGGCTCCGAAGTTCGACAGGGACGGTCTTATTCCCTGCGTTGCGACGGATCATGAATCCGGCGTGGTCCTGATGGTCGCTTATATGAACGCCGAGGCACTTGCAAAGACCATCCGGCTGGGAGAGGCTGTCTATTACAGTCGAAGCCGCCAGGAACTCTGGCACAAGGGTCAGACAAGCGGTAACGTTCAGAAGGTCCGTGAGCTGCGACTGGATTGCGACCAGGATTGCGTCTGGATTCGAGTCGAACAGATCGGTGGAGCCGCTTGTCACACGGGATACAACTCCTGTTTCTACCGCAAGTTTCCCGTTGGCGACGCGTTCAATGAGAACTCCGCCCTTGAGTTTGACGGCGGCGAAAAGATGTTCGATCCCGAGAAGGTTTACGGGAAGAAGTAAGGGTTCAGCAGCTGACCACTTCCGGCGAGAGCAGCCTGGAGTTTCTATCCCGCCTTTGCCGCTTCGGGTTCCAGCAGGCCCGCCTCCTCGACCTCATCGAATTTCACGCTCACGACTTTTGACACGCCAGGTTCCTGCATTGTGACGCCATAGATGGTGTCGGCCAGGGACATTGTGATTTTGTTGTGGGTAATGACCAGGAACTGTGTGCCCCTGGCAATGGTCTTGAGCAAGTCGCACATGCGTCCGACATTCACATCGTCAAGGGGAGCGTCGACCTCATCGAGAATACAGATCGGCGAAGGCTTATACTGGAACATCGCAAACATAAGGGCGATGGCCGTCAGTGCCTTTTCGCCACCGGACATGAGGGTGATGGAGCCGCCGATTTTTTTTCCGGGAGGCGCAGCATAGATATCAATACCGGGTTCCGGCTCGTTTTCGTCCTCGACGAGAATCAGTTCACCCTTCCCTCCGTTGAACAACCGGGAGAAGATATCGGAGAAGTTCGCGTTAATTGCCGCATAGGCTTTTTCGAACAGGTCCGCCGTCGTTTCGTCGATCTTCGCGATGGCTTCCTCAAGCTGCCGCTTTGCTTCCACGACGTCATCCCGCTGAGAGGTAATGAACGTCAGTCGTTCGCTCTGCTCTGAGTATTCCTCGATGGCCGCCTCGTTAACCGCACCCATGCGCTGCAGTTTCTGGCGGAGTTCCGTCACCAGCGCCCGCAGCTGGGCGGGTTCCGTCAGCTCATCATCTTCCGGTGTTGTTGCCGGTTCCTCCACCGCGAGCGGATCGGAAGACTCCTCTTCTTCCTCGGCACCTTCAGGTTTTTCGGATTCAGCCTCGTCCTGTTCCCGTTCTTCCGCCGCCTCTTCTGACTGCTCTTCACCTTCAGAGGCTTTCTTCCGTGCGGCCGCGCGTTCCGCTTTCTTCCGCTCCTTTTCCGCTTCCTTCTCGGCCTCGAGGCGTTCGCGCAACTGACGGTCCGCCTCTTCCGCCTCCTCCAGTTCTTTCCTGACGTCTTCGATGGCCAGGCCGAACTCGTCCTCCGCCTCATTCGCCAGGTACTCCACCTGGGCTTTGAGCTCCGTGCTCTTCATCTCCGTTTCACGAAGTGTGTTATCCCGCTCGTTGCGATCGCGTTGTAATTTTTGTGCCTCGCTCTGAAGGTGGCGGAGAGTTGCCGCCGCCGCTTCGTTGGCCGTGGCCCGGTCGTTCGCGGCGTTCTGTGCCTCTTCGTGCTTGTGGACCAGATCTCCGAGTTGCGACTCCGCTTCGTCACGATCAAGCAGTGTCTGTTCCCGCTCCGCCAGCAGAGTCGTTTTCTCCTCCTCGCGGGCCACGCGCTCCAGCTCGGACTCATCCAGGGAAGCCTTCGCTTCATCCAGCCTCGTTCGCAGCGTTGAGACCAGCTCCGCCTGGTTGTTCATCGTCTCCCGTGCGACCGCGACCGCTTCGGACATCTCCTGCTGCCTTGTCAGGTTCTCCTCCGCGGATTTTTCCTTCGACTCCAGTGCCTCCGACTTCTGTGTGGACTCCGTCGCGAGTTCCTTCAGCGCTTCATCGCTCCGTTGAACAATCTCCTCCTGCCGCTGCTTGTCGAGTCGTTGCTGCGTCAGCCTCGCCTCCGCGCTCGCCGCCATATTGCGTTTTTCGCGGCGCTCGCGCTCCACCGCCTGCAGATCTTTCCGTGCGTTCGATTCCTCGATCTCCAGCTGGTGAATTTCCGACTGAAGCTCCGCAGAGCGTGCATACAGACCGCCAAGGCGGTCCTTGTTTGCGGCGACCTCTTCGCGCAGCCGTTGAAGATCGTTTTCAAGGACGGCGACCCGCTCGGCGAGTTGGCGAATTTCCCTCTGCCGCGTGAGCAGGCCACGAGTCTGGTGGCTGCCACCGGACAGCACACCGCGGGGATTCACCACGTCGCCGCTCAGCGAAACGAACCGGTTGCGAATGCCCTCGCGTTCCAGGTCCACGGCGATGTCGAGGTTGTCCACGAAGACCGTGTTGCCGAACAGGTACCACACGGCGGGTTTGAGTCGCGGTTCGTATTCCACCAGGTCGCGCCCGAGCCCCAAAATTCCCGGCCGCCCCCAGATTTTCTCCAGGTGCCGGGTTGAAAACTCAAAGTGCAGGAAGTCCAGCGGCAGGAACGTGGCCCTCCCAAGGTTGCGGGCCTTGAGGTAGTTGATGGCCTGCTTGGATTCGTTCACGGTCGCCATGACGATGTCCTGGACGTCACTGCCGAGAGCCACCTCCACCGCGATTTCCAGCTTCTTCGGGACCGTGATCAATGAAGACACGATGCCCACGACACCCGTGACTTCATTTCGATCCGCCGCTCGCATGATTTCCTTCACGCCACGATAGTAGCCTTCGTAGCTTTCTTCCAGTTCCTTCAGAGCCTGAAGTCGCGACGTTGCCTGGTGCATGTCGCGCGTCAGAGAATCGAGACGCTCCGACAGCTCTTTCTTGACCTGGTCGTCGGCTCTGATCTGCTCCTGGATGGAACGGGTCTCGGCACGATGTTCCTCCAGTTTTTTCTGCAGTTCCGAGACCCGTGTTTCATGTTTTTTGTAGTCTTCCTCGAGTGTTGCAATCTGGCCGTTGATTTCCTCGAGCTGGAATTCCACAGCTCCCATTTCATCCGCGAGACGCGTGATGATCTGTTCCGCCACGTTACGATCGTTCTGAAGTGTGTTGCGCTTGGTTTCCAGCTCGCGCACTTCCGCCCGCAGCTGAAGAATATCCTGTTGTGCCGCCGCATTCATTCGCCGCGCGGACTCCAGGTCCTCGGTTTTTTTTGCGAGATCCGCGTTGCCGTTGGCGAGCTTGTCCTCTTCCTGCCGGTAGTCCATCTCCAGGGCGTCGATCGTTCCCTTGAGCACCGTTCCCCGCGCGCGCCGCGATTCCAGTTCCTTTTCGATCGCTTCCATGCGGGTGTCGATATTCGCAATGCGCTGGTTGCAAAGGTCCACGCGTCCCTTCTCGCGCTCGACCTTCGTCTGCAAATCGTAGCGAGCCTGCTGAAGCCTTTGCAGCTCTGTTTGTGCCGTTTCGATTTTCTCCTGCTCGGCGACGACTGCCGCCTCCGCTTTGGCCGCGGCCGCGGCGGCCTCTTCGAAAGTGGCCTGAGCCGCCTTGCGTGCCTCTTCCGCTCTGGCAAATTCGACGGTCAGCCGCTCATGGCGCAGCACCAGCAGTCTTTGCTGAAGCCTCTGCAGTCTTCGGGTTGTGCGGCGGTGTCTCTGGGCCTTGCGGGCCTGGTTGCGCAGGCTGTTGCACTGACGTTCAACTTCCTGCACCAGGTCTTCGAGGCGCATCAGGTCGTCTTCCGTTCGGCCCAGTTTTCTAACGGTTTCGTCGCGGCGCATCTTGTAGCGCGAGATGCCGGCAGCCTCTTCGAAAATCTCACGTCGTTCTTTGGGCTTTGCGGCCACCATCTGGCCGATCTGGCCCTGCTCGATAATGGCGTAGCCGTCGGCTCCGAGACCCGTATCGAGGAACATCTCGTGAATGTCCCGCATGCGACATGTGACATTGTTGATTCGGTATTCGCTGTCGCCGGTGGAGTAGAGGCGTCGTGTGACGGAGACCTCCGTATTGTCGATCTTCAGCGCACCCTGCTCGTTGTCCAGTGTCAGGGTGACGTTTGCCAATCCGGCCGGTTTTGTCGATGCACTGCCACGGAAGACAACATCTCCCATGCGGCCGCCTCGAAGAGATTTGGCTGAGGTCTCGCCCAGAACCCAGCGGATGGCGTCCAGGACGTTGGACTTTCCACAGCCGTTCGGACCCACGACGATCGTGAATCCCGGCTGGAAATCGATGGCTGTCTTGTGGCCGAAGCTCTTGAAGCCGTTCAGGTCCAGACGGCGGAAGAACATGCGGAATCCTCGGGAACGGGGTATCTGCGGGGAGCGGTGCCTGGTTTCAGACCCGCGTATTGTCCGCTATGAACACTCATTCATCCTGCTCCGGTTCCCAGAGGCAAGGCCAAGGAGGAGGCAACGATAAGGACTGCCGGAAATGAGGAACGGGCCGGACGGAACCTCCGCTTCGGCTCAAGGGGCAGCATTCGCCTTGTCATCGCTTCGGCCACCGCCGAATCTGCCTGACAGAGGTTCTGATGCCGATGCGCCACAGACTCATCATGACCGTGACTGCCTTTGTCATTGCCGGACTCATTTTCGCGGCACAGGCTGAAGACTCCCGCCCCATCGTTCTCGACAAAGACGGTCATCCCGTGACCGCCGCTCCGGTACCGGACCCCGGGACGGTCCTCGGTACGATCACTGATCTGCCGGAGGGGGACTTCCCGATTCTTCAGACCGCGGATGGCCTCACCACGATGCCCGCTGCCGTGAAGCTGCCAAAACAGAAGGACCTCCACGACCTGATGGAGGAGATCAAGAGGGCCCACCGCAAGACGCTCGATCAGGATTCCGCGGTGGGGCTTCGCGCGGCTGAAGAGGTTGAACACCTTACGATTTCCGCCGGACACCGGAAACTTCGTGTCACTGATGATGAGTACATCAAGCTCCTCGCCGACCTTTACTGGAAAAACCAGGAACTGCAGAAGACTCTGCGTGCTGAACCTGCCCGCCCTGAGTTGATGAAGGCTTTTCAGGCTCAGAACAACGCCTGCAATGCCTGTCACAAGATCTACCGCAAGGAGCACGACCACTGACTGATCCGGCGCCGGACCATCTCGATTCCGCTCCGGACCCTGTTCAGGATCCCCGGATGCCCGTCGCGGGGTATGTCATCATTAATGGAATTGTCTGGTTGTTGTGCGCCGTTGTCTGGCTTTGGACCAAACAGGCGTGGGGGATGGAAGTCAAAGCCACCGTGGAGCGGCCGGCCACGGCGTCCATCCTTCTGTTCGTTGTCTTTTCTTTTCTTCTCGCTTCGGTATACGACTATGCCTTCGACGGTTTCACGTTGCGCCTCAGACGTCAGGCGGTGGGACAGCACGAGGCCGGTTCCGAAGACTCCTGAGCCTGTCGGCACGCCATGTTGACTCGAACTTCCAGCGATGAGCTGAACCTCAGCAGCCGCGATCTCGGCCGTGTTGAATCGCGGCAGGTTCGTCTCTCCATTTCGATCCCGGCACTCATGTTCCTGACGACGATGCTGGTGTCGCTTCTGCTGCACGTCAATGTTCGGGAAATCCTCGAGGAAATGCCGCCCGGCCAGACTCGATCCAATCTTGAGGTTCTCTCAAGCATTCTCTTGTGGGGTGGAGTGGGCGGTGCGGTTGCCGCCGGCGGGGTTGGTGTGCTGCTGGCCTGGCAGATCGTTCGGCCTCTGCGGGCACTTATGCGTCGTATGGAGGAAATCGCCGAGGGAGATCTTGCCGGACTCGAGGACATCGCCCAGCTGGGCGAAATCGGGACTCTTGGCTCTGCTTTCAACCGCATGGTCGATCAGCTGCATGTCGTTTTCAAGCAGCGCGACCGTCAGATCAGGGAGTCCGCCATCGGCACTGTCATCACGCTCGACGCCCAGGGGCATATTGTCGCCACCGACAGTTCTTTCGACCGGGTTCTCGGGCTTCGTCCGGACGCGCACTACGCGACCCCATTCATCTCCTGCCTCCAGGAGCACGATACCGAGGGGCGAAACGCTTCGTTTATCGAAAGTCTGAATCGCTGCCTGAAGGACGCCGAACGAGGTCTCTTTACAACGGTATCGACACAATACACCCGGCCGGATATGGTCGAGCCGGCGATCATTTCGGTCAAGGTGATGCCGCTCGATGCAGCTGATCTTTCGGGGCCGACGGTGCTGGTTGACTTGCGCGACCTGACGAACATGAGAGGGTTTTATGAGCAGATGCAGCGTGCCGATCGTCTCGCTGCCGTTGGTACCCTTGCCACCGGTATCGCCCATGAGATCCGCAATCCCCTCGCATCGCTTCGCGCCATGACGCAGTTGATGCACGAAGACTCCGTCCGGGCGGGCCACCGGCGCAGCGCCGACGATTACCTCCCGCGTATTTTGCGAGAGGTCGACCGGCTGGATCGCCTCGTGGGGAGTATCAAGGAATTCGCCTCTCAGGAGCAGTCTCCGACCGTTCCGGTTTCCCTGAACGACCTCCTGCGCGAGGCATGGCAGACTGCCCGTCATCGTGTTGAACTCAATCCGGACATCAGGCTTGAAGACGTTTGGGAGCTGGATGAGTCCCTTCCCCAGTGCCCTCTCGAAGAGGCAAGAATTCTTCAGGCTCTCACCAATCTGATGGTGAACGCTCTTGAGGCGATTCGGGAAGATGAGCACGCAACGGTTGCGATCAGTTCCCGGTTCGTTGAGGAGAACCACCAGCGGCCGATCGTGCTCTACATTCGTAACAGCTTCCCGGAAATCACCCGGGATGAAACCGAACGACTCTTCGAGCCCTTTTACACGACGAAGGCGGAAGGGACAGGGCTTGGTCTTCCCATAGCTTACCAGATCGTGACCGCCAACAGCGGCGTTATGGAAGTTCACAGCGATGACGGCATGTTTGAGGTCTGGCTTCGTTTTCCCCTCCAGGGACGGCACGCGCGTATTCCCACCTCCTCAAGTTCAGTTCTTCCCATGTCCCGTGAAGTTCTCGAGCCGACCGCCTAATCCACATAGACCCGCGGCGCCCGGCGCCTCCAGCTTCCTGTCACCACGTGATACCCAAGAGGCTTTTGAGTATGTCCGCTGCCATGATTGACGGAAAGAAAATCGCGGCCGATATCCGTCTGGAGGTCGGTTCCCGCGTTGCCGAAAGAACGGCAAGGGGCCTTCGCCCTCCCGGACTGGCTGTTGTTCTGGTGGGAGAGAACCCCGCTTCTCAGTTTTATGTCCGCAGCAAAGGCAAAGCCTGCAAAGAGGCCGGTTTTCATTCCGAGCAGTACGACCGTCCCGCGCACACCGGCGAGGAGGAACTTCTGAGCCTTGTGGCGGAACTGAACGCCAATCCGGCAATTGATGGCATATTGGTTCAGCTCCCGCTGCCGAAGCATATCAATGAGGAGCGTGTGCTGCTTGCCATTGATCCGGAAAAGGATGTGGACGGTTTTCACCCCGTCAATGTTGGTAATTTGTCCGTCGGGCGGAAAGGCTTCGTCCCCTGCACACCTCTTGGAGTGCGGGAGTTGCTGATTCGCAGTGGTATTGAAACGCGAGGAAAGTTTGCTGTGATTGTCGGGCGCAGCAACATCGTTGGAAAACCTATGGCGCAATTGCTTGTGGCAAAGGGCAAGGGTGGCGACGCAACCGTTTGTGTCTGTCATTCGGCAACGGACGATCTTCCCTCAATCACGAGACAAGCCGATATTCTGGTGGCCGCCATTGGCCGGCCGGAGATCATCACGGGTGAAATGCTCAAGCCGGGCGCCGTTGTGATCGATGTCGGAATCAATCGCGTCGACGATGCGACAAAGGAAAAAGGCTACCGGGTTTGCGGCGATGTCCATTTTGAGACCGCGTCGAAAGTCGCTTCGCATATGACGCCGGTTCCGGGAGGAGTGGGGCCGATGACTATCGCGATGCTGCTCCACAATACGCTGGAGTCCTGCCGCAGGCGCGTCGACGGGTGAAGCCTGCCGGCTATATCTGGCTTGTTCGACGGGAGCTGTTCGCCCATCCCGGGCGTGCGCTTCTTGTTGTTGTTTGTACAGCGCTCAGTTGTGGAGTGTGCGCTCTCGCATTGCATGGACTCGCCTGGTTGCGTTTTGAAATGCGTCCGCATCTTCTGTCTCTTTTTCCGGAGGAACGCATTATCGTTCGTCCGGCGGAGACGGACATCGCGTTTTTCCGCATGGAGACAAAGGGAATTGATTCCAATGCCCTGGAGGAAATCTCCTCGCTGCCGGAGGTTGTTCGCGTTTTGCCTCAAATGACGGCATCCTTTCCCGTCATGGCGGAAATCAGCATTGGCCGTTTGGGGCTCGAGTTTACAACAGACGTCGTTCTTTTTGGCGTTCCGCGGGAGATGATTGCCCATGATCTCGATCACAACGCCGCTTTTGAAGCCGCTTTTCCCGATGGCGTTGTGCCGGTCGCGGTTTCCGCCTATTTTCTCGACATGTACAATCTTGGATTGGCTGAAGGGTCCAATCTTCCGAAACTCAGCAAGGCTGCCGCGGTCGGACGGGAATTCGATCTCATTCCGGGAGAGTCTTACATTGGGGCATCGTCATCGGGGTCATCGCGCCGCATTCGGGCGCGCATCGTGGGAATGACCACGAATCCGCATCTCACAGGACTCGTTATTCCTCTCGAAGTGATGCGCGAATGGAACCGTGAATTTGGATCCGATATGACGACGCCTTATGGAATGTTGCACGTTGATGTCTACAGTGCGGAAGCCGCGTCGGAAGTTGTGAGTCAGGTTGAGGGTTTCGGGCTTCGGGCTACACGTGCCGGTGATACCCTTGATCGATTCACGGGAATTGTCAGCGGAGTCGAGGGTTTGCTTGCCGGAGGGATACTCGTTGCTCTCACACTGACAACTGTTGGTATTTTCTCCACGGCAACGGCATCCTTTCGTGAGCGTCGAGCTGTTTGGGGTCTTCGCCGGGCATCCGGTCTTGGAGCCGGGGAGACGACGGCACTGATTGTGGGGGAGGCTCTGATCACTGCAGTTCTCGGCGGTATGGCGGGAGCCGCTCTCGCTGTTGGCGTTCTTCATGGTCTTGGAGCACTCCTGGGGGACTGGAGTGCGGAACTTGCAGTGCTTCCATCTGATCCTCTGGCACCCTCCGCGATTGCTCCGCTGGCCGCCCATGGCCTTGCTTTTCTGCTGTTGGTTGTGCCGGCTTTTGCCCATGCCATTGTCATCGTTCGCCGCGAGCCCGTCGATCTTCTGGCGCACCGCTCCGTTTGATATTGCCCACTTCCGCCACACTGCTTTTTGTCCAGGGTGATCAAGGTGCTGATTAGTCACAGGGGGCGATCCCATGCAAAAACTCCTCGTGTTCGCAAC
>JANQSL010000110.1 GCA_028284075.1 Candidatus Sumerlaeia bacterium | reverse complement strand
CGATCATCCTCCAGCCAACGCCTTGCCGCCCTCTTCAGCCGAAGAAACTACGAGTTGATTGGTGAACTGGGGCGCGGCGGCATGGGCATCGTCTATCTGGCCAAGCACACGAAGCTGGATCGCAAGGTTGCCATCAAAACACTCTCTCCGGAGCGCGCATCCCGGGAAAACAGCCTTCGCCGGTTTGAGCGCGAGGCAAAAACATTCGCGCAGATTCGGCACCCCAACATCGCGCAGCTTTTTGAGTTCGAGGACTCAGGGCCGATCCAGTACCTCGCCCTCGAATATATCGATGGCTACGACCTTGAGAGTGAGCGGCGAAAAGGCAGGAAATGGCAGCCGGAGGAAGCTGCCCGTATTATCGGGACCGTGGCGGGAGCTCTTGATTATACTCACGAAAAAGGGATTCTCCACCGGGACATCAAACCCGGGAATGTCCTGATAGAACGCGAAACAAATCGCGTGGTGCTGACGGACTTCGGCCTCGCCAAAGGGCGCAAGGACGAGACCTTGACAGCCAGTGGCTTTGCTGTGGGAACTCCCGCCTATATGGCACCGGAGCAAATTTCTGATCAGTTCAATATTCGGCCCGATGGCCGTTCGGACATTTTTTCTCTCGGCACGGTATTATATGAGATGCTGACGGCGAAGCATCCGTTCCTTGGCGCGGATGACCTGAAGACAATGCGCAGTATCGTTCATAATGAACCGATTCCCGCGCATGAGGCGGAGTCCGGTGTTCCGGAGACTCTGAGTCTGATTATCAGCGGCATGCTTCAGAAACATCCCGACAAGCGATTCGAAACAGCCCGGCAGGTCCAGGAGATCCTGTTGGAGTTCGCGGAGGAAAACGGGCGGATCGACAAGTCCAGGCTGCCGGAAGCCGTTCAGCCGCAGTCGGCGAAAAAAGAGGCTGCTCGGGAGGAAAAAGCCGAATCCCCGGCCTCTCAGACTTCGCCGACCGCAAAAGCCACCACAGCTGCCGGAGGCTCAACGACTTCCGTTCCCACTTCGCCGAAAAACAAAGGCGGGATGGATACCAAGGTCGTCGTGCTGATAACGGCCCTCGTTGCCCTGGGCATGTTGTTTCTCGGGGTGTTCATAGGACTTCGATTGATGTCCTGACCAATAACCTGGTGTATGGCCTCACAAACAATCTGATGACAAGAAGATGCGGCATTCTGTGGTGCACCATTCTGGTGAGTCTGGTTCTCGCCGGCACTCCCGTGCATGCCCAGCGCAGCATCAGTGTCATGATTGGCTATCGCAGCGAGAAGCCCAACGAGCGCCCTCGCCGGCTCGAACTCGGCAGCAACAACTACAACGTCGATGTGGCAATCGCTCCTCCGGACAGGGACCTGATCAGAAGCGCTGAGGTTTTCTACATTGATGATATTCCGGAAGGCATGGAGTTCTTCCGGGACGATATGGAAGCCTTCCATTATATGATTCACAGCGGGGGCCTGGTGGTTTTGGTGGCGGATTCCGCCAGTTCCGCTCATGTCATCGAAAACCTCAATTATCTCGGAACCCGATTCGATTTCAGCTACTCAGAACGAGCCGTTTCGGGAGCCTTTACGCCGGAGGAGCCGCGCCGCGGACCAATTGGCGGGAACGTCTGGCGGGCTGACACATCAATGCACCCCCTGCAGCTGCGCTCGCCGGAATGGCGCGTCTGGCACCGGGCAGCGGAATCCGGCGACCCGGTCGTGGCCTCAAAACGGATCGGCAAGGGGTTGTTGCTGGTGCTTGGGACTCGTGAGATAGACAGGCAGGAAGGTCAGCGGCAACAGAACGCCCTGACCCTGATTGAATGGGGTCTGCGTGAAATGCAGAGCCCCTCTCCTCCGGCGTTGGTTCCCGCGGAGCCGGTGCAGGTTTCAGACGGATCAGGCAGTCCGAAGGCTGTCACAAGGGAAGAACGAGAGCGGGTCCTTTTGAATTCGGAAACTCACCTGCTTTCGAGACGCATTGAGGAGCTTCGGAGGGTCTATGGCATTTCAACGCCGGTTGAGACAGAGGGTCTCCTGATTCCCGTCGATGACCGAAAGTACTTTCCCTACCGGGCGAACCTGTCGGACGCTGCGGGGAATCTCTTTCAGGCCAGTACCCACAACGGCCCGCCCATGCTGATGATTTCCTGGGCATCCTGGGACCCTGAAAGCCGCCGGTTTCTTGAGGAAAACAGGGAGCTGTTTCGTCAAATCTATGTGCAGGGAGTCACGATGGTGGGGCTGTCTCTTGATCGCGACGGGGAAAGTGCTCAGACTCTGGCCGACGACCTTGGCTTTTTTGATATTCTTATTTGCGACGAGACGGGATGGCGAACGCCCTTCGCTGAGGACTTTCTGATCGATCGCATTCCGAGGCTGATACTGGCGGACGGGCAGGGTAGAATAAGCGCTGCAGATCTGCATGTTGCTGATCTGCAGCGGGCATTGATCGAAATAAGAGGTCAATAAAGCAGACTGACTGTCAGGCGCGAACGGAGAGCACGCCGACGACGACGTAAGCAAGCTTCACTTCGCGTGGCTTGTAGAAGAGATAATTGTGATTCTCAACGAGGGGAATTCCGATCAAACGCTCGACACGGGAGACCGAGCGGTCCGCAACACGAATAAGGCGGCGCAAGCTGCTGCTGGTTGAGCCCCGCTTGCCGCTGTCGAAAACAATAACGGCACCATCAGGAACTTTCGCGGGCTGAAGGACTCTCCGAACCGCAAGAAGATCGCCGTTCCTGTACAACGGCTCCAAATCCTTGCCTTCCACCCGAATAAAGGAAAGGGCGTTCTCGGCGTAATTGACTTCGGGAAACATTGTCCCGACCGTATCGTAGATGGCTGTGGCCTCTTTGCCCACGGAAACGACGGCGCTCTGTGTGGCAACACTTCCGACAAGAGGAACCGGAGCTGTGTTGACGATTCGATGGGTCTCTGCGGCTCCCTCCAGAAGCTTCTTAACTTCTTCCGCATCCTTCCTGCTGTAGGCTCCCGCCTTTTCGGCAACTTTCTTCCTGGAGCCGGTGGGTTCCTTGTCGGACTCAACACGAGTGATTGCGTCGGCGAAGGGATCGTAGTCGGGGCGGGCGCGATCAAGGTTCCAGCCGAGGCGGGACAACACATCGCGCATCTGATGGATACGCGGACTGGAGCCCTTGAGCCATCGGGAAACATAAGCGGGGTCGACCTTGAGGAAATCAGCCAACTGCGCCTGATTGAAATGCCGCTCCGTCATCGCGTCGCGAAGTGCTTGTGAGAAGAAGTTTTTGGACATTCTGTTGGAATTACTCCGAAACGAAATTTGCTCTATTCGGCCTCAAAAAAACGGGTTGCGTCGATGTTACATGCGTATTTGCATTCAGCGCGGCAGGCGATAAATCCCTGCAAGGGTGCTGTTGGCATCGAATCCGCCCGCTTGCCCAACGCTACTGCGTAAACTTGCCCTGATCAGCCTGACCTGGTCGGCAGGTTGATCATGTTTACTGCTTTCCTCTCGTTAGAGCTCACTCTTTCTACTCCTTGTGAGGGTGGTCAAGCCCTACACCACCGAGACCTGGAAACTTGTTACTCCAGTGCTGTGCCATGCCGTGAAAATCATTGATTTGGAAATCGTAAGATCAAATTAATCAGTTCTTTACAAGAAAAATTATGTGCTCTATTTACCACAAAACCCCGGTCTCTCTATTAGAATTCGATGAATCTGGAGACATAAGCGTTCTCGATTCGAGACGACTTGCTCAAGTCTGTTACGTTAGTTTGCGTTTCTCCATGTCTTGAAAGTCGTTCTGAGGAGTTCCGCGCACTCAGTTGCACGAATTCCCTCAATAACTTCAATGCGATGATTGAAGCGTGGGTTTCGGATCAGGTCGAGTTCACCGGAACAAGCTCCCCACCGGGGATTTCCGGCTCCGAAGATGAGCCGCGCAACTCGGGAATGAAGCAGTGCGCCAGCACACATCGGGCAAGGCTCCAGGGTCACGTAGAGGTCCGATCCTTCCAGGCGCCAGTCTCCGATCCGGTGTGCGGCTGCCCGCAGTGCCAGAATTTCGGCATGGGCGGTTGGGTCCTTGAACAATTCTTTTCCGTCGTGACCCGTTCCCAGAATCTCGCCGTTTCGCACGATCAAACAGCCAATGGGAACTTCGCCACGAAACGCGGCGAGACGTGCAAGACCAAGTGCGCGATCCATCCAATACTCGTGATCCGTGTTCATGCAGCCCCCCGCCGATTGACCAGATCGGCGAGCAGGCCGGCGGCAAGCAATTGAACTCCGCCGACCAGCAGGGTTACCGTGGTGGCGACTCCGAAGGGGTTGATCATGAAGGCCCTCGCAATAAGGAGGGCCACGCCGAGGCCTATTAACGAGAGCCCAAGGGGCCCGAAAATCTTCAGGGGATTGTAGGCCATGCTCATTCGTGCAATGAGGAGCAGAAATGCACCCATGTCGCGGATTGGCCGTATCTTGGAGAATCCGACGCGTTCACGATAACGAATCGGAAGAAAGTCCACACGCAAGCCGTCGCCGATCAGGTTCATCGTCATGGTCGTTGTGAAGGAAAACCCGTCCGGAAGCATACGCCAGTGGCGCCGGGCGTGTTCCCGCCTGAAGATTCGGAGTCCGCTGTTGAGGTCGGGAATGCGTTCTCCCGCAAGCCATGAAGCAAGGGCGTTGAGAAACCACTTGGCGGGGCGCCGGACCGGAGGCTGGTGGCGAAGACTGCGGGCGCCAACGACCATAGCCGCTCCATCCTGAATGGGAACGAGCAGTTTCGGCAATGCCTCAAGGGGATAGGTTCCATCCGCGTCACTGATGGCGATCAGGTCGTTGGCAGCTTCGTTGATGCCGGTTTTGAGAGCAGCTCCATACCCGCGGTTTCGAGGGTGCTCGATCAATCGAATCGAGCGGGGCGTGGTCCCGTCGAGCTGACCGGCCAGTGCATCGCCTGAACCGTCTGTTGATCCATCATTGACCAGCAGCGCCTCGCTTCCTTCCGGCAGGCGCAGGAGCACTTTTTCAAGACGCCGGACCAGGGATTCGACTCCTTGTGATTCGTTGTACACCGGGACTATGAGGCTGATAGCGTCCATTGGCTTCTTGTCCGACCGGTGCGACGGCGAAGGCCAGCAAAATCAGTGGGTCTCACCGACAGACTGACCTGTTTCAGGTGATTGCGTCCTGATGAGGTTTGCTACACGGGAGAGAGTGGCGGAGAGGTCATGGGTCTGATTCCGGTTGATGAGGGTTGAGCGGGCGCCCGTTCGGTTTCGGGTGTTGTTCGTGGGTTTGTCTTTCTTCTGTCTTGCATGGGGTCTTGCTCGGTCAGGCCTGATGGGGAGAAGTGAACCACAGGTCGTTCCGGATTTCAGGAATCCATGGGAACGATGGGAGGAATGGGAACCTTTAACGAGAAAGGTTATTTTGGGAATTATGGGAGATATGGGAGATATGGGAGATATGGAAACGTGGGACGGCACACCGGGGAAGTGAGAGGATAACCACGAAGATGCGGAAGCTTCGCTGATCTCTTTAGGGCGGTCGAGAAGGGTCAGAAGTTTGAGCGGAGGCTGAAGCTGAAGAGCTGTTTTTCGTCTTCGCCCCGGGTTTGAATGGGAAAGCCGGCGTCGACGTCGACGACAAAGGCACCGACGTCGAAGGAGGCTCCAACACCACTGCTGGCACGCAGGGTTCCGAAGTGCATGGGCTGTTCGTTGAGCATGCCGATATCGACAAAGACACGGCCGGCGAGGAAGTCGGTGAAGCGATGTCTCAGTTCATGGCTTTGCGACCATACTGTGGAACCGCCGGTGAAGACGTCGTGTTCCTGTTCATCCACGGGACCCACACCGTGCACGCGGAATCCGCGCAGGGATGATCGGCCGCCGAGGAAGAACCGCTCGCTGAAGCCGACATGGTCGGCGTCGTAGGGCTGAACGGCGAAGGAGTTCCGGAAGCGGTAAACCCAGTCTTCGGGGTCGTCGAGAGGGGTGTACCAGTCGAAGTCCGTTAAGAACTTCGTCATGAATTCCCGGGCCGCACCGATTTCCACACCGGCGCTGGCTCTGTAACCGCGTGTGGTCCAGCGCCGGTCGTTGCGAAGGTCACGGACGAACAGTGTTCGCACGGCGCCCACCCAGTAGGAGTCCAGGTCCTCTTCGAGATCTCCCGGATCGCCGGTGAGGTTGACGTGTTCGCCCCGCGGGCGAATGAGGAGTGTGTTGTATTCGCCCAGCGGAATGCCGTACTCGACTGAGGCGCCGTGAATGTGCTGGCCGATGCCGTGGAAGCGGACGCGGTCGTAGTACAGGGACAGCTCGAGGGAGTTGTCGGAGTCCTGAAAGTGGCGGTCGAGATAGCCGATGTTGAATGTCTGGACACGGGAGCCAAGCGTTGCGTTTGCCTTGAGTACTCGTGCCTTGCCGAACAGGTCCGGGTTTACGTAGCTGACGCCGACGGCAAAGCCGGAGACCTGTCCGATACCGCCGGTGATGGCGATGTATCCGGCGTTCGGGTCCTGTTCGACATCGACAACGACGTTGCTGACCTGTGGATCAACGGTGGGTTCGCGTTCGATGTTCACGTTTTTGAATATGCCGAGGTTACGGAGGCGGCGAATTGTGCGCTGCTCCTCGCGGGTGTCATAGCGTTCGCCGGGCTCCAGTGTTACTTCCGCGAGGACGGCCTCGCTCTTCACACCAGGGGATGTCCAGTCCACGAAGCGCTCCAGCGCGTTCAAGTCGACTTCGTAGTCATACGTGTTCTTTTTGATGATGATCTGACCGACGTAAACAATGTCGTTTTCCGCAATGTCGAGCTGAACAATGACTTTTCCCGTCTCGGGATTCTTCACAAAGTCCGCATCGATCTGTGCATCGGCGTAACCCTGTTCGCCGTAGAGATGATAGACGTTCCGCAGCGCGGTGCCGAACCGTTTGCCATCGAAGTTCCGGCCGATCATTCCCTTGAAGGCCTCGGTGATTTCCGTTTCCGTGATCAGGTAGTTGCCGGAGGATTCCACGCGCTCCACCCGATAGCGCGGGCCTTCGGTGACGACAATCTCCGGGGTGACCTGTGCTTTGCCGGAATCGTACTCAAACTCCCCGCGCTGTGCGCGTGCATCCAGATAACCGGCATCACGATACATCGATTCCACCGTGCGGAGGTCGTCGTCGAATGCTTCGTCGTCGTAGTAGTTGCGGAAGAACAACCAGCTTCCCGAGTTCAACACCGACGTGGAAATCCGGAAGTCGCTGATGTGTTTGTTGCCGGTGACTTTGAGATCCTTGATTTTGATCTTTTCGCCCTCGTCGATCAGGATCGATACGTTAACGTGGCCTTCCTCTTCTGCGGCTTCCACTGAGACGCGAACCGTTGTGCTTTTGTAGCCGCCTTTTGCGTAGTAGTTTCGCAGGTTACGGGAGGTGCGTGATTTTGCCGCAAGAGGGAGGATGTCGCCCTCGGCGAAGTCCAGCTCCCGCAGCAACCGGTCGCGCTTGAATTTCACATTGCCGAGGAGTGTGATGCGATCGACGACCGGGTTCTCATCAACACGAACCCGCAGGATGACACCTCCGCTGCTGTCTTCCGTCGTCATGGAGATGGTCAGCGGATTGTAATAGCCGAGATCGGCGATTGTCTGCATGTCGCGGCGTTGCGCGTCGCGACGAAACGGAGTGCCGCGTTTCAGTTCCATAACCGCTTCGATGCGGGAGGGCTCGGTGCGTTCCGTGCCTTCCACAATGACATCGGTAATGGCTGTTCCGTCGGGAGGGAATGGCTGGAGGGCCGCCACGGGTCCGGTCACCAGGATTGCCAGCAGGAGGGGAACCAGCCGGAAGATGAGGGCGCGGATAGCGGTCGACTTCAAAACGTTTGCCAAGCCGGAGGATGGGGATACCTGAAAGCGTGAGATTTGGCTTCCGGCGGGACTGGCGCAACGGGGAACTGGCACGGGGACTTTGGACTGGCGTTCGACCGCGCTCTCGCGGCAAACCGGGGTCTCAGTTTTTCCGGAGGATGCTCATGATCAACCGTCGCCGTTTTGTCTCTCTTCTCGCCACTCTCACTCTTGCCGGTTCCGGAGCGGTGGCTCTGCGTCTGCTGTCGCCGGGGGAAGCCGCCTTTGCCGACCTGCATTCCGGGTCACCCGCCATTGTTGAGCATGTAACCGCACCACGGGCAGGTTGACCCTTTGG
>JANQSL010000021.1 GCA_028284075.1 Candidatus Sumerlaeia bacterium | reverse complement strand
CTCCCCCACAACAACAGGGGTCACCGCCATCCCCGCCGACGCGGCCCAAGCCGCGGGCAAACCCCGGCTTTCCCTTTGGTGGGAAGAAAAACTAACACCGCAAGAGTTTTGAGGAGTATATATCATGCCTGGTCCATCGTTGGAAGCGTTGCTCCGCAGTATGATGGAGAAAGAGGCAAGCGACCTCTATCTCTCCGTTGGCAGTGGCCCCATGTTCAGTCTCCACGGCGACTTCGTTCTGGCCGATTCTGCAGTGCTGACGCCGGAGGATACACGCCAATACGCTTTCGGACTGATGAACGAACGTGAGCGAAAGGAATTCGAGGAAGAGCTGGAGATCAATCTGTCACACACGGTCGGAGAGAAGGGCCGGTTCCGCGTCAACGTCTACACGCAACGCAACCATGTGGCGCTTGTGATCCGAAGAATTGTTGTCGACATTCCCTCCCTGGAACAACTTGGGCTGCCCTCCACTCTGGGAGAGCTGATGATGATGGAGCGGGGCCTGGTACTCGTCACCGGCGCGACGGGATCTGGCAAATCGACCACCGTTGCCGCGATGGTCGATTATCGCAATGAACGCAAGGGTGGACACATCATCACCATCGAAGATCCCGTTGAGTTCGTACATCCGCACAAAAAGTGTCTTATCAGTCAGCGTGAGGTCGGGATTGATACAAAGTCCTTCCACATGGCGCTGAAGAATTCGCTTCGACAGGCGCCGAAAATTATATACATCGGCGAGGTAAGGGACACGGAAACGATGCGCTTCTGCCTTCACGCGGCTGAGACAGGGCATCTTGTTGTCGGCACGCTGCACAGCAACAACTCCTCCCAAACACTGGAGCGTATCAGTAACTTCTTCAGCCACGACTTCCAGGAACAGCTGATGCTGCAATTATCCCTGAATTTGCGGGCAATCATCAGCCAGCGGCTGCTTCGCCGCCAGACCGGAGGGCGTGTGGCCGCCCTTGAGGTCATGCTCAACACGCCTTCCATCAGCGAATTGATTCAAAAGGGACAAACGAAGAGTCTCAAGTCAGCCATTGAAGAACAGGAAGCCACCGGCCTCCAAACATTTGACATGCATATTCATCGACTTTGGAGGGAAGGCCTGGTCACGGAGGAAGAGGCGTTTTTGCACGCGGAAAGTGCCAACAATCTGCGCCTGCGCATGCGCGGTGTTCGCATGACGGGAACCTGATCGCGGAAATGAGTCGCAAACTTCATGTCCTGATCGCCGGCACAGGTCCAGTGCCGCAGGAAGGACTTTCAGCCGCGTTCGGCCCGACCATCCGTGTTCGCCAGTTTATCGAACCGGTGCTCGATGACGGTCACGATATTTCCCTCCTGCTCTTCGAGAACCAACGTCGAGTCCCACAAATTGAGGGAATTCGTCAGGCCGCCGCGCTTCCACCGAACGAAGTGGAAAACCCCGCAGTTGTCCGGACGATTCTCGAAACAAAGAATATCGATGCCGTTGTGGGCGTCGGATCGCTGCTGCCGGTGCATGCAGCGGCAAATCTCGCCGCCACCCTCGACAAACCGTTATGGGTGGATTTTTTCGGCGACCCGCTTGCGG
>JANQSL010000006.1 GCA_028284075.1 Candidatus Sumerlaeia bacterium | reverse complement strand
CCAAGGTCGGTGGCGGCTTGTTGTGACAATCCCTTGCCGGCCGGTTCTCCCATCGGGCGGACATCCGTGCCGATCCGGGACCAGTTTTCATCGGCAAGCTCCCCAAGACCGATCGCACGCCAGTATGTCTCGTCCCACCTGCCGCGAGGTTTCTCATGACCAAGATAGGTCCACTTGCAGACCGTCGAGCAGAGCGAACGGACATTGGCTCCCGTCGCCTTCCAAACGAGAAAATCCGGAAGGTCAAAAAAAGACGCCGCTCGGCTCCATGTCTCCGGCATGTTTTGCTTCAGCCAGAGCAGTTTTGGAGACTCCATCTCGGGAGAGATCGTTCCCCCAACGTACTTAAGAACTCCATGCTGACCGGAGTTGATGTATTCAGCCTGTTCCGTTGCACGATGGTCCATCCAGACAATCACATTCCAGCGATCATCACGGGAAGGTGATACTGTGACCGGAGCGCCGTTCTCATCGAGAACCACAAGCGAGCACGTCGCATCGAAGCCGAGACCGCGCACCTCACTGGGGGAAATTCCTGCCCCCGCGACAACCTCCTGAACGGCATTGCATACCGAATCCCAGATGTTCGACGAGGATTGCTCGGCAAAATCGGGCTTCGGTTTGTGCATGCCGATCGAATGAACAGCCGAGCCCAGCATGTTCCCGTTGTTGTCGAAAGCCCCGGCTCGCGCGCTGCCGGTTCCCACATCGACGCCAATGTAGATGTCGCTCACTTGTACAGTGCTCCGTAGGATTGACAGGCGCGGAAGTCGGCCAACTCAGGGCTGGCTGTTCCAAAGGACGACCAGCAACTCGGACGAAAGATGCGGGTGCTGCCAACGTTGTGCATGGAGACGGGAATTCGCAGCATGGAGGCCAGAGTAACGAGGTCCGCGCCAATATGTCCGGGACTCAGGACGCAGTGATTGGCTCCCCAGTTGTTCATGACCTCGTAAACGGAATCGAAGGGAAAAGAACCACCACATCGTGGGACAAACCATGTTGTCGGCCATGTCGGGTCGGTTCGAAAATCCAGTTCGTCATGCACGCCCTTTGGCAGTTCCAGCGTCATTCCCTCCGCGATCTGGAGAGCGGGGCCCAGACCCTTGACCAGATTCAGGCGGCTGATTGTGCAGGGCATTCCACCGCGCGTGACAAACTTTGTCGACCATCCGCCACCGCGAAAATACTCAAGCGTGCCTGCATGCCAGGTTGTCGCCTCAAGGCAGGCGCTCACGTCATCTTCCGTCATTTCCCAAAACGGCTTCATTGTCGGCTTGCCGTCCGGACCGGTCATCTCCGCGCAGCCGTCGAGAGCTGCAGGTCCGGAATTAATCAAGTGGAGAAAACCGTTCGCCGCATCACCCTCGAGAACGTGGCCGGTCACACGCTTCACGGCTTTGGGGCTCCAGTAGGTTCGTACATCCGCAAAGACCTGGGCGGTACCCGTAAGCAGGTTTCCCAGTAGCATCGTCAGACCGTTCAGTGCATCGTTCTCAGTCGCGACGATGTATGGTTGTCGAATACCGTTCCAATCGAAGGAGGAATTGAGAATGGCCTCCATAAAATCACCGTTTGGAAAATAGTCCGTCCATTGGCGCTGTCCCTGAAAACCGCCGCAGATTGCATTATGGCCTTCGGCTTCCTCACCAAACCCAATGGCTTTGAGTGCCGGATTCCCAACCATGAGATCGCGGGCGATCAGCGCCATCTTGATCGAAACTGACCAGTCTTCATCCTTTTGTTCGCGCGAGTGTTGTTTGTCCGGCGGATTGCGATCCTCTCCCTCTTTGCATTTTGTCTTTGCCCACTCGAGTGCCCGCTTGAATTCCTCCTGATCGAAAATATCAAGATTCATGCGGCGGACAAATTCCGTCATGTCGGTTTGTATGACACGCATCCCAAGAAAATCTTCAATGAACGTGGAATCGACGGCTGACCCGGCGATACCCATGGAGACGCCACCCATGGCAAGGTAGGATTTGCCACGCATCGTGGCGACTGCGATCGCTCCGCGCACAAACCGAATGATCTTTTCTCTGACATCGTCGGGAATGTGAAGATCACCGGAATCGTGAACATCTTCACCATAGATGCCGAAACAGGGAAGTCCCTTCTGAGCGTGAGCGGAAAGGGTCGCCGCAAGATAGACCGCTCCCGGACGCTCCGTTCCATTGAATCCCCAAATCGCCTTTGGCCGCAGAGGGTCCATGTCCATCGTCTCCGAACCGTAACACCAGCAGGGCGTGACGCTCAGAGAAACGGTCGCTCCCTCGCGATTGAAGAGTGCATCCATGCGTGCGGCTTCTGATGCTCCACCAACGCAGAAGTCAGGTACAACACACTCGACTCCCTCTCCGCCGGCATGTCGGACGTTCTCTTCAATGAGTGCCGCTGCAGCCCGTGCCATGGCCAGCGTCGGTTCCTCCAGAGACTCTCGAATGCCGTTTCGACGGCCATCGACGATGGGACGAATACCCACCCTGGGCAACATGCCGGGATAGCGATCTGTCCTGCTCATCTTCCTGTCTCCTTTTTGTGAATCGGCATGAAGTCGGAGGTGTGGTCGTGAACCGAATCAGAGCATCTCCTGCAGGAAAGCGGCTTGAGGATCGACACTACACCAGGCGCACTTTTGCGATCGCCCGGCGTGCCGCGCCCAGTATCGAGCTTCTTTCGTCGGGTTGGCTGCCTCCGGCCGTGATAGTGAACGTGCCCGGCTCAAAGCGGTGGTGGCCGTTGTCGTCGATAACGGCGAAGTGATCCGCGCGAACGACAAGATCGATACGGTGAGTTTGCCCGGTGGGAATATGGACACGCGTGAATGCGACAAGCTTGTGCCGGGGAACTCGAACACTGGCCTCGTCATCGCGGAGATAAATCTGTACGACTTCGTCACCGTCAACGTTTCCAGTGTTCGCGACATCAACACTGATGACAACGTCCCGGCCCGCCTTGATTGCTTCCGGTTCAGCCTGCAGATTGGCATACTTGAATGTCGTGTAAGACAAACCGAAGCCAAAAGGATAAAGAGGTTCGCCGCTAAAAAAGCGATACGTACGGTTTTCCATGGCATAGTTCTGAAAATCCGGAAGGTCGTCAACGGATCGATAAAATGTGACGGGCAGACGGCCGGCAGGACTCACATCACCAAAAAGAACATCGGCAATGGCACTGCCACCTTCCTCGCCAGGGTACCAGGAGTGCAGAACGGCATCTGCCTGTTCATGAGCCGCATTGACAGAGAGGGCACTGCCACTCATGAGAACAACGATAACGGGTTTGCCGGTTTCCAGCAGAACGGCAAGAAGTTCGTTTTGCATGCCGGTGAGATCGAGGTGTGTACGGTCCCCGCCGGCATCGCTGTTGTAGGCATCGCCCTGTTCGCCCTCGATTCGGGGAGAGATTCCGAGACAGGCAACAATCACGTCGGACCGTTCGGCCATGGCGGCGGCTTCGGAAAAATGACGCTTGTCTGAACCCATCCAGGGTTTGTTCTCGGCAATGTGAGAGCAGCCGGGAGTATACCAGACTTTCGTGTGCGGCGAGACGGCGGCACGGATGGCTTCAAGGGGTGTGACGGAGCGGGAGGGAGTCCCGTTGTAGTTGCCGAGCATCACATCACGATCATCGGCGTTGGGTCCGACCACCAGGATTGCACCGATGTCCCTCTTCAGCGGCAGCGCGTTATCGCTGTTCTTCAGAAGAACGATGCTTTCCGCCGCGGCCAGACGAGCCAGAACGCGATGTTTGTTGCAATCAACCACATCATAGGAAATAGAGGCGTATGGGACACGCTCGGCGGGATCGAACATGCCGAGCTTCATGCGTGCCGTCATGACACGTGTGAAGGCGCGATCAATGTCTTCTTCGGTGACGAGACCCTGTTCGAGAGCCTTGTTAAGATGACGGTACACGCATCCGCAGCAAAGGTCGCAGCCGTTGCGGAGCGCGAGAGCCGCGGACTCTTCAGGGGTTTTTGTGATACCGTGGTGTTCGTGAAAGTCTTCCACACCGCCACAGTCGGAAACCACATGACCCTCGAAGCCCCACTCATCGCGAAGAGTATTCTGCAGGAGTGTGGGGCTGGCGCTGCAGGGTTCACCGTTTGTGCGATTGTAAGCGGACATGACGGACTCGGCGCGGGCTTCCTGCACGGCTGCCTTGAAGTGGGGCAGGTAAGTTTCGGCCATGTCCTTTGCGGTGGCTCTGGCATCGAACTCGTGCCGAAGCGCTTCGGGGCCGCTGTGGACGGCAAAGTGCTTTGGTGTCGCGACAAGTTTCAGGTACCTGGGGTCGTTGCCCTGGATGGCATCCACGAAGGCGACACCCATGCGTGATGTGAGCCATGGATCTTCACCATAGGTTTCCTGGCCACGGCCCCAGCGTGGGTCGCGCACGATATTAATGTTGGGTGTCCAGTAGGTGAGGCCCTTGTAGTAGTCGCGGTCGCCACGGCGTGCTGCTTCGTGGTGCTTCGCGCGGGCTTCATCACTGATGGCTGTGGCCACTTGATGGAGAAGTTTCACGTTGAAGGTCGCACCCATGCCGATGGCTTGAGGGAAGACGGTGGCGATGCCTCCGCGGCCAACGCCGTGAAGACATTCGTTCCACCAATTGTATCCGGGGATGCCGAGACGGTCGATGGCAGGAGACTCATGCTGAAGCTGGCCGATTTTCTCATCCGTGGTCAGGCGGCCCAGCAGATCGGCGATCCGCTCGGCAATGGGGAGGTCGGGATTCTGGAAGGGGTGG
>JANQSL010000273.1 GCA_028284075.1 Candidatus Sumerlaeia bacterium | reverse complement strand
GCTCCTGCAGCTTCTCACGATCGTAGTCGCTGTTGGAGCTTTCAATCTGGCCCTGAATTTCCTTCTTCCGGCCGTCGATGGCCGCCTTGTCGCCGGCGCCCTCGATGATCGTCGTGTCATCCTTCGTGATCTGGACCGTCTTGGCGCTGCCCAGATCCTCAACCGTCGCGCCCTCGAGCTTCCGGCCCGTCTCCTCGCTGATCACCGTGCCGCCCGTCAGGATCGCAATGTCCTGCAGCATCGCCTTGCGGCGGTCGCCAAAGCCGGGAGCCTTGACCGCGCAGATGTTCAGCACGCCGCGGAGCTTGTTCACCACGAGCGTGGCCAGAGCCTCACCCTCGATGTCCTCCGCAATGATCAGCAGCGGCTTGCCGCTCTGAGCGATCTTCTCCAGAACCGGCAGAAGGTCCCGCATGTTGCTGATCTTCTTGTCGTGGATCAGGATGTAGGCATCCTTCAGCTCAGCGACCATCTTCTCCGAGTCGGTCACGAAGTAGGGGGAGAGGTAGCCCTTGTCGAACTGCATGCCCTCGACGAGCTCCAGCTCCGTCTCCATGCCCTTGGCTTCCTCCACCGTGATGACGCCGTCCTTGCCAACCTTGTCCATCGCGTCGGCGATCTGCTTGCCGATTTCCTCATCGCCATTGGCGGAGATCGTCGCCACCTGAGCAATCTTCGAATGCTCGCGGGTCTCGACCTTCAGCTTGCCCAGCTCGTCGACGATCAGGTCGACGGCCTGATCGATGCCGCGCTTCACGGCCATCGGGTTGTTGCCGGCGCTGACAAGCTTGACGCCTTCGCGATAAATGGCCTGAGCCAGAATGGTCGCCGTCGTGGTGCCGTCGCCCGCCACATCGCTCGTCTTGCTGGCGACTTCGCGCACCATCTGCGCGCCCATGTTCTCATAGGGATCCTTCAGTTCAACTTCCTTGGCGACTGTAACGCCGTCCTTCGTGATCGTCGGGCTGCCGAACTTCTTGTCCAGCACGACATTGCGGCCCTTCGGACCGAGGGTAACCTTCACTGCTTCGGCGAGCTTGTCCACGCCGCGAAGCACCGCCTGCCGGGCTTCACCGCTGTAGAGCATTTGCTTGGCCATGGGACTTTCCTCCGTGAGAATTCAGAAAGTGATTGGGGAGATTGTTTCCGGTGTTCGTAAAGAGAGCGCTTCCTGATGACTTAGCCGACGACGGCCAGAATCTCGTTCTCGCGCATAATCAGATACTCGGTTCCGTCGATCTTCACATCGTTGCCCGAATACTTGCCGAAGAGCACTTCATCGCCGACTTTCACGTCCAGCTTGTTGCGGTCGCCCTTGTCATTAAAGGCGCCTTCGCCAGTGGCCACGACCTTGCCACGCTGAGGCTTTTCCTTCGCAGTGTCAGGGATAATGATGCCGCCCGCTGACTTCTGCTCATCTTCGTCGAGGCGTTCAATCACGACCCGGTCATGGAGAGGCTTGAGCTTCATGGTATTACACTCCTTTGCGAACTGGAGAGGTTGGTGTTTTTTCCGGTTTCCACGAAGGCAATCCGAATGCCATTCCGTAACCCGTCGGGCAAACCATTGAAAAACATGGAGTTGCGCTATCGGAAATCCCCGATGCCACAACCCGGGTGTGTCCGAAAGAACCACGCCGCCGGAAAGCGTGTCGCCACCTGTTGACGAAATGCTGAGTTATCCCCAGCCCTCGCAGATCTCCGGCCCTCCGGTCACCCCTCGGTATCGGAATCGGGATCGCCATCGGGAGCCCCGGAAGAAGCCCTCCCATGCGATAGCCTGTGGTTGCTGATAAAGCGAGGCTGCCACAGAAAGTAAACTAACGTCCCGAACCACATCGATGGACCCGATGAAGTCCCAGTCTTCCAACCACGAGGGTTTTCCTTTCACACCGCGGACAGGCCCCTCGGTTTGCTCCGCTCTTTGGGACGAACCGCGTCTTCGACAAGGCATCTGAATCCAGCCCATCTCGATACGCCAGCAACTCCCCGGCATGAAAACCACAAACCCCGACAGGCCGAACACCGGTCAATTCGAATACCCAAAGCCTCTTTCTCGATCAATGAACCCTGACACTCCGGACACT
The DNA here is from genome assembly GCA_028284075.1 of Candidatus Sumerlaeia bacterium. Classification (GTDB taxonomy): domain Bacteria; phylum Sumerlaeota; class Sumerlaeia; order SLMS01; family JAHLLQ01; genus JAJFLJ01. The sequence continues at coordinate 2,964 of JANQSL010000273.1, read as the reverse complement.
TCATCGCCCGTTCTCCTCGAAACGCGATATAAACACTATTGCTCGGAGTCAACGCCGCGTGGCGAGAGGACATAGACACAGGCAGAGCCGCGCTGCCCCGTTTTCCGCTACTTCGAAGCGGTGCAACGGCGCTCCTTTGCGTTCCTCTGCGTGCTCCGCGTCTCTGCGTTAAATAAAATCTCCTCCTCCCTTTTCCTTCCAATCTTCCCATATCGTCCATTCCTCCCATATTTCCCAAAACAGCCTTTCTGATTAAAGCTTCCCATATTTTCCATTCTTCCCACGGATTCCTGAAATTCGAAACCACCTGTGGTTCAATTCTTCCCGTCGGGTCCGGGCGGAAAGTAACCGCACACCCTTTCCACCGAGTCTGACCATCGCCTTTGCCTGACGCGCCCACCTGTCCTTCGAAGCTCGGCAAAGGTGGAAGCTCATAACGAAGGCGGGTCTCTGTCTGCGTCTTCGCCCTGGAAAGAACAGTACCAACCACACAAGAAAAGAAAGAAAGCCCCAATGCAACACCACAAGACCAACAACCAACCGGACGTACGCAGGACCAACACGCAAGACAGCATCATCACAAACCGGCGAAGACGCAGACAAAGACGGATACAGGACCCACAACCTAGGACGACAGGAGTGGCCAGTGAATCTCTTCCATTCAACCCGGCCGGGGTTTTTGTTGCATGGCGGCGGTATCGAAGAGGCCTGCTATCGCCCGAGAATTCCACCGAGGCATGTGAACGGAACAAGGCTGGCCAGGAAAATCAGATGGTACCAGAGAGGCATGACTTTCCACCAGGCGATCTGAACGGCGGTTCCAACGGCAAGAAAAACAAACGCGAGAATCAGCGCATGGGTTGCGGGACCGGAAGGGGCGAGTTTTGCCGTTGTGAATCCCGATGCGACACACATGAGAGCGGGCAGAACGAGAAAACCAACCAGGAGCGCGTTATTGTCGGTCGAGCCGTCAGGCCGGAAGTCGTCAGGGCGGAGTTTCTGTATCAGGAAGTTGGCCAGACACCAGATGACGGCCCACAGACTGAATCCCGCCGCGACGGAAAGGATGCTTTTAAGCATGAATGTTCTCCAGGGTTTTGAAGGATTCCGGAAAACTCCCTCAGGCCTGATCGGCTGTCTTGGAAAAATCGGACATTGTGTTCAGACAGCCACAAATCCATCGAAGGGCGTGCGTTTGCGCAGATACGCTTCAGGAGCAAGACCGGCGAATTCCCTGAAGTCGGCAATCAGATGAGACTGATCGAAGTATCCCGCCTCCTGAGCGAGACTTGCCCAGTCAACACTGTCACGGGATCCGATTGTGCGTGTTGCGAGACGAAATCGTGCAAGCCGTGCAAGCGACTTGGGCGAAAGACCGACATGAGTTGCGAAGAGACGGCTGAGATGGCGCCGCGTCAGGCCGAGAGTGTCGCTGATATGCGTGACGGTCACGCCTGGATTGGAGTCAATGAGCCCCACTGCCGCCGCAATGCGGCGCTCAACATGAAGTGCGTTGCCTGCCCGTTCGAGAAGCGCCTTTTCAAGAACCGCAAAGCGTGCATGGATGTTCGCCGTTTCGGCAAGACGTTCACATGTGCACTCTCCCCACGAGCCCCATAGATCTTCCGACTCGAGAATGTGACCGGTCACTTCCGACGCAGGTGTGCGGAGAAATGGAAAGAGACCGCCAGGCCGAAAAACAACGCCCATGATTCGTGTGCCCGACGTTGCTCCGAGAACGATCGGTTCCGAACGAGCCCCCGTCAGCCAGCAGCGGCGGCGCATTGTATAACGCGAAAGATTGTCGTTGTCGAAAAAACGATGCGGGTAGCCGAGATTGAAGATGAGACTCGCCGTGCCGTCGGGCAGAAGCTTGTCCGTCTGGGGATAAAGACGCGACTCCTCCGGGGAACACTCAACATGGAGAAAGCGTTCGACAAATGGCGAAAGGCGTCGCGACGGAAGGGCTTCGAAATGGACCAAAAACGTTTCCTGTAAGAACGTGTGGTGCTGACTGACCGGCGTCACGCCTTGCATCAACCGGAAACCGGCCCGTCAGGAGGATTGTTCCGTGTTCATGAAAAACTGAACGACCGTTTTTCCTCGCCCACGCGTGTCAGCCCATCCTTCTTCCCGGTGTCATGATTCCTTTGCCGGCGCCTCCGGAGAAGCTGCTGCAATGCGCATTGTCCATCCTGCTGTTTGTGGCGGGATGGATTGGCTGCGGAGGATGGATAAGACTTGTTGCGGGAACGCTTCGCTTTGGCGAACTGGTGTGCCATGGCTTCTGCGCATGGCTGGCGACTCTCTCCGGCAGTGCCGTGCTTCTGTGCGTGCTCAACGTCTTCTCGCCCTCCCTGTTTGTCGCGTTGCCGCTGTTGGTTGCACTGCCGGGATGGATTTTTCTGCCACGGGATCTGGTTCGCACATTCTCCAACGGCCTGAGAGGAGCTGCAAAGACGGACGCCGGTGTTGCCGGCCTGTTGATTCTTGCCGGATTTCTTTGCGCCGCCTTCGTTTTGAATCTGCTGTGGCCCTCGGCGGCGTTTGACACATGGACTTATCATCGGCCCGTCAGTTTGTTTCTGCTTCAGCAGGGCATGCTCGCAAACTACCCGACGGAGAGCTGGGCGGCAAATCTCTACTCGAAGAGCGTGGAGTTCGCGGCGGCCTGGGTGCTTGCCATCGCGCGCTGGGATTCGCCCGCACGGCTGATGCCTCTGGGAGGAATTGTGTGTCTCGTGGCGGCGCTGCACACGACAATGCGCCTGTGGCGAATTCCCGCCCACGCATCCATTGCCTTGTCATGCGCGGTGATCGGAATTCCCGGACTGATTCTTTCCACACTTCGCGACACGGGGGATGTCGATATTCAACTGGCCGCCGTCACAATGACCGCCCTGGCCGGAGTCGTGCGCGTTGCCGAATCCGGAAAACCGTCGTTTCGCGACATGATACCGGCAG
>JANQSL010000272.1 GCA_028284075.1 Candidatus Sumerlaeia bacterium | reverse complement strand
CCCACCAACCGGTGCGGAGGAATAGAGAGTGATCTCCATATCCTCCGCACCGGTTGGTGGGACTGTGCGAAACGAAGAAGGGCGTGTTCTTTCCGGCGCGACAGTCGAACTCAGCGATCCGCAGGACAAAAAGATCAGCGAGAAGGTGCAAACCGGAGAACGGGGAGAGTTCCTTTTTCGCAATCTTCGTGCGGATCGTTCCTATGTTCTGCAGGCTTCCGCCACCAATTATGCCCCTTCTCCTCCCATCACTGTGGATTCCGGCCGGTTGACGACGGTGATCGTACTGACAACGGGAGGAGCCATCAGTGGCACGGTACGACGCCTCGATACCGGCCACGAAGCCCCCAACATTCCGTTACTCCTGAAGAGTGCCACGGAAGGTGAAATTCTCCAGCGGCGAACAGCATCGGACAGTAACGGTGTGTACGTGTTTCCCGATCTTCCATCCGGTTCATACAATGTTTATGTTCAAAGCGAGTCGCTGACTTCGGAACCAAAGCTTGGGGTAAACGTCAAAATTCCCCAGGAAACCCGCGATATTGATTTCACAGTCTACCCTGGCGAAGAAATTCGCGGAGTGGTTCTTGAATCCCAGTCCGGCGAACGAGTCTTCGCGGCAACAGTCAAACTGGAAAGCCAGGTTGGTCCCGGATTTCTGACGGATCAAAAGTCCAGCGCAACGACCGATGATCTTGGCGAATTCAGATTCCGGAATCTGCCGCGCGGATTCTACGAACTGGAAGCCTCGAAAGAGGATTATCTGCGATATCCCGGACCGGAAGCGCGCGTTTCAGTCCGTCTGATACCAGGCGAGGTTCAGGAGCCGGTCACACTCCTCCTGAGTCGTGGCGGAACGATCACGGGCACGGTTGTCGGACCGGAAGACGGACCTGTGCAGGATGCCGTCGTGCAGTTGTTCAACGCACCCGGTGCGCGGTACAAGATCAAGACAGACAAGCTGGCCACGAAAACGGATGCCGGAGGACGGTTCAGGATCAGCGGCATTCCCCTCGACAACCAGGTCGATGTCGTTGCCAGCGGGTATGTCTCGGGCCTGGCAAAAGGGAAAAGCGATCCCATCTCGATTACCGAGTTTCTACCGTCCGTTGATGTGCTGATCAGATTGGAGGTCGGCTCGAACGTGACCGTGCGTGTTGTCGATGAGGAGAATGATTTTCACATCCACGGAGCCACCGTTTCTCTGAGCCACAACTCGTTTCGAGGCGATCGCTCACCGGAGTCATGGCGCGGGGAAACGGGAACAGACGGCTCTTTTACATTTGGAAACGTACCCCCGGGCTCTGCATCCGTTTCCGCATCGAAGTCCGGCTATATTAACGCGGGCCGGGGATTCACAGTTGCTGAAAACGAACCCGTCGAAGTTGAACTTGAGCTGACACCCGGCACTGCGATTCGGGGCATCGTTCTTGACGATGCCGGTGTTCCCATTCAAAAAGGACGTGTCCGTGCATGGGCGGAAAGCGGTGCTCGCGGTGGCGGAAATGGCAACATCGGACCGGACGGACGCTTTGCCATTGAGAGCGTCAGCAAAGGCACGTTCAGATTAAGAGCCGAGGCCATCCGCTCAACTCCGTCAGGAGATCACAAGGTTCTCTCGGAAATTGACGGGGCCGTCAGCGGAACAACCGAGCACCGAATTGTTGTTCCCATGACCGGCAGTATTGAAGGAACTGTTTTTGATTTTGAAACGGTGGAGCCGGTGGCGGGGGCCAGAGCTGCAATCGACGGGCGTTACGAATACAAGCAGGGTCGCAAGACGACATTCTCGGCACAGATGAAAACAACAGCGGACGGTGTCTTCAGCTTTCAAAGCATTCCACCAGCGACTTACCGGCTGCGAATCTCCGCTTCCGGCTATCTGCCGGAGACGCTTGAAGACATCGACGTCTACTCACGCCAGGTGAGTTACGTTGGAAAAACGCCCCTGCGCAAAGGCTCCGTCGTGAGGGGCCGAATCGTCTCTGCTTCCAACGGTGAAGCGATCGTGGGTGCGACCGTCCGTTTCCCCGAAGCCGGAGAAAAAGGCAGGTCCGGCAAGACAAACGGACGAGGTGAATTCAGAATCTCGTCCGTTCCCCCCGGGGTCTACACCATGACAGTTTCCCACGGTCGCTACCTGCCACTGGAAAAATCTCTGGTCCAGGTATTGGACAGGGAAAGTGATCAGGACCTTGGCGAAATCGAAATGGAACCCGGCGGCACGATCGAGGGAAGAGTCCTCGACGAAACGCGAAAACCCGTTACCGGCGCCTCCGTGATCGTTCGCAGCAACGAGTCCGACGAGCGACGCAATGCGGCAACGAACGGAAAGGGAATTGTTCGGGTTGAAGGCCTGAAGGCCGGCGGTTACTCGGTTACCGTAACGGGCAAGTTTCCTCGCGGCAAGGTCACAAAGAGCGTCAGCCTGGACGTTGCGCGAAATGACACGGAAACTTTTGAAATGACTCTGGGCGGCAACCTGACACTGACCGGCCGTCTCTTCGGTCCGCCCGGTGTCCTCGTCCGTCCACAGCTGACGGTCTATCCGGTTGAGCCGAACGGCAACCCGGTCGTTGGCGGAAGAATCGATGCGGCAATGAAGGGCATTTCATTCGAGGTAAACGATCTGGTGGAGGGGGGCTATTTGTTGGCCGCCTCAGCAACCGTCAACGGCCAGCCCTCTTACTGGCACCGTGTGATACAACTCGATCCGCCTGGCGGCACGGCCGATGTTGTTGCCGGAGGAGCATCCATTGGAGGACGTGTGTACTCGCGCGAAGAACGCATCAATCTGCCCAACGTTTCCGTGCGGTTGCGAGCACTGACGTTCCCGCAAAGCGGCACAGCCGCTTTGAATTCATGGTGGGAGTGGAATACCCGCACCGATGACGCGGGCCGGTGGCGCGTTCGCGGACTTCATCCCGGAACATATGAAATTGTCGCCAGCGAACAAGGGTCTCCTGAGGCGACTCCCGATATTGTGACACTCGGTCCCTGGCAGGAGTTATCGGTAACTGTCGTGCTCGGTGAGGAGGCTGTCATTGACTGACTCCGCATCAGGAAATCTCCCCGTCTCAGTGGAAATCGTCCGCAAGGTTCGTCCCGAAAAAATCGGCGAATTTGAAGAACTGCTGCGGCAACTGATTCGTTTCGCCCTCAATGCTCCCGGACATCTTGGCGCCAACGTGGTCCGGCCGGATGAAGGCTCCACGGAGTACCGTGTTTTCATCAAGTTCGATTCCGAGGAGAGATTCCGCCACTTTCAGGACTCCCGGGGGCTGCGGAAATGGTACGCACGCATTCGGCCTCTCCTTCTCGAAGATCCGACGATTCGAGTCACCCGCGGCCTTGAAGCGTGGTTCACTGTTTCGGAACATCCCCGGCACAAAACACCGCGCGGATGGAAAATCGCGCTTGTAACCTGGATTGCCGTCTACTTCTGCGTCCTGATCTTCGTTGAGCTGCTTCCCGTACTGGGCATTAATCTGCCATCACTCGTTCAGACCTTGATTGTGACGTTTCTCGTGACGGCAAGTCTTCAGTGGGTTGTCATGCCACCGGTGACAAAGGTCCTGCGCAGCTGGCTCTTCGACGAACAACGCTAGATTCATCCCCACATCCCATACCGGCCCCTCACCCCATGAACTCGTCAGACTTTCCGCTTCCGAGAGTCCGCCCTCTGAAAAAAAAACTGCACGAGCACTACGAGTCACTCGTGGCATGTAATCCCGATGCAACGGCCATCGAATGGCACAACGGATCCTGGACGCGCAGCGAGGTCGCTGCACGAGCATCAGCCGTTGCAAAAGCGCTACAGACAACCGGCGTGCAAAAGGGAGATGTCGTTGCCATCCACGTCCCCCCCGCGGGAGATTATCTTGCAACCGTTCTCGCGGTTATACAGATTGGCGGCATCTACCTCCCGCTGGACCAGCGAAGCCCACCGGCATATCTGAAGAGGATTGTCGATCATAGTGGGGCACGGTTGGTTGTAACGACTGAAGAGATGATTCCGCAGTTCAGCGCCGCAGGCCTGTCAACGGCCGGGCTTCTTGACATCAAGACCGTCGATGTGAACGGAGACAGGCCGGAATTCGTCGAAACGAGTCCGGATGACCTTATGACGCTCGTTTACACTTCCGGATCGACGGGCACACCCAAGGGTGTCGCGAGATCTCATGCCTCCATGCTCATGGGCTGTCAGGCGTACGTGGAAGGATTGAGGCTTTCGGAAAAGGACCGCATCAGCCACGTGCTGCCACAAAACGGAGCGGCGGCAAGAACAGACCTGATCGCCGGAATGTTTACCGGCGGCGTTCTTGTCATGAGAGATCCTGTACACGAAAGCGGCCAAAGCCTTCCCGACTGGGTTGACGAAAAACGCATCACGGTTTTTCACGCCGTTCCGACGCTCTTTCGAGGAACGATGCAAGCCGTGGAAAAAAACCGGGTCCTTTCATCGGTTCGAGTCGTGCGCGTCGGTGGTGAAGCGGTCCGGAAACACGACCTTGAGCTTTTTAACGCTCATTTTTCCGCCGGCTGCGTAAAAATGTGGTCTTACAGCAGTTCGGAAATGTCCTTGTGCACTCTCGCTCGTTTTCAACAGGGCGACGCAATTCCGGAAGGACAGCTTCACTCCGGTGATTTGTTAAACGATCCGGAGCTGTTGATCCTTGATGAAAACGACCACCCGGTGAAAAACGGAATCACCGGGCAGATTGTACTCAAAACGACCGAACTCTCCCGAGGCTACTGGAATGCCGCGGAGCTCTCCGAATCCACTTACGCCTGCTGCCCGGACAACCCGGCGAGACGGGTCTTTTACACGGGCGACTTTGGATACATCGACCGGAACGGCAGACTGGTCATGACAGGGCGCCGTGATTTCATGGTGAAGGTTGCGGGGAATCGTGTCGACACGGATGAAGTTGAGGATGCGCTTGTTCATCATCCGGCGGTACGCGAGGCGGCTGTTGCCGCTGACAAGCGAACGGGATCGGCCGTGCTGGTGGCATGGGTCGTATTGACGGAGAAAATCAGTCCCCGTGAACTCAGAGAGTATCTTGGCCGGCGGCTTCCTCCCTACATGATCCCGCCCGTCATTCGCATCGTTTCCGAAATGCCTTTGACGACAACACAAAAGCTCGATCGCAAATCGCTGCTCGAATCATTGGAGGAACTTCCAACCGAGTCGGAAGGAGATGTTTTCCTCAATTTCGTGAGCGACATTCGACAAGTCATGCGAGAGATCCTCAAAAACGAATGCATTGGATCGGATGACAACTTTTTCCTGAACGGGGGAACGTCCCTTGAAGCCATTCGGCTGATTGAGCGGATCCAGGACTTGCTGGGGCGTTCGATCTCTCCGGCCGATCTTCTCGACGCCTCCACTCCGAGATCTTTGGCGAACCTGCTTCTGCAAAAAAGTCGTGGCAAAGACACCCTGCATTACTTCAAGGCATTTGAGGATGCACACTCCGACACCGCCATCGTCTGCCTGCCGGCGGGAGGCCGGACCGTACTTTCTCTTGAACCGCTCATTCGCCCTCTGTCTCGAAGTCATTCCGTCTATCTGGCAAACCCGGCAGGCCTTGCGCACGGTGAAATCCCTCACAACCGAATCGACAGCATGGCGCGAGACTATGCCAGAGAGTTGTTGATGGCTCGTCCGCGGGGTTCCTTCGTTGTTTGCGGGCGATGCATCGGCGGACTGGTTGCGGTGGAGCTGACACGGCAACTCGAACAGGCTGGAAGGCATGTGATCGCAGCGGTTCAACTGGACACCCTCCATGTTCCACCGCCGGCAAGCCCCGGTCATCGCATTCGTTTCCGGTTCGAGGTTCTGCGTCGAATACCGGGCATCACGAACCCAATAAGCGCTGTCTGGCGGCGCCTCTTCCGAACACAAAGGGTTCAGAGAATCCAAATCGGGAAACACGCCGCGGTGGCGAGCAAGTTCGAAAAGCGGATTCAGGAGGTTTCCGAGAAGGAACTGGAACTCTTCGAAGCTCACGCCGAAGCTCGAGCCATGTATCGCAGCCGACCCTTTGAAGCGAAACTTGTGGTGGTAGCCTCAACGCGGCGGGCGCGCTATGATGAGCTGAAAAGGCGCGTTCTGTGGTCCATGATGGCAAGGGGCGGTGTGCGCTTTATTCCCATGCCTGGTACACATCGCGACATCATGATGGGGAAAAACCTCCGCCGGGTTGTCAAAATCATTCGGCGATGTGCAACGTCACCGCAGATCTCGCCTCACCCGCGGTAGAGTTTGTCCAGAACCATGCACCTCAGGCGGGAATCCGTTTGCACGGGTTTCACTCGCCACTCCGGCATGATGGATTCGGAGAAATCCGTCCTGACAGGCGATGTCAGCCCATACATGATCATGTATCGTGGATCCTCGGAGTTGCGGCTCCCGTAGTGAAAGCAACGGCTGGGATCAATGAACAGGACCGTCCCGCGGGGAAGCGTCAAAATCCGCTCTTTCGATGTGTCCAGATGCGCATGAATCTCCTCGTCCGGAACACGAAACGGCTTTCCCGGCGCCCAATAGTCGATTTTTCCCGCAATCCGCTGCGATTCCTCTTCACCGAAGTAGTGAAAAGGCCCCTGAGTCATTGTGACTTCCCTTGGCAGCACAATCACGTAGGCGATGGGTGTTCCGTAGGGGTCCATATGATACAACTGACTGTCACGAGGCGGACTGTCGGCGAGCACGTCATATTTCTTCCATGACTCCACAAAACGCACGCCTGGCGGCAGCGTTGAGGAAAGACATGGAATGTATTTCAGATAGTGACAAACGGTGGAAATCACCTCTGATGCCGTGATAAAGTCGATGAACGCCGGCCAGCGTTCGAGGTCTTTCGCGGTAATCATGTTACGGAAGAAAGAACGATAAGCATCGCTGGCCTCCTTCCGGCCCGCTCTCTCTTCGATCAACTCATCCGACTCCTTCAGCAGTTCCTCAAGAAACGGAAGGTTTCCTGACGTATCAAGAGCAAGGCCGTCGACCATCCTGTTGGGAGTCATCCTGCACGGACCGTTCTCCTCGATCAGCTCGTCGAAACACTCACGATACATTCGTTCCCGAAGACGCAGCAGATTGCCTGTGAACATCCCATTGTATCGCCGCGCAAGGCTCATTGTCCTGCCGATACCGACCTTCTCACGCCCTGTTGTATGCAGATATCTAAAGGCCGGCCGCAAAGCTCTGTCCACAAATCGCTTCATTCAGTATTCCGTCTGCCCGACGGGGCCGGGCGGTAAATTGTCTGGTAACGCGTATAAAATTCCATATCCCCTTCGCCGTGTTCCGGAGGCCCCGCTCCGGAGGCCTTCCAGCCGCCGAAGGGTAATCGCGGCTCAGCTCCATCCGTTGCCTGATTGATCCTCAGGATACCCGCTTCCGCTCGTGAGAGGAAATCCTCGATCAATGCCTCATCGTCTGAGAAAAGTGCCGCCGCCAAACCCTGCCTCACACCATTGCAAAGACTGACGGCGTGACTCCAGTCCTTCGCGGGTTGAATGACCAGTACCGGCCCAAAGGTTTCCTCCTGCACGATTTCAGAGGCGGGGTCATCCGTAACCACAATGGCCGGCGGAACGTACAGGCTCTCGCATGCAATTTCGGCAGCACGATGTGGCTGTAGAACAACAAGCCCCTGATCGTCACAGGATTTCAGTAATTCGCGAACACGCTCCGCCGCGGCGGCCGAAATCATCGGCCCCACAAACGTTGTCTCCGAAGACGGATCCCCCACCACGAGGGATTCCGCCACCCTGGATACGGTCGACAGAATTTCATCAAACCGATCTTCGGGAACAATCATCCGCCGGTTGGCGGTGCAACGCTGACCGGCAAACCCGAAAGCACCCCTTACAATCGCTTCAACATCGTGATGCAAATGGGTGTCCCTCCAAAGAATCGCCGCGTTGTTGCCGCCGAGTTCCATCTGGAGCGGTACCATCCGCCGAACGGCAATCTCGGAAGCTCGCCAACCCGCCTCCGGACCACCGGTGAGACTGATGGCCGATACCTCTGGATGATTCATCAGAAGTTCCCCGGTCCGGCTGCCGCCAACGGCCAGAGATACAAGATGCTCCGGAATACCAGCCTCCTCAAAACACTCCATCATCAACTCCGCGACTCCGGTTCCCGCCGGCGATGGTTTCCAAAGCACTCCGTTTCCATAAAGCAATGCGGGAACGATTTTTCCCAATGGAATTGCAAAGGCATTGTTCCATGGCGTGACGACTGCAACGACCCCATGGGGAACGCGTTTTACGTTCGCATGACTCTTCCGGTCTTCGAAGGTATTGATCGCGCACTCGGCAAGACCCATTCCGTAAGCAATCTCACCCCGCGCCTGAGCAATCGGTTTTCCAATGTCATGCACAAGCAGCTTCAGGATCTCGTCTCTTCGCGATTCAGGAAGGTCGATGAGCCGCCGGATCAGGGATATGCGTTCACAAGACGGCGTCGCTCTCCATTTGTGACATGCATCAAGACATCGATTTGCTGCAAGATCCACTTCATCGGCGCCCGCCGGAATGACCGTCGGAAGCGCATCTCCGCTCCCTGAAGGACCTGGACGAGTACGACCCCGTATTGACGGTTTTGCTGAAAGAATCTGATCCGACGCTTCAATGTGAACACCGCGCTTTTCGAGATACCGAAGCGTGATCGCTCCGTGAATCGGGTCGTTGGTCCCGATGGCATCGCAGGCGATTCGGACATCGAACCCCATCTGGTATGCATCGACCGCTGTCGCTCGAACACACGCATGAGAATGAATGCCCGCGATAACAACCGTGTCCACATCGAGGGCTCGCAGACTTTCCGTCAAATCGAGGTTCGTGAAACCGCTGTAGCCCTGTTTGCAAACAACACGCTCCTTCTCCATGGGAGCCAGTTCCGTTGGCGAAAGGCTGCCCGTGGTTCCCTCGACGCAAATCCATTTCTCCTCGTGTCTCCAGTGTGGCATCCGATTGTCAGGAGTGCGAGTGACAATTGTGTGAACATGAAAGACGGGAACCGAAGCGGACCGGCAATGTTTCAGCAATCGTGCGGCACCTCGCACGATGGTGTCACGATGTGGCAGGAGAGCCGGATCGCGGAGGTAATCCTCCTGCAAGTCAATGAGCAGCAGTGCCGGCTTCATGCTTCGTGGCCGTCAGACGCCGTGACAGTTCTTCAGTAATCAAGGCTCCCATTTCCCGTGTACCCACGATGCGGCATCCCGGCTCATTGAGATCCATGGTTCGTGCGCCGCCGGCCCAAACGGAAAGAACCGACTGTTCAATGGCTTCCGCCAGGTCGATCAGACCGAAAGACTCACGCAGCAACATTGCAAGGGAGTAAACCTGGCCGACAGGATTTGCGATATCCCGTCCCGCAAGATCGAGCGCGGCCCCGTGACTGGTTTGATAGACACCCTCTCCACGGGGTGTGAAATTTCCGGAATATGTGATGCCTCGTGAAGCCATCAGAAGTCCTCCCAGGTCGGCGATCACATCACCGAACATGTTGGGAGCAACAATCACGTCGAATTCCTTCGGGGATTCGAGCATGTGGTATGCTGCATAGTCAACGTTCACGCACTGCAACTCAAAGCCCTGCTCGCTTGCGAGACAACCGGCCACTTCGCGCCAGAGGGACGACACCGCCGGGACACCACCGTCCTTGAGAATCAGGGAGACGCGCCCTCTTCGACGTGTTGCGATACGTCCCGCCACTCGTATAATTCGCTCAATCTGAGTTTCGCTGTAAGTGAAGGAGAAAGTGGCCTCTCTGTCACCACGGCCGCCGGTCACTTCACCAACGCCCTGATACAACCCCCCGGTGTTCTCTCTGACCACGATAATGTCGGTACGTACAGAGGGCTCCGAGCGCTGAATGCCGGCTTTCTCAAGGCCAGGAGGTGAAACGACGGGAGCGATTTTACAGAACAGATCAAGGTCGGCGCGCAGCGAATAAACGAATCTCCCTCCCACGGCTCCGCAGAGCACTGCACCGCCCTGAGCAAACGTGGTCCGGCAGAAGTCTGTCATTTCGGGTGCAATCTCGCGCGAACCCGGTCGAAGCGGCAGATCGTGGCCGTACTCCGTGATGACAAAACGACAGTCTGTTAACGATTCAATCGCTTCCAGCAGTCCCGTGCAAACGTCAAGAATTTCGGGGCCAATCCCTTCGCCATGAACAATTCCCACCGGAAAGCCATTGGGGCGGGAATCTGAAACACAGGCCTCTTCCAAAACAACCGAGGGCATCCATCGTTCACGATTTCCGTACATTGACGATCCTGTCTTCAGAGTAAATGTGCCACGATGATAACGGAAGGCAAAGCGGGTTCAACAGCTATTCCGGTGAGAAAGCCGCAAGCTCTCAGCCAGGAATTGATGCAGGGTGTCGCTTCTATTCGTCGTCTCCGGTCACTTCGCGAGCTTCGAGATAATCCCGGATGCCTTTGAGTGCCGCCTGCTGTTCGTCCAGCAT
>JANQSL010000261.1 GCA_028284075.1 Candidatus Sumerlaeia bacterium | reverse complement strand
GGCCACTACCCGGCCGACCAGTGGAATGCACTCGCCGCGGATGTCCCCCATCTCAATGACGACGACATGACAGACATCCATCAATCACTGGATTTTCTCGGCATCAACGCATACAGCTCCTACGGGATGGCAAGTGCCGATCGCGGGCTCGAGTGGCCGGAGAAGCATTACCCGCGCACGCACATGGACTGGCCGATCACGAACGATGTCCTTTACTGGGCATGCCGCTTTGTGAATGAGCGATATCGTCCCGCCACTATCCATATCACGGAAAACGGCAGCGCGTGGCCGGACACCCCGGATGAGAACGGAACCATGGTCAGGGACTACGCTCGCATTGCCTATCTGAGGAGCCATCTTCGCGGGCTACACCAGGCGATTTCCGAAGGAATTCCGGTTCGCGGTTACTTCGCCTGGTCACTGATGGATAACTTTGAGTGGGCGTGGGGCTATTCGAGGCGTTTCGGCATCGTTTATGTCGACTACGAAACCCAAAAGCGCATTCCGAAGCATAGTGCATTCTGGTATGCCAATGTCGCAAAGCGTAACGCGCTTTAAAGCGAGCCGTCAGGCGAAGTCCTCGGAACCGGAATACAAATCAAGCTGCTCGTCACAGAGGCCGCAACGCTTGTCGCCGGCCATGCGAAGGAATGAGCCGGTACTCGCGTGACCGGGCCAGGGGGCATAGTGATGTTTTGTATTGGCGTTACGCCAGACAAGAAACCATGAGAGTCGTGACGCGACCGCATCGGAAATGATGGGATTCCAGAGAGATTCCGTCCACCACTCCGAATCGGCAATGCCTTCCAGGCCCGTTTCCGTCAATGCAGCAATCTTGCCACGCTCGTCGGCGAGGCGAACCAGCGTCCGCAGGCTTTCAATGAACCGTTGCCTTTGCGAGGGACTTTCGATCTGGCGATAGTTGTCGTGCCCGAGGATATCAACATACTCGTCACCGGGGTATCTCTCCAGATATTCCGCCGCACTGTTGAAGACATCCGGTGAGTAGCAGTACAGAAGGTTGTGGACACCAAGCTCGTCCCGCAAACACTCCAGAGTGAACCGCCAAAGTTCGATGAATTCGTTGATGGTACAGAAGGGTTCGCACCACCAGAACCAGTCGCCGTTGTGTTCGTGAAACGGGCGAAAAACAACGGGAATCAAGTTGCCTTCACTGTCCTTCAGAGAGTGCATAAAATCGGCGATGACATTCAGTTCCTCGCGGTAACGAACATGATGGCTTGCGCCGGGCAAAATGGAAGGGACGGCAGGCTTCAGGTCGTAGAAATCTCCTCCCGTTACGGGATTGTAAGCGTGCCACGAGAATGTGACCAATGCACCGAGGCCATGTGCATGCTGTGCGTGGTGACGCAGGGAATTCAATCTGGCGCCGGCCTCGAGCCCGCGCCGTGTGCTTGATCCAAAATCGAAACCCACCACTGCAGGATGTTTACCACAGACGCTCTTGACGTCTGATCTGTTGTTTTCATCCTTCCAACCGACACCATAAAGGAGCGCATCCTGATGACCAAAGAGGATGCGTTTGCCGGCAAGTGCACAAAGGCTTGCAAACAGATTGCAAGTTTCGGGCGTGGCTTTCGAATCGACGGGTTCCTTTGACATGGCGTGGGAAAAATCATGGCTGCCGGAAAAACATGCCGGAAGAATTGTAGCCGGATCCGTGATCCCACGGCGGCTTCCACCAGATTATTGAAGGCTTTGTATTCTCCGGCCTGTCGTGGTCCATCCAGCCGATATTCAGACGAACGCCATCCCAGTCCTCACCGCCTTGTCCGGAAACCCATTCCAGAGGAATTCTCAACTCGGCCTTCAGGTTTTTCTTCCACGTGGTTCCTGATACCTCGGTGCCTTCCGGCAGGAGTGACTCTTCGGCTACCATCAATTCTCCCGAAGGCTGTGGCGCGACTTCCACAAACAGCCATCGCCCGCCCCGTTCACGAGGCGAGTCCGTGTTGATAGAGCGTATCT
Source organism: Candidatus Sumerlaeia bacterium (assembly GCA_028284075.1). GTDB lineage: Bacteria > Sumerlaeota > Sumerlaeia > SLMS01 > JAHLLQ01 > JAJFLJ01. The sequence continues at coordinate 58,385 of JANQSL010000261.1, read as the reverse complement.
CCCGTGGTCTTGCATCCAGAGCGACAAAGAACTTGTCGGCAAGGTCTGTCATGTTATCCGAGTGGATCAATACATCGTCATGAGCCTCGATGTGAACATTCAGCATCTCCGCATCGATCCATGTCTTGAAGCGAAGAAGACCGTCTTCCGTTCCATGCCAATCCCAGTCTTCCTTCACATAGCCCGGATCGCCCACATCGATCCACTGGCGGTCGCCCGTATTCGGAAGCGGTCGACTCCAATCCAATACCAGCCGACGCTTTGCGGGAAGGCTCACAACTCCCCATTCCTCACTCTCGTATGAGCCGTTGAGTTCAAACTCCACGGGCATGAGTTCCGAAATCCGGGTTTCCCGATCGGCAACAAGCGTCAAGGCGATCGCGATTTCCTCGTTTGGCTCAAGCACGAGTTCCACCGATTGAGGCTCGACTTGAATCCCTTCTTCAATCTCAAGAACGCCACTCACGGTTAGAGGCTGACTCGCCGGGTTTCGGAGCATAACCGCCGCCTGCAAGTCCGTGAACGATTCGGCAGTGTGTACGATCGGCTCCATCGAGAACCACCTGCCGTGCCGCAACGTGTCCACTTCGTCGCGGCTGTTCTCAGTCACAAGATTTTCGTCTCTGATTCCACTGATCTCCAGGTGTGCAACGCGCGGACCATCGTCCGTCACTGTGACCCATGTGATGTGATCGAACTCGCCAACCTGCGGGCCCCGCATCCAGCTTCCGCCGCCGGTTGTTGCCAGAATGAAGTGCCGATTTCCCTCTTTGTCCACCTTCAGGTAGTTGTGGTGATGACCGGAAAACAGCGTGTATTCGCGGCCTTCGAGCAAGGTCTCGATTCTTTCGTATCCCGCCTTCCCGCCATAGCTCCACAATGGGCGATGCATAAAGACGAAGGTGTGCCGCGGATTTGGATATTCGTCCAGTACGCGCCGGAAGTATTCAACCTGTTCGGCACTGACTCCCGTTGGAGGAGGGTCTTCGGTGTTCAGGCAGAGAAACAGAACGTCATGATACAGGAAATGATACCATGACGGTCCATAGCGCGCACGCCAGTCGTCGATCATGACCTGATTACTGATGTCGTGGTTTCCCGCCAGCCGAAAGAACTTCATGTCCAGACGTTCGATCATTTTCTCGAACTCATTCCACTGCTTGTCGAGTACGGACTGATCCTCCGTGTAACCGTCGATCATGTCACCGATTGCGATCACAAATTCGGGGTGCAGCAAATTGAGGTCGTCCACGGCTTCGTCGAACACGCCACGCCGCATCCCTCCCGTCCTGTCGCTGATGATGGCGAATTGAAAGTGCTCCGGATTATGCGTAAAGGGTTGTTCCGTCCAGGGCGTTGCACCTTCGATTTCAGGAAGCATGAACTGTGGCTCCGCCGAGCAGGGAGCCACTGTCACCATGAGCGCAAAAAACGTTGAGAGCTTTTTCATCCTTTCAACCCTGTCAGTGTGATCCCCTCGACGAAGTGGCGCTGTACCGCAAAGAAGAGCGCAATGACGGGTGCCACCATCATGACCGATGCCGCCATGAGCGGCCCCCACGGAGTTCTGCTGATGTACATGCCTTTGAAAAGGTTCAGGCTCAAAGAGAGGGTGTACTTGTCCTGGTCATGGAGATAGATCAGAGGTGTCAGAAAATCGTTCCAATGATACATAAAGGAGAAAATCGCGATCGTAACAAGCGCCGGACGCGAAAGCGGAACGATGATGCGTGCAAAGATGGTAATGCGGCCACAGCCGTCGATCAGGCCCGCCTCCTCAAGATCGCGGGGAATCGTCATGAAGAACTGGCGCAGCAGAAAGACATTGAATGCACCTCCACTCAGGAACGCGGGCACGATCAGCGGTTTCCAGGTGTTGATCCAGCCGATTTTCTGAAACCCGATGAACAGGGGGATCATCATGACCTGCGGCGGAAGCATCATTGTGGCAAGGAACACTCCGAAGATCCAGTCGCGCCCGGGAGCTCGGAGCCGTGCAAAGCCGTATGCACACATTGCCGCGGTCAGAACATTGGCAAAGACTGAAATCGATACAATGATGATACTGTTCAGGTAGTGGCGTCCGTAGGGCACGATCTCGAAGACCCGCTTCGTGTAGTTCTCCCAAACAAAGGTGGAGGGAATCAGCTTTGGCGGGATCGAAAAGATCTCGTCCGGCGGCTTGAGCGAGGTCGAGAGCATCCAGATCAGGGGAAACAGAAAGACAACGGCCCCCGACAAAAGCACGAGGTGAATGAGGATTCGCCGCACGATTTCCGCCGGTGCAACGGGATCACGGACAAGCTCGGGAGCGGGTTTCGTTCTCATCCGTAATGCACCCTCTTGCCGAGGAGTTTGAACTGGATCCCGGTGATGATCAGGATGACAACAAACAGAACCCAGGCCATGGCACTCGCATATCCCATTTCAAACTGACGGAAGGCTTTGTGGTAAAGATAGAGAACATAGAAAAGTGTCGAATCGATCGGGCCGCCGTCGCCACGGGTGGTCATGACGTAGGCCTGAGTGAAAACCTGAAACGCCTGAATGAAACCCATCACCAGTGTGAAGAGAAAGTACGGCGACATCATGGGGATCGTGATGTTCCACACCCTGGTGAACCAGCGGGCGCCGTCCATGTCGGCCGCTTCGTAAAGACTCCTGGGGACTCCCTGCAGACCAGCCAGATAGATCAACATGTTGGGGCCTCCCGCCATCCCCCACAGCGTCATCAGAATGATTGCGGGCTTTGACCACTTCGGACTGTACATCCAGAGGGGCCCTTCAATTCCAAACACGCCGAGGACTGCGTTAAAAAGCCCGAAATCCGGGTTCAGGATCCAGAGCCACAGAACAGAACCCGCCACAACAGGGACGATTGAGGGAAGATAGAAGCAGGTACGATAGATCGGCATACCGCGAATCCTCGAATTCAACAACATCGCCACAAGAAACGGAACAATGGTGCCCAACGGAACAATGAATGCCGTGAAGTAGAGGGTGTTCCACAGGCTCTTCCAAAACAACGGATCGTGGAAGAACATTTCTCGATAGTTCTCGAGACCGATCCACTGCGGCGGAGTCATGACATCCCAGTATGTAAAGCTGATCACAAAGGATGCGATGATCGGCCCGACCGCCATCAAAGCAAGAAACAAAATCGCAGGCATGATGAAGCCATAGCATGCCAGCGCCTCGCGGCGCCGTGCGGAACTCCGGCCCGCCCCGCTCAAAGCAGTCCCCGCCGCCGGGCCTTCGCGATTTCCCGCTCGACCTGTGTTTGATAGTGATCGCCCGCTTCCTGTGGTGACATTTCACCAAGGTTCACGGTGTCCATCATTGACTGGTAGGCTTTCTTTACGGGTGAATAGAATGGAAAGACGTTTTCGACAACGGTGTCGTTCTGCATGGCGTCAATGAAGTGGACGATTCCAGGCGGCATGACATCCTGCCCACGGAACGCTTCCGAGTCGGCGATGTCACGTCGTGCCGGCATTGCAATGCCAAGCTCCGCCTGAAGTGTCTGTGCCTCTTGCGAATACGTGAGAAATTTCAGAAGGCGATACGCCTCTTCAGGATGTTCTGTTTTCGGTGAAATCGCAATTGGCAGACCGAGGAGTCTTGCCTTGGGACCTGCCTTTCCGCCCGGAAAACCCACGATATCCCAGTCAAAATCGCATTGTTCATCATACCACCCGATCATCCACGGCCCCTGAAAGGTCATGGCCGCGCGTTCCGTCACAAAGAGGTCTCCCCCGAAGCCCTGTTGCTCCTGCGCTCTTGGACAAATGCCGTGTTCGAGAATTGTATCGGACCACCAGTCGAGAGCTCCTACGGTCTCAGGTGAGTTCAACCAGGCGACGGTGCCGTCTTCGCCCAAAATCTGACCACCGTTCTGATAGATCACGTCCATAAGGTACGGAGTCATTGCAAAGCGTTCGTTGCGCCCATCTCCGTTTTCATCCAAAGTCAATCGTTTGCCGGTCTCCAGAAAATCATCCCATGTCCATCCTGGTTCGGGATAGGGAACACCCGCTTCATCGAAAATGTTCTTGTTGTAAACGGTAAAGAAGCATGCCACGTCGCGAGGCATTGCGTAGAGCCGATCCCCGTAGCTGCAGAGACTCAGGGCGTTCGGAAAGTAAAGAGCCGTATCGATTTCGGGATCGTTCGCCACTTTGTCCGTGAGATCCATCGCCACACCACGGCTGGCAAGATACGGGAGCGTCTCGGTGATCGTCCAGAAGACGTCCGGCGGATCGCCGCTGACGCTCAGTGTAAGCAGTTTTTCAGTGTAGTAGTCATAGGGCGTGTAGATCAGCTCGATGCGAATATCCGGATTTGCCTGTTCAAAGCTGGTAATGATTGCACGTTCAAGTTCAAAGCCGCTGTCGGATGCCCATGTTGCCATACGCAGTATGGTGATGCCCTCGTCGGGTTTCCTTTCCGAGCACCCGATCAGCACCGCGGCCATGACGGCCAGAATACCAAGAGAGAAGAGGAATGGCCGGGGAAACGGGTACATAAGCCGAGGAGGTTCAGAGCGGCTCCTAAATAATGGCGGGACTCTCGGGGAGATTTTACCGGCGAGACAAGGAAAATCTTTTCCTAATTTTCCATGCCAGTCAGACCGGCTTCCCCGGAGCTTTCTCCCGTAAGGCGCCCGTTGAATCATGCATATATTGTTGATTTACATACACTTGACAGGAAGGAAGGTTTTCTGGCAAAAAAAGTCTTGCCATGAGAGGGTCGTTCATAAACGCTCCACATCAAGAAAACATTTTCCTTCCACGGAGCCCGCCAATCCAAGGCCACCCTCTACACGTTTCCAACAGCGTGGTCCCGGTCTTCTGAAATCGACTTTGAACTCCAGCCCAACCGCAAAGAGAGGTTCTTCGATGTTCTCCAGAAAAGCATTTACTCTGATCGAGCTCCTGATCGTCGTGGCGATTATTGCCATTCTCGCTGCAATTGCCGTTCCGAATTTCCTCGAAGCCCAGATTCGAAGCAAGGTTTCGCGAGCCCTTGCCGATCAGCGCTCCATCAACATCGGAATCGCGACATACACCGTCGACAACAATGCCGTTCCGTGGAACATTTGCCTTCACCCGAATCCCGCCGTTGCGTTCTGCCCGAGCTCACCAGAGGCTTCTCTGAGTGGAAGCACCGCCGGCCGGTTCTCGTATCGGCAGAATGGCTTCAATTTTTTCGGTCTTCCATGGAACCTCAGCACTCCCATTTCCTACATGACGAATGGTCTCATCAACGATCCATTCGCCAAGGCGGGAACGCGGGATGGCTTTTCCGGAATCGTCTACAGGGAACAGCAGCATCACTTTTATGAGGCTTCCCACATGGGAGGGAATTTCGTCTCTGATCGGTTTAAGGCGGCTTACAATGTCTCTGAAGCGCCCGATGTTCTCGGGCTCGAAAATACGGAAGGTGGATCAGCCAACTGGACCCCCGGCAATAACAATCCTCGTGGTTCAAAGGTCGGTTACATGCTCTGGTCACTCGGCCCGGACGGCGTGAACGGTTTTCTTCAGCAAGCCACCGACGGTGGAGGCATTTACGATCCCACGAACGGAACCGTCAGTCAGGGAGATATCGGCAATTTCTATGCGGGGGGCACCGCGATCACGCGCTGAGCCCCACGTCTCCGCCAATGTTCATCGCTTTTCGAGGACGGGCCCGCTGGCAGACAACGCTATCGGGCCCGTTACTTTTATGACCGGAAGATCGTCGATATGCTGAGAACCTTTCTCTCACTTTGCGTGCTGCTCGGATTCTGCAATGGATGCGCTCCTGCGGAGGAATGCAAGACGGGCATGGTTGACACATTTGACGATCCCGCAAAATGGGTTTTCAATGGAGCCGATTCGCCCTGGGTGTCTGACGTTTCGGGAACTGTCAAATCCCGAGTTCATGTCACGGAGGGAGAGAGCGCCACACGTCTCGTCTTCGATGAGAATCGCGGAGTTGGAAAGGCTCAGATCTTCCTGAAGTATCCTGATGCTTCCGGCAATCTTTCCTGCGGAACCCATCTTCTCGTCGATATCCACACCGACCAGACTTTATTTTTGCGCCTCGACTTCCACGACCGAAACTTTCACTATCGGATGGGGAAGTTCGTTGTGGTACCGGAGGGCATGAATCGCGACGTCCGACTGCCTCTCTCTCTCTATTCGCGGGAGACTCTGGAGAGCTTTAATCAAATGTCCTTTATGCTCACGGGTCACGAGCCGGACTCGACGGTTGTTTTCGACAATCTGCGACTCGTAAAGGATGTGGCGGAAGCCGGGAGAGAGTTCGAGAGGAAAGGAAGAGCGGCTCTCTCAGGCATCGGCAATCTCGCGAGAGGATCCATCGCTTCCGCATCAAGTCAGGAGGGTGCGGACAAGGGGCCGGGAAAGGGTATCGACGGAATCGCCGACTCCCGGTGGGCGTCTGTGTATGCCGATGAACAGTGGTATGAGGTGCGGCTGCCGGAGCCGTTGGAATTCAACCAGATCGTGTTCGACTGGGAGTCCGCGTACGGTCGTCAGTACAGCGTTCTCATCGCCAACAACAATGAGGACTGGGAGGAAGTCGCTGTTGTTACCGATGGTCGAGGCGGAGTCGAAACGGTCACCTTCAGCTCCGTCACCGCCGACCGGGTGCGAATCGAGCTGCATCGGCGTGGCACACAATATGGGTACTCGTTCCACGAGCTGCAACTTCGCCACAGACCTGACGCTGAACCGGGGATTTCGCGCCAGGGAGGCGTCAGTGCCTTCGTTGAACCTGTGACCAATTTCAGACCACGCAGTGCACATGTTCAGTCAGGCGAGGGTCCGCCGGAGTTCAACAACGTACGAACGAATCGCGATCGAGTGCCTGTCTTCGGTCTCTTCGAGGCGATGTTTGATCTTAACGCGACTCATGACAATCCCTATGATCCGGCCGACATTGATGTGGTTGCCGAGTTCACTTCGCCAGAGGGCAAGGCCCACAAGGTTCCCGCCTTTTTCATGTGGCCGTTTGAAAGGACAGTTGTCAAAGGGCAGGAGCAGCTTCGGGCGGCGGATCTCCCGGAGTGGCATATCCGATTCACACCAACGCAACCGGGCCGATGGGAGTTCACAATTCGCGCAACAGATCGTACCGGAGCGACTGAAACCGAAGTGCTGAGTTTCCTTGCGATTCCTTCAAAACGAGACGGGTTCATCCGAATCAATAATGACAATCCGTACTACTTTGCCACAGACACCTCGGATGTCTTCTTTCCTGTCGGCCTGAACATGTGCTGGTATGTCGACACCACCGGTGAAGGAAATCTTCAGACCGTTGCCTACGACCGCTGGCTTGAATCGCTCGCAGCCAATGGAGGCAATTTCATACGCATCTGGATGTTTTCAGTCAGTTTTAATCCGGAATGGATTGAAACCGGACTCGGTCAGTATGACGAACGCCAGCCTCATCTTTGGCGTCTCGATTATATCATGAGGCGTTGCGAAGAGCTTGGTATTCGTGTCCAGTTCTGTCTGCTGAATCATGGCCAGCTGAGTCTCAGCACCAATTCAGAATGGAATGCCAACCCTTACAATGCCGCCATTGGCGGACCGATCGATCACCCCGTCGAGTTTCTGACGGACGAAACGGCTCGCACAATGTTTCGCCGCCGGCTTCGCTACCTGATGGCGCGCTATTCATACAGCCCGAATGTGTTCGCCTGGGAGTGGTTCAATGAGATCGAGAACACATCGGGACTCGATACGGAAGCCCTTCTCCCCTGGGTTGCGGAAATGACCGATGTCATTCGCGAATGGGATCCAAACCATCATCTGATCACGACCAGCGCAAAGGGAAGCGAAAGAGTGTACGGTCCGGATTCCATCGATTTCACTCAGCCCCACATGTATGAGGTTGGGAACTGGCCACCCGCGATTTTTGCGAAGATTCACCGCTTGCGCAACGAGTACAGAAAGCCGGTGTTCGTGGGAGAGCTGGGTATTGAACACAACCCCCCGAGAATCGATCCCGCCGGACGTCATCTGCACACGGGTAACTGGGCTTCACTCATGAGCGGGGCCGCGGGGGGTGCCATGACATGGTGGTGGGACAGTTATGTCGCACCACGCGATCTGTGGCACGTCTACAGGGGGATTTCATCGTTTGCTGAAGATGAACCACTGCACCTGTCGAAAGGACCCGGTCGCAAATTCGCGGTGGAACACCCGGAAGCGAGACTTGAGGCGATGGCACTTGATCTCAGTGATCGCACGCTTCTGTGGATTCGCCGCAAGGACGCCACTGCGACGGCATTTTCAGGAAAGCACTCCGAGTTACCCGATTTTTCAACTGTAACCGGAGCAACACTCTCCCCGGATCGACTCGACTTTACGCCTTCCCGGGTTGAGTGGTGGAACACAGCTGGCGGAACGATCTCCGGGAAAACGGTGCATGATGAAGGGAATGATCAGATCTCGATTCCCGGTTTCAGGACCGACATTGCCGCCAAATTTTTTGCCACAAAGCGGGAGCAGTGAGGAGTGTTTGGGAATATGTTTTTCCACATCCACCGGTTCAGGAATCACTTGTTTCTTCGAGAAAAAGAGAGGCTCGGGCTCCGGCAATTCTCACAAGGAGGGCGATTAAGTTCAATTCAGCCAGTTATTCACACGTTGAGAGGCTGGATTCAGTGAAAGAAATCAGGGAATGGTTTTCCGTTGACAACGCTCCAACCGTGAGGAAGGAGTTTGCATTCGTAAGGAAAATGTTTTCCTAACTCTGATCGGTTCCCCAAGGGAACACTCCCTGGAAAGGATTCGGAAGTATGAAGCAGACCCATTTTACCCATGTGATTGCCGCCGGTGTTCTCGCCGCCATGACGAGTTTTGCCACGGCCCAAACAGCCAACACTCTGAACACGTTCGACTCAGATGCAGAGGACTGGCTTGTCGATTTCACGAATGGCACCGTAAACGCAACCGGACCCACCTTCAACGGAAGCGGAGGTATTGAGTTTGAAGTAACAGGGGATGGTGCGGAATTCGCCGGCCTCGCGGACGGATTTAACAACGGAGGAGCGTTTCCCGGTGATGGCGGCGGTGTGACTGACTTGTTCGGTCTGGACGGTCTCGAATATGACATGTCCATCACCACGGACGGAACACCCGGTACCGCAAGCGTCGACTTCTACGTCAAAGGCAACGGACAGGGTTTTCTCTTCCTGAGTCAGGGAGCCCAAAACGTTCCAACGGACGGAACTCCTCAGACAGTCTTTGCTCCTTTCAGCGGCCTCGCTGTTCCGGACCTCAACGGTTACATTGCCACTCTCCCGCAGTACGGTTTTCAGGTCAGCCCTCCCAATGGTGAAACGTGGACGATTACAGTGACGGAAGTGCGTTCCGTTGGCGCCGGTGCCACTGAGCGTTTTCTCGGCGAATTCAACGATGCCGGTCTCAACAGCGGACTCGATGGTGTACGAATCAACTTCCGTGAGAACGCGATTGTGAACGGTTTCCTGGCTGATCCCGGCTCAACGGGGGTTGGATTCACGCATGTGCCGGCAGCGGGTGTGGATGGAGCCATCCAGTTTGTTCTCGAAGAAAACTCTCCCTCAGGCGATGGCGGCCCCGGGATCCACTTTGTCGAGCCCGTCAGCGGGAGTACGGAGTTTCGTTCCAGGCCCCTCGATCTGAGCAACTACACAACCATGGATATTGTTGTTTCAGCCGACTCGAGTGACAGTACCACGGTTTTCATGCAGGCCTATGCTCAAACAACGAGCGGTTTTAATTTCCAAACCTTTGGCTCAGTGAACCTTCCCGATGACGGAAGCTTTGCGACTTACACCTTCGACATGACCGCTCTGACAGACCTCGATGTTGTGGAGCGCTTCGGAGTGGAGTTCGGTGAGCCCGCCGTGGGTCAGACAGCGACCATTCAGGTCGATACGGTTCGCGTTTACAATACACCGGCCAGCGTCATGGACTGGGCGCTGTACAGGTAACCAATTCACCTCTCCTTCCAAAGGCCGGGCCGGACTCTTTCTTCCACAGTCCGCCCGGCCTTGTTTTGAAGCAGTGGAATTGACGAAAACGGGATCGAATCTTTTTTCAACCAAAGCACCCGGAGCCGGAAATCCGGAGAGGGTGCTTCAGGAACACGGCCCATGAAACGGAGAAGAGGAAGGTGGACCCATTTGCCGGTGTGCCTTTTCTTTGCCTCAACGAGCTTTGCAACGACGATCTCCGGTGTGACACTGAACGCCCCATCGGTTGCTCAATACGACAAGCTTGAGGTTACGTTCGATCTCGATCAGTCCTACACAAACCCGTTCGATCCCGATGAGGTCGATGCACGGGCAGTCATTACTCTTCCCGATACAAGCCAGGTCGAGATTCCCGCATTCCACCACATGGAATACGATCTCGTCGGAACCGGCGTCGAATTCATCCAGAATGGCCGCAATCCCGCCTGGAAGGCACGTTTTGCTCCGTGGCAGACGGGCACCCATTCCATCGATCTCAGCGTTACAGACATCATGGGTACCACGACGGTCAGCAATGCAGCAACATTCGGCTGCGTTGCAGGAGCCAAACCAGGCTTTATTCGTGCCGATCCCGTCGATTCGCGATTTCTCAGGAGATCGTCCGGCGAACCCTATATTCCCATCGGTCGAAACGTGAGCTGGGCGGACAATTCCGGGTCAAATTTGTACGACAGCACCTTTACCACAATGAACGCCAACGGCCAGAACTTCGTTCGCATCTGGATGACACACTTCTTCCGCGGACAAATCATTGAATGGTCGAGCGACCACTTTACAGGCCACTTCGAGGGAGTCGGCCGTTTCAGTCTTCAACAGGCACATCGCATCGATCGTATCGTTGAACTGGCGGAACAAAACGGTATCGCCATTCAACTCGCCCTTCAGCACCACGGTCAGTTCAGCACTACGGTCAACCCCAACTGGTCCGAGAACCCCTACAATATCGCAAACGTGGCTGATGGAGGCTTCTTGTCCTCACCCGATCAGTTCTTCACGGACCCGGCGGCCCGCGACCTGTTCAAGCGCAAACTCCGTTACATCGTTGCACGCTGGGGGTACTCCACCAGTATTTTTGCCTGGGAATTGTTCAATGAGGTCCAGTTTACGGACAATTATCGAACGTCGGCAGTTCAACGCGCAAACGTCGCGGCGTGGCATGACGAGATGGCGGAATGGCTCCAGAACAACGACCCTTTCGATCATCTCATTACAACAAGCTCGGAGGAAATCGGGTTCGAGAACATCTGGTCTCTGGACAACATCGATTTAATGCAGGTCCACGACTACGATGACAACAAGATCGCGCAGTTCGTCGATCACGCCGGAGACCTTGCCGCTTTTGACAAACCAGTGGTGTTCGGTGAGTATGGAGCGGCAGGTACCGGATCCGGAACGCCGGAGTTTAATATTGGTGCACAAGGAGCGCCTCGCAGTCAGCAGCTGCAGGATGGCCTGGTCCTTCACAATGGTCTCTGGTCGTCACTTCACCTTGGGTCGTCGGCGATGTACTGGTGGTGGGAGTACATCGAAAGCGAGTCACTTGACGATCACTTCGCGGCACTCGCCCTCTATGCGGATGGAATTGATTTCGCCTCGGAAAACCTGGGCACTGCAACTGTCGCTTTCAGTGGAGCGGGAAGCGTCACAAACGCGTCCGCCTTCCCCGGCGTCACGGATTTCTTTGGAGTGTCAGCACAGACGGCATTCACAATGCAAAGTGATGGATCATTTCCGGGAGTATCAGACCTGAACGTCTATTTGCACGGAACGTTTCAGTCCGCACTCCGCTCCGACCCGGAGTTCAACGTCGGGTTCGAGGCCGGCGGCTCCATGACAGTCCACGTGACAGAGGTGTCCGGCGCGGGAAACAACTCGATCCGCATTCTGGTCGATGGTTCACCTGTGCTGAATCAGAATTTGACGAACGGCCAGACCAACTTCACGATTACCACTCCGGTAGCCGCGGGCAACCACGTCGTGCAGGTTGAAAATACAGGCCAGGACTGGGTTCGTATCGACGAATACGAATTCACCAATGTCACGACGAACTCCGTGGGTGTCATCGGTCTGTCCGGGCCTCTCAGCGCCTATCTCTGGATTTATGATCTCGGCAGCCAGTACGGACGGCTCGACAACGGTCTCATCAGTGGAGTGACAGCGGCGGTCGAGGGACTTGACGATGGCGACTATGCGCTGGAGTTCCACGACACACGTCCACCTGGAGGCATCACTTCAACCGCAACGGCAACGTCTTCCGGAGGGACGCTGACATTCGCGCTCCCGACCTTTGAGAAAGACATGGCCATCAAAGTCATGCCGCCGAAAGTTGCAGTAACACTCGATGCGTTTCTGATTCAGTAACGACAGGCGTCAGGCGATGTTTCTAACAGTATCGCGCACAACCAACTGCGTTTGAACAATTCGCTTACAGGGCGCATGCGACTCGTCTGTCAGGCTGTCCAGCAAAATGGTGGCTCCGATTTCACCCATTTGCATCTGATCCACGCGAATCGTTGTCAGAGCCGGACTGAAGAACCGGCTGACATAGAGATCATCAAACCCGACGACGCTCACATCCCGTGGAATTTGAAGTCCGACATTCTTGAAGACCTTCATCGCACCGATCGCCATACTGTCGTTGACGCAAAAAAGCGCCGTCGGGCGCTGCTCCATTTTCAACAATTCCTCGGCCGCCCTCATACCGCCATCTTCTGAATGGGCGTGCCGAAGAACCCAGTCCGGCCGGAACAAGTCCCGCTCGAGCAGTGTGGAACGAAAGGCATTGAAGCGTGCCAGTGTGCTGGAATCGTCTTCCTTCGCAGCAAACATGGCAATTTTCCGATGACCCTGTTCGATCAGAAAGCGCGTTGCCGCTGCGGCGCCCTCGATGTTGTCGGAGATGACAGAGTCAACATTGGGGTCCGCCGATTCGGAATCCAGGATGACAAAGGGCAGCCCATACTCTCGAAGTTCATCGACCAGCGAAGAGGGCATCTTTCCGAGGATCAGAACACCGTCGACCGAGCGCTCCTTCACGAACTTCGGCAAACGGTGATCGTCGCCAATAAACTCTGTTCCCGCCAGCAACAGGTTGTAGTTTCGCTTGCTGAGAACCTGCTCCGCTCCCGCCACGACGGTTCCGTGAAAGGGGCTGTGGAAGAGATGAATGCATGACGGATAGAAAAAAAGGCCGATGTTTTCGGACCGTTGCGCCCGGAGCATTTTGGCCGCGGGGTTAGGCGTGTAACCGATTTCCTCGCAGATACGAATGATTCGCTTTCGGGTCTTCTGGCTGATGGAACCGGTTCCGTTAAGGGCCTTGGATACCGTTGAAATTGATACCCCGGCCATCTTCGCCACATCGTGAATGAAGTAAGTCTGACGACGGGCCGCAGGTTTGGGGGTCTGCAACGTGACGGCAGGCCTGCCGGTTTTGGTCGAGTTGGGGGTTTTCTTGCCCATTCAGCAGCTCTCGTTCGGCAATGAGCCTCCCTCGCACCCGGCTCCTCGGAAAACGTTTATTCGCAACGGAGGTTTTGGTCCAGGCTGCCAGGAGGCACAAACCTTATTCTCAGCCTTGTTTGCTCGAAAATCAGGTTTTGAGAGAGTCCCGCCACTTCACAATCGGCGGAGAAGTCCATCAGAAAAGGGTTGCGTTGGGCTAACCCGCTCTCAAATCCTCTCAACAAAGAGGAAAACCTTTTCTTATCATTCCACCATGAGCTTCAGGATTCTGTCAGCCAATACAGAGCTCGAAGAAATCACCGAAAGGCAGCACCACCGTGACCCTTCTTGAGAAAGCAACGGCCAACGAACCTCTGCTCAAGCGCCACCCCGGCAATCCCATCATCGCCCGAGACGCCATTCCATGCGCCAACAGCATTTTCAACAGCGCCATCGTTCCCTTCGGGAATGAGTACCGTGGGGTTTTCCGTGTCGATAATCAGGATCGCGACATGCTCATTCACTCAGGACGCAGTGTTGACGGCCTGAATTGGGAAATCGAGCACGAGCCCATTCGCTGGAAGTGCAAGGACCCGGAGATATCCAGAATCGTTTACGCTTACGATCCCCGGGTAACCTTTCTGGAGGACCGTTATTACATCACCTGGTGTCATGGCTACCATGGACCGGGCATCGGCCTTGGCGTGACCGATGATTTTGAAAACTTTGAATTTCTCGATGTTATTCTACCACCCTTCAACCGGAACGCGGTTCTCTTCCCACGCCGTATCAACGGCCAGTTCATGATGCTGCACCGCCCCAGCGACAACGGACACACCCCCTTTGGGGATATTTTTCTCTCGCATTCAAATGACCTTCTCCACTGGGGAAAACACCGCTTTGTTATGGGTGTTGCCAACGGATGGCAGAGCACAAAAATCGGGGCAGGTCCCGTACCGATCGAAACACCGGAAGGATGGGTGCTGATTTACCATGGAGTCTTAACATCCTGCAATGGGTTCGTCTACAGTGTCGGTGCGGCGATACTCGACCTCGATGAGCCGTGGAAGGTTCTGCATCGAACGCGACGCTACATACTTGCTCCGACGGAGCAGTACGAGTGCGTGGGCGATGTTCCCAATGTCACCTTTCCCTGCGCCGCACTCTATGATGAAAACACCGATGAGCTGAAAGTCATTTACGGTGCAGCGGACACATGTACGTGCATGGCCACCACGACAATGGCGGAACTCATCTCATTCATCAAGGCGAATGACCTCGTTGCACACATGCCGCATTCCGGCAATGGCGCCCGGTAATCGAAAGAACTCAGAAAGAGTCTCCAGTCTCTGAAAAGCCCCGGTCGCTGTTTCACACAGCGACTTTTCCTTACTCATCAGCGGCGAAAGCGAATCGCACTCAGCCGCTCGATCGCCGCAACACCGCTGACTTTTGACGGCTCGATCAGTCGAATTGTCAGGCGATGGTTTCCTTCCGACAGTTCAATCGGGTCCAGCGTCTTCCATGAATCACCGTCAATCGATGCCTGACACGTCTGGCCGGCAATGCTTACCTCAACCCGAGCTTTCGAAGGTTGCTGGCTTTCGTATTCAAGTGTCGGGGTCCATCGTCCCGCAGTTTGAACATCAACGTCATAGTGAGCCGCATCGCCCGTTTCCCTCCAGTTTGCGAGCGCATGGGCTGAATTCCAAAGACCTCCCTCGATTTCCGCGGGAGCGTATGCCGGAACCGGCGAATCGGCATGGCCGTCGTGGCCAATCAGAAACACAGGCATCGTATATGCATGTGGCTCATTAAGAATGCCGTCGTACCACGTTCGCAGTCGCTCCAGCATTTCAGTGGTGATTTTCCCGTTCGACTCATGGACGTTTGTGTTCTCCCAGGGATCCGTCCACATGTCACGCAATTCGATATTGTCGATCGACAATCCACCATACTGTCCCCAAAGCAGCTTGTAGCGATCGTTGCGGATACCGATCCGTTGGTTGTCAAAACGGATCTGTGCTCTCACTGCGGGTGACAAAGGGACATAGTGTGTCCACTCATCCAAAGGGTTCTCGTAACCTGGAATCTCAGGGTTCCATTGCGCGATAAAGAAGGGGTCGTTCGGCCAGGGAGCTTCCGGTGAAGCCAGAATCTCCGTCATATCATGTCCGTCGAGCCCGGGATGCTCCTCTGGCGGCTCCACCCCCGCGAGGCCGAGGAGAGTCGGTGCGACATCCAACACCGACGTCATCTCAAACCTCTCACTTGATTGCCAGGTGCCTTTCCATCGGACAAACAGCGGCGAAATAATGCCATTCTCCCAGTTTTGCCCTTTGTTACCACGGTATGGCAATGGATTGCGCTGAGCCCACTGCTCGTCCGTGAAACGACCCGTGCGCGAGCAGTTCAGCCAGGGTCCGTTATCGCTCATGAACAGGACGATCGTATGATCTTCGATATCAAGCGCCTCCAGTTCATCAAGCAGACGCCCGACGTTATCGTCAAAAAACTCCAGCATTGCATAGAGCGTCGCCGCCGGATCCTCAAGCCCGCGAGCACGATGACGCTCAACATACTCATCAGGCGCATCGTATGGCTCGTGCGGAGTCATATAAGGCATATATAAAAAGAACGGCTCGCCGGCATGCTCCCGAAGAAACTCGATCGCCATATCGGTGGCGAGTTCTTCAGACCATTCCTGTGTTTCCGACCACTCACCGTTTCGCCATCCGCGCGCATTGCGATACTTGTACAGGTCCGCCATCCACACATCGCTGAACCCACGGTCCCAGGGATAGTAGCCATCCGTTTTTCCAAGGTGCCACTTGCCATACATCGCTGTCGCGTACCCGGCGTCGCGGAGCAATTCACCTATCGTCGTTTCCCCGAGATGTAGAAAGTCACGCCCGCCATGGACACCTGAAACACCTGTTCGAAGGAAATGCCGCCCCGTCAGTAACGAGGCACGTGTCGGTGCGCACACCGAGTGCACGTAGAAGTTACGGAAACGCACGGATTCCCGGGCGAGCTGGTCGATTACGGGTGTCCGAGCCCACCGGTTGCCACTAATACCCAGGTCGCCCACGCCCATGTCGTCGGTCTGAATCAGCAGAAAATTCGGGGGTCGTGGTGCCGGTTCCGCCCCAGTCGGCTCCGCTGCGGAGAAGAACACAGCGGGCAATATTGAGAGTGATTTCAGTAAGTCGCGACGCATGAGCTCCAGTCTCCTCAATACCATCCGATGGACAAGGAAAACATTTTCCTCCCCACAATCACCTCTTTTGGCCTAGTCCGGACCGGACAAAGCCCGTCGCCAGGGACTCGGGGAAGCGATTCCATGGTTCAGGGGCGGCCTGCCTTGTGATCACCTATATCGATCACAGGGCAGACCGCCGCTTTCCACTTCCTCCGCAATCCCGCTTCACACTTAGTGGCCTCGCACTGCGGTACCGGTTCGCTGCATTTGAATGATTTGCGTACTCTGCCGGTTTTCCAACTCAGCCGTATTGAATTCATGAACTCCCGGTTCATACCCCTGGGCCTCAACCTTCAGGGTGAGGATGCGTTCAGGAGGCAGGTCGCCAAAACGAAAGAGACCGTATTCAGGAAGCAGAAGATTTCCTGCCGTTGTTACAAACCGGCTGGCCTCTTCAACCGCATCGTCAGGTGTGATGACCTTCCGAAAGTCACCGCCTGTCAGGGTTATTCGGGAAATACTTCTGAGGGGCTCGGACGTCGACTGATCCTGAACACCACCGACAAACAAAAGGCTTGTCCGGAGAAGAAACCGGATTTCCGGCATGGTGCCGGGATGCAGACCAATGTCCGCTGAAGGAGGGTCAAAAGCAATTCCCGGAGCGAGAGGTGTCAGACGGTGAAAACCCGCCGGTAGAAACCTTAACGTATGTGTTCCGGCAATTGGTCCGGAGAGCTGCTTCATTCCTGTCATGAAGCGGGTACCATCCGTTGACGTGGCCAGCAGAGCAACTTCTCCCGGCTCGATCTCTTCGGTCATCTCCATGGTCACCTTCGTGGCGCGAAGTACCGGGAGAGGAACCGGGCCGAGATCAAATTCCTGGCTTTTTGCGGGAACCGAATACCGGCCGGGAAGCAATAAGATGAAACTTCGCGTGTCCACCGAGCCTGGTCCGGGAGAGACACCACGTACCACCAATTGAAACTCGTCCCCGATCTCTGACAAAATCGTGACCTCAGCTTTCCCTTCGACCACTTCAAACCAGTCCAGGTTCATACCCATATTCACGAGCTCTCCCGTCTTCGGCGGTGGAACCGGCATGAACTCAAGCTTCTGATTGGTCCAACCTCCCAGATCCGGTCCGTCAGGGAAAGTAACCTGAACTGAAGCCGTTTTAATGGGCGGCAGAGGCTCGAAAGTCAGTTCAATCTCTCCTTCGTTTTCAATCGCCAGATGTCGCTCGATGTTCTGAAGAGTTGTCTTCCCTGCGATATCTCCTCCCGCCAGGCTTGCCTCCAGTCGCGCGTTTCCTTCCGGCAGGCGCGAAAAGCTAAAGTTACCAAGGCTGTCAACCGCCGCTTGAAAGGTCAGGCCGGGTTCATCAAACGGATGCAATCTCACTGCATGAAGGTCTGGAAGATCGTCATCCCTGCCGGGAAGAACCACTCCCACCATCCTTGCCGCTCCCAATCCTTCCGCCAGGCTAACCCGTTTTGTTTCCCCCGGGATCACTTCAATCCGACGCCTCAGCCAGCCGTGGTGGAAGCCACGCTCGGACCGCAATGCCTCCACGGTATATTCGCCGGGAGGAAGCGAGTCCCAGACGGCCAGCCCGTCGTCACCCGTCGTGTATGTCTCGTACGTTATTCCGCCACCCATCGGCGGCCATGGTGTAATGTGCAGATCCTGTCCGCTTTGCAACGAGCCATCCCAGTCAGCCAGTACCTCGACCGTTGCCGACCGGGCCAGAGGCACAATGATGGCATCGTCATCAACCAGCCAATCCTCCCGTTCATTTGGATGAATAATCTTTCGTTCATATCCGGGGGTCCAAATCGCAATCATCCGTGGTTGATTTCCTTCCACAAAAGCGGCAACCCCATCAAGGTCGGTTGACGTTCTGACAATATCGCAGATTGTACAATTCCACCAGTCATTCTCGGGCACAAAGTTTTCTCGAAGCTCTTTCCAGTCGATGCGATAGTTTTCGCGCCATAATCCGGTGAGCAGTTTTGCGTCCGGAAGAGGATCTCCCGTCTCCGCGTCCATGAGTTCCACCGTCATTACGGTTCCACGATATAACTTAATCGTGAGTGGCTGCGGGTCTTGCGGGTGGTATGTCTCCTGGTCTTTGAGACGCAGTGGCTCGTATCCTTCGGCGCTGACTGCCAGATCGTACTTCTTTCTTCCATCCAGTCCCGGGATCACGAAGATCCCCCGTGGATCGCTTACCACGAGAGTTCTGTCCTCATGGCGTAAATCCATCTCGAAGGCTTTCACAGGAGCCCCTGTGTCACCATCAATGACCTCGCCGCTCAGGATGGTTCCATCCGGCAGGGTGAGGGTTTGCGGTTCAGCGACAGCCACGATTTCGTCAGCAGAGGAATATCCGGCTTTCTGAAGAAAGACACTGATCTCGCCGGAGGGAACATCGGGAATGACAAAGCCCCCTTCCTCACCCGTCATGAAACGGGCGCGTTCCTGCCCCGGAAATCCGATGAAGTTCTGCGCGTTCCTCCCCCGCGCGATAACCCGGACGTCCTGAATCCCCCGTCCTTTGTCATCGACAACGCGGCCCCGGAGTGTCCGGCCTCTCTCCAGCATTATATCCACGTCGAGTGGAGCCTCTCGCTCCCCCGGTTTAACACGTTCGAGCCAGAAAGGCGCATACCCTTTTCCAAAGGCGGCAAGACGCGTCGTTTTGTCCTCTGCAAGCCAGAGTGAAAAGGAACCGTCCGGACGGGTGCGTGTCGTTGTATCCGCATCAAGTCGCGAATATCCGAGCCCTGCGTGGCGAACGAAAATACCGGGCAAAGGGTTCCCCTCCGAGTCTGTAACCATTCCCTGGATCAACCAGGGTGCCGTACGTGCATGCTTTACTTCGTTTTCCGAGACGGTCTCGGGTGCCACCTTGTCTCCTGTTTCGGAAGGGAGAGTGTCCTTCGTTTCGGGCTCGGAGGCCTCCAACGATTCCATGGTCTTTTTTCCCTCTGTGTTTTTCCCGGTGCTATTTGAGATGAAAGCATACTCAGGCTCTCCCTCGAAAGCCACGTTCGACGTCCTGCCGGATTCATCCCTGAAAGATCCTGAACTCCGTGCAATGATGCCCGCACTCGCAATGACAAGAATACCCGCTGCGACAGCAGCCACCATCTTTCCACCAATGCCCGCAATCACAGCCGCTCCAGAGGTTTCCACAGAGGCGGCTTGTGCAGTCGACCAGATCGCGGGCGCGCCCAACCCCGAGGAGGGCAGGAGCAGCGATGCACCTGCGGCAACCACGGTAAAAGCGGCTGTGACATTTTGAATACCGGCAGCACGAAGTTCCGGTTCCAACGCATTCAGGGCTCGCTTGAGCCGATGTGTGATCGCCGGCCGTGACACATTCAATGCGTCCGCAATCTCCTTGTGGGTCAGACCGTCGAAATAGTGGAGCAGGACGGGGACACGCAATTCATCGGGGAGGCGTTCGACAACCTGCTCAACGGTCAGCCTCAATGTCTGGGCATCCGGATTTCCCGCCGCTTCCGAAGATTGAATGTGATCCATTGAAGCCTCCCTCCTGTGGCGGCGATTACGCCGCTTGGAAAGCGCGTCCGCTTCGCGAACAGCAGTTCGACTAATCAGCTTCCGTGCATCGCCCCGCGGCCGCTCCCGAGCTTCCGCGATCAGGCGGCAAAACGTGCCTTGAAACGCATCCTCGGCGTCATCCCTGCACCGGGTAATTCTCAGACAAATCGTATAAACGAGGGGGGCTGCAGCATCATACAACACGCGAAATCCCTCTTCTTCCGGTTGTTCGATAAAACTCCGCCAGGAGGCGGACAGATCTGTCTCCATCTCAGACACTCCGTCAGTGATCTGCAGGGGAAGCTCGTGATCCGGCAATCCCTCGCTTAATACCAGGGACGCAAACCACCGAATTTGGTTCACGACAGAGGATATTCCACGCTCTCATGAATGGAGATAATATCATTGCCAGGACGGAATCCTCTTTCCTGGTGGCCGGAGGCGCATGGATCTTCTTCTATTGCCGGTAGTCGGGCTGCGCACTCCAGTTCCGATGCCCCCGCTTCGTAGCATGCATTCTCGATGCAAAGACTGACCAACTCGAACGAATTGCACATCCAGCTGTCTCCCTTCTCCACTCTCATGGTATCCGATTCCCTTGTCCCGGGGACTGCGGGTCCGGGTAACTTACTCACAGGGTGGGGTACTTTTTCAGGAGCGGTATCAGAGTGGTGTCAGGTTCACTGAACAATAATGAGATGACGGTTGATAATAACCGATCTTCATTTCGACGCACGCAATAGTTAATCGATCTTTGACCAGTCCGCCAGGCTCGCGCTTTGGTCTGTATCGATCAGCGTCGCTCCGAGCAAATCCGTGAAGGAGCCGCTGAGAACTTCGGCGCGCAACAGTACAATGTCACCTATATCTTCCGGCCAATCGCCCAGCTGACCCGACACCGTGACATTGAGCATTCCGCCGGGTGCAATGGATCCGCTGCCGGGAACAACGTTGAGGTCAAGACTTTGCGCACTAATGCCTTCGAGCACAACATTGTGAGGGACAGAGTCATTGTTGGTAATGGTATAGTTAATGGCGAAGTTCGATTCGGGCTCAAGAACCGCCAACTGCGTGGAGACTGACATTGTCAGTGGTGGCAGGTTCACAACAAGAGCGGCTGCCGCGGACATTCCACCGGCATCCGTCGCCGTGGCGGTTCCATTGGAAACGCCGCCATCGAGACCCCAGGTCAGGAAGTTATAGTCGGCGCTCACGTATGTTGAATTGAATCGCTCAGGCAAAATCGCGTAACGGCGAGTGTGCTCCTCGAAAAAGAACAGCGGGTCGTCGAGGAGACTTCCCTGTCCGCTCGGCGAGAGACTGTTCATCTCGTTTAGATTCGCCGTCAGCGTCATCCCGCCCCACTGAAGTTCAAACTCAATGAGATCAACCTCGTTCTTGTCGACACCGGTCGAAAACATGAGGATGCGGCCAAGATCCGGGAGATCACCGGCCGCTTCGAGCTGCGGTGTGGAAGGCGGAGCGGCGTTTCCGTAGGATTGCCAAGTGTAGGTCATCTCGCAGCACTCCTGCAAGAGACAGCTGTTCCGAACTTCCCAATGGAGATGCGGATAACTTGCGCTCCCCTGCCCGCTCAGCGCGATCGGATCTCCCGCATCAACGGACTGGCTCTCGGAAACCAAAACCGAGTCCAGGTGCAAATAGAGCGTGTAAACATAGGGTGGTGTTGAATTATGACGAAGCTGTACAATTGTATCAGAAAAGTTCGGATGAGTTCCTGCGTGCAGCACGACTGCATCGGCGGGCGCATAGAGTGTTGTTCCGATGGGTAGTGAGAAATCCATGCCACGATGCCAGTCATAGCGGTGGCCCGCGCTGCCAAGCTGGCGCGGTCCGAACTGGCTGTTCTCCGTTAGCGCGCCCATGATCGGAAAGTCCAGCGTCACGCTCGAGGCGTCGGAAGGCAGCCCCTTCAAAGCTTCCCTGCCAATCAAGATATCGGGTTCCTTGAGATCGGGAATCGCACAACCCTCATCCGCCACCGTGACCGCACTGCAGGCAAGAACGGTGATGACCAAAGCGTGGACTCTGACGATGCTTTCATCCATGACGTACTCGCTCCTGATTCCGTCACACACTCTCGAGTAATTTCCCCCAGGATCCTGCTGCAGGGTCGCATTTAAATCAAACCCGGATGTGTTCAGGCGGGCTCTATCGATTCCATCCACTGCTTTGTCGGGAGTACGTTGGCAAGCAGCCAGTTGTGCGTTACGAGAACGCTGCGATGAAGTTCCTCAGCCGAAGCGGCTCCCGCTTCGTTTTCAAAAGCCAGCGTTCCGGTGCCATCGGACAGAAATTCGACCTTGTAGCCCCGGTGGAAAGCCTCGCGCGAGGTCGTGTCGCAGCACATCTGTGTCATATAGCCTGTAATCACAACGGTGTCCACGCCCTGAGATTTCAACCAGCTGTCGAGTTCGGTGTTGGTAAAGCTGCCGGGCAGGTGTTTTTCGATAACGAGTGCATGGGGACGCTTTGCAATCTCGGGATGCAACTCCGCTCCTTCGGAGCCTTGCCGAAACGCGGGTGCATTGGGGTCGGTAAAGGTGTGGCGAACCACAACGACCGGAATCCCGGCAGCATGGGCAGCGTCCATCGCGGCCAGGATATTTTCGAAACTGTTTGCCGGATAGGTGATAGGCAGAGCACCGGTGAAGTATTCGTTTTGGACGTCGATGACGATGAGTGCACGTTTCATTGAGGGGCTCCGTGGCAAAGGCTAATCATAATGCAACGCATGGAATCACAGTGGTGTCAAGCATCTGAAACAACGGTGAGAGTCCAGATGCCGGTGCATTCAGGGAGTTGGATCAGCTCCTCACGTCGGACGCGATCAGCCAGATCATCACCAAAAAAGAAACGTGTCAGGCGTTCCGCTTCATCCAGGCTTTCGAATCGGTAGTCTGTTCGGACTGTTTTTCGACCAAACCCGAACTCTCCCTCCAGGATGCCATAATACCGTGCCAGTGCATCGGTCGGTGGTCGCGGTGTATCCCGCCCTGTGCCCAAAGTTTCAATGATGACAGCGGTTCCCCCCGGAACCGTTACTCGCAGCATTTCTGACACAACGCGACGAATCCTCCGAGGCCAATCGTCGGGGTGCCAGCCCGGCAAATGGCCGAAAGTCCAACCCGCAAGCGTTAATGCCGCGCATGAATCCCGCACGGGCATCCGATCATTCAGGGCAGCACCGAATGCGACGTTCATTGCCTTTCGCTTTCTCAATTCACGGCGCGCGACTGTGAGCATGCTAACAGATGCATCAAAGGCCAGTGCCGCCTCCGCGAGGGGTGCGATAATCCTCGTCAACCGGCCCGTGCCCGCACCAAACTCAATGATCAGGTCTTTGGGTTCACACTCGAACACCTTCAGCACGCGTGCAAGGTTTCCCTGACAATCCTCTCGTGAAACGAGATTTTCATATTCTTCAGCGTGCCCATTGTAAATAGTCTGATAGTCAGGCATTCAGCCGTCCCGGGGAAAAGAACTTGTTCACGATGGGTTTGACTCTATTCATCCGGCTCGGACACTCCGCTTTCATGATAACTTGTACTTGAAAGCGCCGGCAATGCATCGAAGTGCTTCGGCTTCCTTCCAATCGGCTTGCGCCGATCCAACTCCCATTCGAGTGAGACATTGCCCGTGGGTGTCGGTGTGTTCGTGTTGATCAGAATAAACTGAGTGTCTGAGACCCCTTCAGCGATGACAGTTGCGATGCGATCGCAGTCTTCAGCGTCGAGGCGATGCATGTCATGATTGGCCATGCGTCGATAGACACCGATGGAAGTAACGCCGGGCGATGATGTTGAAACTCTCCAGGAGTTATCGATCAACATTGGATCATCCACCATGATCCATCCGGAATGGAAATCGCCTGTCCCGCAGCTTCCCACTCGATCCGTGTTTGTGGAGGAAACAAGACCGGCCAAAGGAATGGTCTGACCGACCTGACCATCCACGAACGTATCGACGTGAAGCTCCCAGTTTTCATTGTCGCCTTCAAAGCCCGTGCCAACCACGACCGTTCGCGACTGCCATGAACACGGAACAGGTGGAGCGGGAGGGTAGATGGAAGTGGCGCTCTCCCCCTGCAGGGTCGGACGATCCGAAGAATACCAGTACCCGATCTCAGGATCCCAAACAGTGGTGTAGTTCTGTCCTGTGGATTCGCCTGTTACGAAGAGACGCTGATTCGCGGGTATTGTAACAAGTGCGTATCGAAACTGATATTCCGAAGGCAGGGTGTTGTAATACGGAAACGGACTCCGGGAGGGGCTGGCTCTGAGCGATCCACCAAAACCTGTCTCCTGCCCCGGTAACAAAGTTGGATACACCCAGCCAATTGTCAGATTCATCCACAGTTTTTGTCCGTCACAGTTCAAATGAGCGGGGTCGATGTAGTAATCGAGGTTGATGGGAAAATCAGGATTGCCGGAGTAAAAGAACGGAGAGATGTCAGCGAAGGACAACCCCGAATAGTCATTGATCAAATCCTCTATGATATCATTTGTCTGGACAAGCATCGAATGATGTTCCGCCTCCTCAGACGCGATCCCTATCAACAGGGGCAGAAGCGACTGTATAATAACAGGACAATCATTGTATCGCAGGCTGACCGCTTCAAGCGTCACAAAGAGTTCTCTGTACCGGCGTGTGATCTCATCGATGAAAAGCTGAGTTCCCGCGCGATACCCTTGAAGGTAAAGCTGTTGAAGGTCATTCCTGCCGGACGCGACAAACACGCGAGAAGGATCGGAACAGGGCGGATCGGGTCCCAGCATCAACAACCCCACAAGTTCACTCATGTCCGGGACCTGGAGTCCGGCGACACCGAAGTTATGCCCTCCCGGCATGATCGGATCATACTGCACGCGAAACAGATCGCTGTAGCTTGCTCCAAAAAACGCCACGTCACCGCTCCTCCACTGATCCGGGCCGGGTAATTCCGCACGGTGGATGAAGGAGTTGTATCTGCAGTAGAAATAATGACGAGGGTCGTCATCGTAGGCCCCTTGCGGGCAGCCGGTGACAGACTCGTTAAAGACCGCGGCGACCGTTGCCTGCCCTACGGTCAGATCGCATCGCTCTCCCCATGGCGGAGGACTACACGGGGATTGAGCCCACCCTTTCGCAGCCATCAGGATGGCCATCATCAATGTCAGGGAAAAAACAAATAACAGTCTGCCGGGCATCTGTGCGAGCATACCTCCTCAAGTACTCCGCCTCTAGGCGGCTCCATCGGCTCCGCAAATGCAAGGATATTGAACCAATGTCATACAGTCTTTGCAGCTGTTCGCTAAAAGCCTCACCCAATGCCTAACGTCTGGACACAGACTGGAGACACGCCTTGCAAACACCGCGGTCCGGAACGGCCAGAAGACGATCAAGGCCGATTTCTTTTCCGCACAGACCGCAAAGACTGAAACTCTCGTCGTCGATGCGTTTGAGACGATTGCGCAACCGTGTCAGACGCTCACGAGCATCCTTGAGCGCAAGACCGACCGTTCCCGCATTCATCATGGAATCCGTGCGGCTCAGACGTCCGATTGCGACATCAGGAGCCACCGGAGCCACACGCTCTTCCAAGCGGGGGATGCTCTCTTCCAATTCAACAATCCGCTCCTCAATCAATATCCTTAACTGGCTTAGTTGTTCCGGTGTCATCATACCACCTGTTCCTCATCAAAGGTAATGGTAGGGGTCCAATACGCCCTGTGGCAAGCAGCACCGTTGACACTTCCTGCCACAAGACTCACCTCCGGCAAGGAAGTTCCCGGAGGCGGATCCATACACGTTTGAAAAAGAGGAGGTTAGCGGTCGAGCCGGACTCGAGCTGTCGCCTCCCGCTCTTCGAACAGGGGCGACGTCAAGCAAATCGAGAGAGTACGGTCGAAGCACACTGGAACCGAGTCCAAGGGTGTGGGAAAGAGGACGAAACGCCTCCCGTCTGTTCCCGCCGACGCGCTATTTGAATCGTAACGTAAAGCACCGCCCCTGAACCGCGTGATTCCCGACGCCCACGATAATTGTGTCTTTATCGATTACTGCAAGGTTACTGGCTCCGCCGCCCTTTACGGCATCGGCATCGATTTTTAACTCAACCCACTCAAACCATGTTTTGCCAAGATCATCGGAGATCAGAACAACATGCCGCGGAGCTTCCTGCGTCTGGTCTGTCCCGGGAATCACACGAAGAGATCTCCCCTTCCACTGAAATTCCGCTGTCGATCCGATAAAGCCCTTCGGCCAGAATTGATGAGCTTTTCGCCAGCTCTCGCCCTCATCGGCGCTGACAAACAACGTGGCAATCCCTGAGGTCAGCACATAAATCTCGTCGTCCTCCCTGTAAAAGGCCATGACGTCCCGTGCGTCTTCGAACTCACCGGTTTGTCTCCATGTACGCCCCGAGTCCTCGGATTTGTAAATCTTGCCTGACGCTTCATACCCAACACCCGCAAGCACACTGGACCCGTCAAGTGGCTGGAAACACGTCACATTCTGTCTGGGTTCGTGGTCTGAAACCGGAATCCAGTCCACGGTTTCAAAGTAATCCGCTGATCGAACGATACTGGTTTTGTTGTTTTCGGAACGTCGAAGCCCCGCGAGAATAGCCCCGTCCTCCAGCTGAGCAATCCCCACTGTCCGGGACGCCTGTGCTTTTGTCCGTACCTGCCAGGACTCACCCTCGTCCACAGACTGCAAAATCAGCGCCGGTTCTGACGTTGTTCCGTAGATGTTCCCATCCTGACCACGAATGAATTCTCGAATGTCTTGAATTCCCCATTGATCACCGCCATCGGTCGTCTTGCGCCAGGTTATTCCGGAGTCCGTCGATTTAAAGACATCACCGGTTTCCTCAGTACCGATCAGAGCGCTGCCATCTGCGATCCTGAAGGATGAGCGTACATTTGATTCTCCCTCCGGCTCGAACACGTTAATGATTTCCACAGAGGGAAACCGGTCCGGGTCTGCTTTCTCAACGTGAGTTGGTGATGCATCGTTGAACTCCACTTCAGATACTGCGTGCGCGCATCCGGTCTGTGTGAACAAGAGGACTCCGACGGCGACTCTTGAGAACAGAGAGGCAAATCTTTGATGATGACGGTGCATTGTCTTCTTCCTTTCGGTGCGGCCCAGGGAAAACTGGTGAAACCGGAACCCACGACGCCCTGCTCCGAAGGCAGGACGTATCTGGCGGAGACTCAGCCTTGCAAAGGGGTTCACACTATGCAGCCCTTTGACAACTCCAGTCTCCCCTTCGGGTACCGGGCGATCTCCCTGATCGCAATGCATTCTTCCCATGAAACCAACCTCCCAGTGGATGTGGAAAGGACATATCATCGACTTCATGCGTCTTCGATACCCCTACGCCGTTGCAGACGTACAGCAGTCTTTGCCCAACCGGGCGCGCAGACCAGACGATCCGAGCAGGGAAACCACGCCTGAAACTATTCTCACAGGCTGGCAGCCGGACTGTGGCACACACTTCGCAGTCCGCTTGCAGAGCGAAATCAGGGAGCGGATCAAGGCGCAAAATGAGGTTTTGAGAGAACGATCAGCCTTGATGAACCCACCTGCCCGGAGCTACTCTCAAGAAGTCAAGACATTCCGAATTGTTCACAGGTCCGGGGTGGAGAGGAGAAAACATGCGTACCAGCCGTGCACTTACGCTCATCGAGTTGTTGATCATCGTCACGTTCATCGCAACTCTGACAGCGATTGCCGTGCACAATTTCCTTGAGGCACAGGTCCGATCGAGAATTTCAAGTGTTCATATCGATCTTCATGGTATTGGAGAAGCTCTTGAGGCTCATGCCATGGACCACGGCGACAAATATCCCATGGGTTACATCAATCTGCGACAAGCGGTGAACGCCGGTGGGGCGCCTGTTCCTCCCTATCCGAGCAATAAATATGAACGTGCCAGTTGGTCGATGTCCAGGCTCACAACACCCGTTGCTTACATGGCTTCAATACCGCTGGATCCGTTTACATTGAAAAACTTTACCTTTGATAGCACCGATGATCCCATCGAACTGGGGCCGTTCCCTTACTGGTACGACGATTATCAGCCGTGGCCGGATTTTTTCCCGTCCGGTTTTTCTTACACGAGGCTCCAAAGAATCAACGAGGATGGATACAGATGGTCCGTTGCGAGTGCAGGTCCGGAGAAAAGTCAAATGATGATGTGGTATGCGCTCAATGGCGTCGACCCCAGTGTGGCCAATAATCACATTGTCTTCACTTATGATCCGACCAACGGAACGATTTCAGAAGGCTTCGTCGGCCGCACGAACAAAGGCATCTTTACAGAAGTCAATCAGCCGTAGGACCGATGCTGTTCCTTTTTCCACAAGGACTATGGAGCCCAAAGGAGACAATGCTCACACGATAGTCACGACAACCACTCAAAAAAGGGCTGTAGCGTGTCCGTGCACGGTGCAAGAGTGTGTTGACGTGCTTCGACCAGGGAAATCGATTGAATTTTGGAGCCAAATCCCGATCAGGTCACTCGGGCTCGTAAAGTCATTCGGAGGCATGGTGCCTCCTGAGTTCTGATTTGGCTGGCATACAGAATTCCGGTTCCTTCCAATATTCTCATTCGGGAATGTCAATGATACACTCCTTCATCTGGACGGATCTCTCAACCTTCGATACGGATGCTGCAAAGCGTTTCTACCGCGGGTGTTTCTTCTGGCATTATGGTGACCTCGGCGATAGCTATCTGATATGCCACGCCGATGGTCACCCGTCAGCCGGGCTGTATCTCATGCCGGAGAGGTTCCAGAGGATGAAAATGCCATCCTTCTGGATGCCGTACATCCATGTGATGGACTTGAATCAAACCGTCCAAATCGCGGAGCAAAACGGTGGAAAAATCGAAGTCCGGCCGGAACCGGCGCCGGGTGGAGGCAGAATCGCTCTTGTTCGTGATCCGGCAGGTGCCGGATTTACCTGTTATGAAGGAGACGATCCAGGCGGACGTGACGGCTCTGCAATTGCGGGCAGGCTTGCCTGGGTTGAGCTGCATGTTTCCGATCTTTCAAAGGTCCGGGAATTCTACCAACGTGCGTTTGGATGGGAAATTCGGCCTGCCGCCGCCTCCGGCCGGTATGAGATCTTCCGTTCCGGACAAGTCATCGCGGGTATTCAGGTCACGAGCAACGATATCAAAGGCACGAAGGAATACTGGGGGGTGTACTTTGCAGTGGATGACCTTCAGTCAGCAGTAGAACGGGTCGAACGGGGTGGAGGACAGATTGTGGCGGAACAGCCTGTCGGGAGTCGTCCGGCAGTTCTGGCTTATGATCCATTCGGTGCCGCGTTTCATGTGATTGAAACCTCATCCCTCCGGTCTTCCGCCACAGTGAAATCCGCGACGGTCAAATGGCGAGCGATATCGGGCCTGCTGCTCATCGCTTTCGCGATTCTTCTCGAGGCCAATTGGCTTTGGGGAGTCTTGTTCCTGCTCTGGGTCGTGCCTGACCTGAAGAGCGGATCCACACACTTTCTGGAGCATGTCGAGCGCCGCCGGAACCCCGTCGTCTATTGGCTCATTATTGTCACATGGACCAGTCTGTCCCTTTACCTGCTGTTTGGCTGAAACCCCCCGGCCGATTTTCATCCGGCGGGGAGCTTACCCATTGCCGCCTCCTCGTTTTTGTGCCACTTTCTGAATAAATTTTCACGGTTGTAGCGTTGTCGCAGGAGGGAATACATGATTTCGGTTCGTCCGTATCGAGACGGCGACCTTGCAGATGTTGTCGCCGTGTGGCGACAGGCATTACCGCTGGATGCGGTGACGGAGGATGACTTCGTGCGGCGTGTGTTGCTGGACGAAAACCTGGAGCCGGACGGTCTGCTCGTTGTGGAGACTCAAGACGACCGGGTGGCGGGATTCGCGCTCTGTCTGGTGCTCCGCCATGCGATCGAGAACATCGGCCTGCTGGAGCATCGCGGTTTCATTACGGCACTGGGCGTCGCTCCGGAGTTCCGCGGCAATGGTTTCGGAAACGCTCTTCTCGGCGCGGCGGAAAAGTTTTTCCGCGAACGCAATCGCACGGAGATTGCCATCGCGCCCTATGCGCCCGGTTACTTCGTTCCCGGTGTCGACAAAACGGCATATGCCAATGGTCTGAACTGGTTGCAACGGCACGGCTTTAACGAGTTCTCCGAAGCAATTGCCATGGACGCCATGATTGGCACATTCAGTTTCGATAACGATCTGCTGGTAAAAGAAAGGAAGCTCGCGAGCGAGGGACTTACCATTCGACCGCTCTCACGGGATGAAATTGTGTCGTTCATGGCATTCATGGGGCGAACGATGCCGGGGGACTGGATTGAGGACGCACGTCGACTGCTAAGATCCATCGCAACGGGGACGGCTCCCCGTGACTCAATTTTTGTCGCGATGGATGGTGACGAAATTGTCGGCTATTGCAAGTTTGAGTGCGAGCACTTCGGCCCCTTCGGCGTGGCGGACTCACATCAAGAACGCGGCATCGGGTCGGTGTTGCTGGCACGCACGTTACTACAGATGCGTCTTGAGGGCCATCACGCGGCGTTTGTTCTCTGGACCGGGGAACGTGCGGCAAAAGGGGTGTACGGCCGGCTCGGCTTCAAGGTTTCCCGACGGTTTGCGATTCTAAAAAAGTCACTCGCATGATGCGAAGAATACTTCAGGCGATACTGCTGACCGCGATGCTGTTGCCGCTGTCCTGCATGGCGCCCGACGCGCCGGAGGGTAAAATTCTCGTCGAGTTCTGGGATTACCCGCGGCTGCCGGCAGTCTCGGAATACGTGGAGGAGCAAATCGCGGAGTTTGAGCGTCTGAATCCGGACGTTCATGTGGAGTTCACGCGGCTGAGCTGGGCAAAGGGTGGAGAACGACTCGACATTGCGGCGTTTGCAGGACGTCCGCCGGACCTGGCCGGTGCGACATTGAAGCTGAAGTATGTGGAGGCGGGTCTGCTGGAACCTCTGGACAAATATCTCGACGAGCCGGTTCCCGACATGCCCGGCACTGTCTGGCGCGAAGATGTTCACCCGGAAATATTGCGTGCCGTCCAGTGGCAGGAACAAACGTGGGCAATGCCATGGTACAAGGAGGGATTCGTGATCCTGTTGAATCTCGATATCCTCGAGGAACGTGGCGTCGAACCGCCGGACAACGGGCAGTGGACATGGAGCGAGTTTATCAATGCAACACGCCGGCTGACATTCGACCGCGACGGCGACGGCAGGACGGACGTGTATGGAATCGGATACAATACCGGCAAGGAGAAGTGGGAGGCGTACCCGTTTCTGTTTGCCGAGGGCATGCAAATCATGAACAGCGACGGTCGGCGCATGGCGATTGACTCCGATGCGACCCGACGGGGAGTTCGGCGACTGCTCGAAATGGAATACGCTGAACGAGTCAGCCTGCCGGGAGCGGGCGGTATTTCCGACGACACAACATGGACGGCATTTTCGGGAGGCGAAAGGCGTCTGGCCGCAACCTGTCAGGGACTCTGGGCCATCAATGCGGTCGCCATTCAAAATCGCCGTCTGGCGGAAACGCTTGCTGAAAATCCGGAAATGACGGATCTGCCGAATCCCCTGCGAGTCGCTGTCGCTCTGTATCCCCGCATGCCCGACAAACCACAGGTCATGGCTTCCTATGGAGTCGGTTCGTACATGGTGTTCAAACGACCCACTGATCCGCGACGCACGGAGGCGGCGGCGCGGCTTGCCCGTTTTTTGACGCTGGAGCACGGTCAGGAAATCAATCGTGAAGCGGGCCTTCTGCCGAGCCGGAAATCGAAAATGGATGTACTCGCCGGGGATTCACGCTTCGACAATATCCTTGAGATGATTCCCGGTGCCATCAGCCCTCCGACACATCCCGCCTGGCAGCAGATCGACCAGGTGCTTGGCGAACAGCTGCAGCTTGCATTGCTGCGGCGAATCGATGTCGATACGGCCGTGCGCAACATGCAGGAACGGGGACAGCTCGTCCTCGACGACTTCTGGGAAAGCCGCGACGCCGCGGCGAACGACTGACGGCCATGACAAACCGTGCCGCACGCCATCAGGCACTCTCCGCGTATGCGATGATCTCGCCCGCACTCCTGCTGTTTGCCGTATTCGTTGCGCTGCCAATGGTGCTGGCTGTCGTGATTGCGTTCAAGCGCATCGATCTTGCCGCGGGCATTGGTGGAAGTTCGTGGGTTGGCCTGCAGAATTTTCACGACCTGTTCGACAACGTTATCGTCGCGGAGCGTGTTGAGCGCGCCTTTCGAAACACATTGCTCTTCACGGTGTGTTTTGTTCCGCTTAACCTGATCGCATCGCTGGTCATTGCAACTCTGGTACATGCCGTCAAGGGACGATCAAAAGCGTTCTATCGCGCGGCATTCTATCTGCCGACAGTCACATCGGCCATTGTCTTCGCGATGATCTGGAAATGGCTCTATGATGCGAATTTCGGACTTCTCAACCATGTGTTGAGTCTTGCCGGCATCGATCCTGTCAACTGGACGGGAGATCCGCAGTGGGCGATCTGGGCCGTGATCATTGCAGCCCTTGGCGCAGGGCCCGGAGGCAACATCCTTATTTATCTCGCCGCATTGAGTTCCGTTCCGGAGGATACTCTGGAAGCTTCCAGAGTGGACGGTGCAAACGCACTTCTGCGTTGGTGGACGGTTGTCGTACCCGCACTGAGACCGGTGACGCTCTATCTGATTGTGCTGAACACAATCGGTTCGTTTCAGGTCTTTGAGCTCGTCTTCGTACTTACCAACGGCGGTCCCGCCGGATCGTCCACGGTGCTTGTGTATGAGATTTACAGTCTGGCGTTTATTCAGGGACGCTATGGCGTGGCGGGAGCATTATCGCTGATTCTGCTGGGAATCGTCACCGTCTTCACCGCCCTGCAGTTTCTCGTCTTCGGCAAAGATACAACGCGCAGCGGCAAGCAAGGGCTCCTGGAGCTCGGCGTGGGGCATGTCAGCGACGCCATCGGTTCGTTTCTCAATGTGACCGGTGATGTGCTGGAAGCAGCTGCCGGTAAATTGTCGAAATTTGCGATGCAGTTTCACAAACCTCGCAATCCGGCCCTGGGACCGTCTCCTTTGCGCGTTCTCACCCGAGCGGCACCATTGCACATGCTCCTGTTGCCACTTGCACTGATTTTTCTTTTTCCGATGATCTGGATGTTTCTGTCGGCTCTGACCCCGCGCATTTACCTGCAGTCCAATCCACCCCAGATCTCACCGGCAAACTTCTCTCTGGAGAACTACGGACATCTTTTCAAGAGTGCACCCAACATCGGTCTCTGGTTCTGGAACAGCACTTATCTGTCGTTGTTAACCATGGCGGTGCAAGTACTGCTCAGCTGCCTGACAGGCTATGTCTTTGCCCGGCTCGTCTTTCCGGGAAAGCGGATTCTGTTCGCCGCATTCATTTCATCGATCATTTTGCCGGGACAGGCCCTCGTTATTCCACTGTTCATTGTCATCAGCAGCGGCATTCGCAATGTCCTGCACATCGACCTGCTGAACACGCACTGGGCCCTGATCCTGCCTGCTCTCTGCTCACCCGTCGGCGTGTTCCTGATGCGCCAGTATATCGAAGGGATGCCACGCGAACTGGAGGAAGCCGCTCGCATCGACGGCTGTGGCGAGTTCGCCATCTGGTGGCGGGTGATTCTCCCCCTCTGCCGGCCGGTTATCGGCGCGTGGGGAATTCTGACCTTCACGGGAGTGTGGAAGAACTTCTTCTGGCCATTCGTCGTGTTGGGTTCCGAGCAGCTTTTCACGCTGGAGGTCGGCCTGCAAACTCTTCAACAGCAAAACGTCGCCGACTTCGGCCTCATCATGGCAGGAGCCACCACCAGCGCCATTCCCATGATCATTGTCTTCTTCCTTTTCCAGAAACAAATCGTCGCCGGACTGACATTTGGCGCCGTGAAGGGTTGATTGCGTGACTGAAAAACTCACTGACACTCACGGCGCGGTGATTCGTGGTCCGCGTGATGCAAAACGACTCTCACTTGTATTCACAGGTGGAGATTTCGGCGAGGGGATGCACACCATCCTGGACACACTTGCCGAACATGGCGTGAAGGGTTCATTCTATCTTACGGGTGGTTTTCTGCGTGATTTCGCAAACAGAGCGGCCATTGAGCGTGCCGCCACGGAAGGACACGTTCTCGGACCTCATTCGGACAGGCACCTCCTCTACTGTCCGTGGGACGACCGCGCAAAGACACTCGTCTCTCAGGACGTATTCACAAAGGATCTCGAAGCAAACACGAGATCTCTGGCGGATTTTGGAGTGCCGCCTGATGCGATGCGGTGGTGGATTCCGCCCTACGAGTGGTATAATGAGGACATCGCACGATGGTCTGAGGAAGCGGGGCACCGGCTGTTCTGTTTCACGCCGGGAACACTTTCTCACACGGACTATACTGAGGATAGTGCCAGGAACCATCGATCAAACGACACAATCTGGGATTCGATCATTGAGTTTGAGAAACATGAACTCGACGGTCTGAACGGTTTTCTTCTGCTGGTCCATGTCGGTACCGGGCCTGGACGTTCAGAGAAGTTCTTCAACCGTCTGAGTGATCTGATCACTCACTTGGAGGAATGCGGCTACGGCTTTATGAGTGTTCCTGAGTTGCTTGGAGAATGAATCCATTGTTTGCTCTCGCCATGGACTGAACCCTTCTGGTTGTCTTGATTTCATGAATCCGAGTGGCCAGTCCCGAAGTGTGATCATTAAAAATAGCGGACCGCATTCCGAAGGACGGCCTGTGGTTCAGATACTTCACAGCTGCGCACGCTTCCGCTTCTCGACGAGAGATCAATCCTCCTTCGGCGGTTTGTAGTTAAGCCGTTGGAGGATTCTGAGGCGATAACTTGTAGTTTTTCCACGATTCACAATAAAACCAATATTTAGGAAACACCAGCCGGGCTCCGTGAACGCCGCGAGCGGTGGGGCGACAGGCGAAGAGCCGTGGACATAATCGCTCTGGCAAAGCGCTTTGGACAACATGGAAACCACCCTGTAGCATAGCGGCTCTTCTTCGCTGAGGCGGTTGACGG
The DNA here is from genome assembly GCA_028284075.1 of Candidatus Sumerlaeia bacterium. Classification (GTDB taxonomy): domain Bacteria; phylum Sumerlaeota; class Sumerlaeia; order SLMS01; family JAHLLQ01; genus JAJFLJ01. Next base: position 23,023 of record JANQSL010000261.1, on the reverse strand, counting down.
GTGAACCACAAACGCATCTATCGTTCGTGTGAGGTGAGAAATCTGAGGGTGCCGAAATAACAGCCCGAATGTGCCTGGTTGTAGTTTAATGAAGATTTCCATATTCGCCTTCAGTCGCGATATTACGATCATGTCGGGATCCACACTTTCTTGCAGGAACAATCGTGCAAGGAGCACCGCTTCGTCTATTGGCTGTGATCCAGGAACCCACTCAGGAATGCCTGCTTATCGACATCGGATTGCCATCTGCGATGCAATGACCTGCTCCACCAACTCGTGAGGTTCTTTGCCGAACGTGGCCTGTCAGATATTTTCAAAGCAACAGTGGCTCGGAGTTTGTCACTGTGTTTTCATGTCTCATCACTGAAAATGAGCTAACTTTGCCTTGAAATTGGGCAGGCGGATTCTATCTCCGAGAGTGGTATTCATGAATTTAGGAGCGATTATCATATTTGATATCATTCAATGAAATTAAATCTTCTATTATCAGCATTCTTGCTTTTGGGAGAGATTTAAGAATCTCAAGAAACTGAAAATCCTGCTGGCACACTTCTTCCATATGTGTTTTTCAAATACTTTGACGGGTGTTGCCATGAAGTTGACGACGATAAAATCTCTTTCACTAGTCCTGCTGGGATCTCTCCCACTCATCGTGTGGGGGCAGGGAGCAGACACAGACGGAAGTCTGGATCTTGATTTAACGCTGGATCTGTCCGTGCCCGTGGCATCATTCGGCAATGGAGGCGGATGTGGTTCCGGCTACGCGCCGGATCCCGAATTCAACGTATCCGGAGTTCTTGCAGGCTCAACGTTCGCGTTAAGGTTAGACGTTCAAAATGAGAGTTCGAGCGAGGGATCGGCCTTCGACATCGGTTTGATTGTTAATGTACCCGCTGATGTGACGCTTTCTTCTCCTCCGGTGAATGGTCAGTTGCTCTTCGAAGATACAACGACCTTTCCTGGTCGCCGGGTAATTGCTTTCGAGACAACCGACGCGCTTCGCGAAGGAGACAGGACAAGCTACGCGTTGCAGCTCCAGGCTCCTTCATCTCTGACACCTGGATCGATGTTCGATGTTTTTGCCAATGCCTATGCCGACGACAGTCCCTTTGAGCGGGGCGTTCCTCCGGCAGACGCCCCCCCCGGAACAACCTTCGGGGGCGTCGATTTTTCCGTTCCAAGTGGTGCGTCGGCCCTTCCCGAGGCGGATGACGACGCACCGGCGAGTGCGCCAGTGTTCAGTGATTCAGAATGGACCGCTTACGATCAACGGGATGCCTCTTCCGTCCAGGTTCATATCATCGCCTTCACGGCAAATTCCGAGCCGAGTGTTGTCGAAACGGAAAGAGCAACGGGTACTCAAACCCATGCTTTCACGAATGCGATACGTCTCCAGGGTAACAGCCTGGCACCGGTTGAGAGTATTGTCTTCGAGGAGGTTCTGGCTAATACGCGTGAATTCCTTGGTTTCGGACCCGCGTCCCTCCCCGCGGGTCTCACGGCAAGCGCTCTTGCAAACGAGCCATCCCCCGGAGAGACGACGCTACGGTTCACTCTGGCTGAACTGGGCGTGGATGAGTCGGTCGAAATCGAATACCGAAGCGCCATCCCGAAATACCGGATCACGAATTCGACGAGTCCTCTGACGACTCCCTCGAGCGGCTCTGTTCTCTACAGCACCGACCTCAATGATCTCATCCTCGACGGCTTCGACGTGACCGATGGCGGTGAGCTGAGCACAACAACCTTCGACATTGTTTCCGCTGACTATAACGGAAGCGCATTACCGAATGCCCTTCTCGGCCAGGGCGATTCGGAAAATGTTGAGGCGGAATTCCTCGCGATTAACACGAGCCTGTCGGCAGGGGAAGTCGTGATCGGTGATTTTGTCACGGCAACAGTCAATTACAGCGTCTCGGAATACTATGGTCTTCGTGGTCCGGGTGTTATTCGCTACACCCTGACTGACGGGGCCGCGTTTGAAGGAGTGGCAAGCGTAGTCACTTCCGGTGCAGAAGCATCCCGGTGGACCTTTGATCCAACCAGTGGTGTTGCCGACCCTGTCACGGGAGATACGGAGATCCGGTTTCTCCTTGCTGAGGGACAAGGTCTGTCTCCCGCTTCAACGGGCAGTATCTCTTTCGACTTCGTGATCGATGATCTTTTCGAAGGTCCCGGTGAAGTCGATTTTGAAGCGAGTGAAACCCTCGTCAACACGGTAACAGCGGAGGCTCTGATCGATGACGCTTCGGAGTCGCAGTCTCTCCTTGACGGTCTCGCAACCAGCGACAGCTCCGCGAGTTGTTTCACCAATCCGCGTCCAACGATCGAGAAGGTCCTGCTCTCCGTAAGAACCGCGGACGGAACTCTGTACGACGCCACCGGAGGTACTCCTGTGTTCGATGCGTCTTCCGTGATCATAGAAGCGGGAAGCCTTCTTGAATTCGCGCTCATCGCCCGATTTCCCGATGTTCGAACCCTCGGCGTCACAATCACGGATTACCTTCCACTGATTACGGGACCAAACGATTCCATCTCCACATCCCGCTTCATCGTGGCCGCAAATGAAACGGACATTTTCGGAAACCCTCTTCCAATCAACGATGATGACCGCGACGGTACACCCGACTCGGACTTCAACAACATCACCAATCCGGATCTGATTATTAACAACGGAATCGAGTTCAACTTCAACGAAGTGGCTCCCGGGGCCGTATTTGCCTGGGCATTCACCACACCGGTCCGTGACATTCGCCCGGAGGAGTTGTCTTCTGAGGGGCTGATCACCACACGAAACGTTGGTGTCGGATCCTATGAAGATGACGAACAAAATGTTATCGATACGTTTGAAGACGAAGTCGAATTCAGCCTGAGCTTCCCGTTCCTTACCATCGAAAAGAATGTGGTAACCGTCCCCGACCCTCTCCAGGCGGGAGACACCATTCAGTATGAAATTCGTTTGGAAAACACAGGTAAAGCTCCTGCTTACGTGCCGCTGGTAAGCGATCAGCTCCCGCCGAATCTGAGTTTTGATGGTGCAGGGTCTGTCACCATCCTTGATGATTCCGACACCAGCATTGCCAGTTCACCTGTGGTCATGGATGATGGCAGCGGAGGACTCTCCTTCTATTTCCGCGATGCCAATGGGTCCACCCGGGCGATGGTTCCGGTAGATAATCCTTCCACATCCGAAAACGAAGGTCTGGTGGTCATTCGATACGAGGCATCCACATCGACCAGTGTGTATCCTGGCGAAGTGCTGCTCAATACGGCTGCTGCTGACTACTTCAGCGTTCCGACAGGCGGTTCGAATTTTGGTCCGGTGAGTGGCGATGAAACAGTGACGATTCAGACCTTTGTCGTCTCCAAAACCATCGCCGAGACATCGGAGACGTTCACAACTGGAAACAACGTCGCCATCGGCGAGATTGTGACTTACGACGTGTCTATTTCCGTCCCTGAGTCGACGGCGCAGAACGTTCGCTTTCAGGATCAGCTTCCCAATACCATGGAACTCCTGAGTGCTCAGATCACTTCCATCGATCCGGCATTTTCCGTTTCGGCGAACACTCCTGTTTTGAGCGACAACAGGCTTGGAGACGGACTGCTTGACAGGCTTGAGATTGATTTCGGAACGATTACCAACCTGCCGGACGGTGACGATTCTCCGGAAGATATTACGATTCGCTACACGGCTCTGGTGAAAGACGACGCGGCAAACATTAACGGAGACCGCCTGCGCAATAACGCACAGCTGTTCCAGGATGGCAGTCTCGCCGCCAATTCCCGCGTCAATGCCTTTGTCCGCGAAGCGGTCCTTGATATCGGCGTGACTGTTGACAACGCCTACCCGGATGCAAGTGACATTGTCGAGTACACTGTTACGCTTTCACATGCTACAGGAAGTGCCCTTCCCGCTCACAACACCGCCATCACAAATCTGCTGCCACCGGATCTTGAATTCATTGCTTTCGGGCCCGTGTCTCAACAGGGGAGCGGCACTATCGATCTCCCGCCACTGACAGGGGATGGAAGCACCCTTAATCCGGTCCTTCTCGATAACTTCACCCTGCCTCTGGGCGATGAAGTGAGCTTCACGTTTACCGCGCGTGTGCCAGGAGATGTCGAAGGCACAGACCGATTCACAAACATCGTGACAGGTGCGTGGTCATCCCTTCCCGGGCTGGATCCGGAGGAGCGGATCAGCGACAACACCTCTTTCGTCGATATTCAGGTACGAGGCACGAACGCAATCAAATCCATCACGGATACGAGTCTGGATCATACGGCGAACCTTGATGTGACGATTGGCGAAATCGTGACCTACGACATCGTCGTCGATGTGGCGGAAGCCAGTTACAGCAATTTCGAAGTTCGCGATGTCCTGCCCATCGGGATGGAATTCCTTCAGCAACAGACCTTCGCTGTCAGTGCCTCGGTTGAGGTTAATGGACAGGCGGGCAATCTGGTTTCACCCCTTGCACCTTCCGTCTCACCGGACGGCCAGACTCTCACCTGGACGATTGGTTCGATCAACAACACAAACCGCGAAAACAGCGAAACGGAGACAATCACAATTCAGTACAATGCCGTCGTAACAAATATTGCAGGTAACGTTGCGGGTACGGTTCTCTCCAACAGTGTTCAAACCTTTTACGCAGGGGGCAGCGGTCAGGAAAACACAGCGTCTCTCACCATTCGAGAGCCAAGCCTCACGTTGGATTTGCAAATTCTGGAGGCTCCTCTCGCCGCAAAAGCGGGTGATGAGGTCCTTTATCAACTAACAGTGGCCAATGCGAATGGAGATGGGGACCTCACAGCCTATGATGTGTTCCTTGAAAATGCTCTTCCGGCTGAAGTCGCTTTCGTTTCCGGTACACTGCAATTTGTCGATGGCCTCTTACCGATCTCTGATTTCCCTGCATCAGATGTTCTAAACCTGAGTTGGCCGGCCGTTCAACCCGGGGAGTCCAGTACGGTAACGTTCAAGGTTGTCTTGAATTCCGATATCACGAACGAAACCACGCTGAGCAATGGATCCAGCCTGAGCTGGACGGGACAGCAGGGATCGGTCGCCTCGACTCCGGAGGGGTCGGACCTGACGGGCGAGCGCACGGGAGATACCAATGACAACGGAGGCAATGCGAACACCTACTCCACCGCAGATGTTACGAATCTCCAGGCCGGATATCGCATCGCGTTCGAAGACCTTCTTCAACAAACGGTTAACGATTTCGATTACAACGATGTGATTATACAGTTCATTCCGGAAGAAACGTATAATCAGAATGATGAACTGACACAAATCAACCTGGTCACGGAGCTGGAAGCCCGCGGTGCGACACTTAACCATCGGGTCGTCCTTGATTTGAACATCTCCGGTGGGGCCGATGTCAGTATCAATCGCTACGACAGCGGCGGAGCCCTTCTGTCCCAGGAGAATTTCATATCAAGCGACAATCCTGTAGCCGGTATCGTCCTTTTTGAATCAACGGAAGACGCGTTGCCCGGATGGGGAAACGGGTCCGCACCGTTTGCGGCAAACACGGATCCCGCACAGTCTGAGGAACAACGCATCAAAGGCCATAAGACTGAAGTTTCGGTCACCGTTCTGCAGCCGGATTCCAACCCGCGTGTCGATGACAACCCCGTCACTCTTCATCTGGACGAACACTTCGCGTTCCTGTATGGTGCGTCGATCGAAGTCATCGGAACCGACGAGGTCGTCACTCATCCCTGGTTCTTCGACACAGGATCCCAGGACGTTGTTTCGGGCATTCTCTATCCGGATGCGGAATTGCTGGGGTACCCGATTCAGCAGTCCATTCTCGTTCCCGGCGCCTGGGAACATCCATGGGAACGTACTCCAGCCTGGGACTCGCATGGTCTGTTCAACGCCTATATGCTTTCCGGGCGTACTCAGGAACTTAATTGGCCGCTTGAAAACGTTGATCGAAACAATACATGGCCGACAGTGATTTCCAGTGCAAAAGCCTCCATCGCTGGCTCGGGGGCCGCGAGCCTGAAAAACGTGGTAAGCGAGGCGATTTCCGGAACGCCAGTATCGATTGACTGTAATGGGCAAGGGGCCAAAGAGATATTCGCGGGACTCTTCGACGGTCGCGTGCAGGTTTTCAGCGGTACCGACATCACAACTCCGGTTCTCACACTGACGCCTCAGGATAACGACAAAAACCAGACGTCTCAGAGTAGTCCGGCCCTGTTTCAGAATGTCGACGGACATTGCCAGGTGTTTCGTGGCGACGAGAGCGGTAGTCTTCATGTTTGGACGTTGGATTCAAGTCTGAACCTAATCGACTACGACATGGCGGCTCTCAATGGAACAATCAAAGGCACGGCGGCGATCGCCAATATTGATGGCATCGGAAATGACGAGGTTGTTGTGCAGACAGGTGATTCCCTCCTGTACATCCTCGATGCGGAGATGCTCTCCAGCCGGCCAAACACACCCATCGTGATCGGTGAGGCTTTCGACTCGCAGGGTCACACTGTTCTGACGCCCTCACCTGCACTGGCGAACATGGATGTTGATCCGGAACTGGAAATCATCGCGGTGAGTGCGGATGGTGTCGTCAATGTGATGAACCCCGACGGATCTCAAATTCCCGGGTTCCCGATCGATCTGAGTGCAGAGGTCTTCGCAAGTCCCGCACTTGGCGATATCGACGGAAATGGAACAAATGACATCATTATCGCGACGAACAACGCCTTTGTCCATGCCATCGATAATCGTGGTATTCATCTCCAGGGCTGGCCAACGCGCCGGTTCTTTGGTGGCCCTTCCTCGCCGATGCTTGCGGACACCGATCAAGACGGACTGCTTGAAGTCTTCGTCGGCTCTCTTGACGGATCCGTTTATGGATGGAGCAGCGCGGGAATCAACCTGACCGGATTCCCTGTCGCGACACCCTCAGGGATAAATGCTTCGCCATTCCCCGCCGATATCGACGGGGACGGGGTCGTGGAAATCCTCTGTGGCAATGACTCAGGCCGGTTGAATGTCGTTTCGGCGACAGACGGAACGGTGCTGGAAGACTTCACGCAGGAGGCAGGTGCCCTCATCCTGACGACAGGAACCGTGGGGGACGTAAACGACGACGGATTTCTTGATGTGGTCTACGGCTCTCACTCGGGAGTTCTGGGCCTCCTTTCCACAGAAGTCTCTCTGGCTGAAAATGAGCCACTCTGGAATGGTTTCCGCCGTGGCAGTGACGGATCGGGCAATCTCGAAGACCCGGTGGAGTTCCTCTTAACCAGCTCCGTGAATTCCATCTGGCTCAATCTGGAATAAGGAGAAACCGGCCAGGCCTCGATGGCGGAGTTGCGGGGGTTGGAGGAAAAGCATTGAAACGTAATTGCTTTTGTGCTTTCAAACAGTGTTGTCACTTAGACTGGGCTTACCTACACGTCATATGAGCAATATTACCCTCAAACACTCCGCCGCAGGCCAGGATCGATCCCGTAACGGGAGCAACGGGTCGAATGCCGCCTCGAAGAAGCCCTCTCCTCTGTCACGGAGGAACCCTGAGAGATCTCAGCTCGTCCGACGTGCAGCCGCTCGTTATTCAGCACAGGGTCAGCGTGCCGCTTCCCTGAGGTACTACCGCAGGGTTTTGCTATGGAAGTCCGCCATCGGCTTTTCCCACGGGCTGAAGCGGACCTGCGATGTTCTCGTAAGCGGATGTGCACTCATTTGTTTTTCTCCCCTGTTCCTGCTCATTGCCATTCTGATTATTCTGGAAGACCCAGAAGGTCCTGTCTTTTTTGTCCAGAAGCGTGTCGGCAAGTGGGGCCGCGAGTTTGATTTTCCAAAGTTCCGCTCCATGGTCGCAGATGCCGAGAAGTTGAAGGACAAACTGCTTTCCCAAAGTCACCACCGCGATTCGGTCACTTTCAAGATGAAAAGGGACCCTCGTGTAACGCGGATCGGCCGGCTTCTTCGGCGAACGAGCCTCGATGAATTGCCGCAGTTGTGGTGCGTGTTTATCGGTGACATGTCCCTCGTGGGACCTCGTCCACCTGTGCCGCGTGAAGTGGCGCTCTATACAATCCAGGACCGCCGCCGCCTGGAAATCAAGCCGGGCCTGACTTGCATCTGGCAGGTTTCCGGACGCGGGGATATAGCCTTCAAAGAGCAGGTCCAGCTCGACGAACAATACATACAGAGTCAAAGTATCTGGCTGGACATCAAGCTTCTCCTGATGACCGTTCCGGCAGTCGTGACGGGGAAAGGAGCCTACTGATGCCAGCAGATGAGAAAGCTCTTCATGGCAGCGATCTGAGTTCTGATATTGCAGAGCGTGCAGGCTTGATTGTGTCCGATCTGAGTGAGGAATGGGGTGACCTTGCTCTCGATTATCATCCGGTTCTTCGTCCCCTTGTTGGCCACCCGTTTTTATCGCGTTTGCTCGGTGAACTTCATCGGATTGGGGTAAGGCACGTCAAGTTATTCACCAATCGCATGAGTCACCAGGTGGTGGAGTTCGTCGGAGACGGAGAGCGCTGGGGGATGAAGATATCTGTCCATCCCGTTCGAAACGATGAGAAAGCCCGACAGATGTTTGCAAAGTGGCGAAAGGGCAAACGTGCGATTCTGGCATATGCGGATTGCCTTCCTCATGTTGCCTCAAGCGTCCTTGAAGGTCCCCTTTCCTCCTGGGAATTACATGATGAAGAAACCTCTTCGCCGGTGCAGCTTGCCTCAAGTGCTGCTTTGCTATCCTGCCTGACGCCGGACGACTTTCGTTACTCGGCCAAAGCCGTTCTCAATAATCAGCGGCCGGATATCATCGTTCCCGCCGCAAATCCTGAAGACTCAGTCTGGCTTGGCCGCAACGTGTCAATCCATCCGACGGCCGAGATTATACCGCCCGTTTTCATCGGAAGGGATGTCACAATCGAGAAAAACACTGTGGTCGGACCGAATGCGACAATCGAAAGCAACTGCATCGTAAGTGAGCATGTTACCGCCACCGAAGCAGTGGTGTTATCAGACACTTTCGTCGGAGAGGAGCTTGACCTTTCACACAAAATGGCAGCACCACATTGCCTGGCACTGGAAGGCAGGAGCTCCGTTTGTATTGCTGACGCATCGATGTTGGGCTCTGTACACGGAAGCCATCACCTCAGCTTCCTGCGAGCCAGCGGTATCCTGCTCGCGGGAATCCTGTCGATTCTCTCACTTCCATTTCTTCTGATCCTCGTTGTCGCGGCCCTGCTCATCGATGGACGGCACGCACTCCGCCAACTCACGATCATCGCAACACCCGCACCGGCAAACCCCCTCCTTTGGAGGAGAAGTTCCATCCTGACCTTTACTTCGACGGGCAACCCAACCTGGGACCGAATCGTCTCCGTCCCTTTGATTCGCAAGCTGCCAATGCTCGCGGGAGTTGCCATGGGCAAACTTGCATGGGTTGGCCTGCCTCCACGGACTCACAAAGCCATGATGCACCTGTCGGAGCAGGACCGCCTCGTGGCACTGAGTGCTCCGCCAGGCTTTTTCACTCTGGCGGAGATCGACCACGCACGCACGGATAATGCTTTCGAAATCCAGGAGCAGGGTTCCAATGCATTTTATATTTCGAGCTGCTCAGGGTGGCGTGACCTACGCCTCGCTGTCCTGGGATTTTGCTATAGCATGATTCCCGCGAAGCACTCGCCCCCCGACAGTGATTATTTACGAGAAACTCCTCAGGAGGTATAATAAATGAGTGTCGAAACAATCGAGAAAGAAGGCGTGATCATCGTCAAGCCGACGGAAACATGTCTGGATGTAAAGACCAGCAAAGAGTTTCGAAGCTTTGTACAATCCTTTAAGTGCCCAGAGCCGATGGTTGTTCTTGATATGAGTAACATCACCTTTATGGATTCAACGGGGCTGGGAGCAATCCTGCTTCTATGCCGAAAAGTTGATGCTGTGGGCGCAGAAATACGCCTGGCGGCACTGAATGACCAGGCATTGTCAGTTCTGAGCCTCGTGAATATGACAAAGTCCCTGGATATCTATGACAGTGTGGAAGACGCTCTTGTACCGCTGGATGCATGAACAGTGGTATCAACTTTTCAAATGACGACACTGTTTACCCATTGGGGATTGAACGGCCGTGCACTGATCCTTGCGGCAGGCTGTGTCCTGCTCTGCTCCGGTTGCACCAGATCCCATCCCGACTGGAATTACGACTCTTCGCGAGATAGCTGGTCAGGTAAAAACCCGCCGTGGCTGGAGCAGCTGCTGGAAGAGGAGAGAAAATCTCCTCAGACCCCGGCAAAGGTTTTTCCCGATGAGGCAAAACAGAACCAGGGCCTCCCCCCACTGACCAAACCCGCCATTCAGGAAAAAGGCGAATCATCTCTGAGCGCTCTTGAGGATCGCCTCGCCGGTTCCGCCGCAGAACTTCCTGTACCGGCGCGGCGCGTCATTCCGGATGAAAAGGGATCGGCTCAGAGCAGCGGCATCTTCGAAACACGGGATCATGCGGTCAATCCCGTCAACGTCGTGGTCAACAACTCGATCGCCACTGACCTTGTTCTTGATAACAAGAAGGTCGAGCAAACGAGCGGCGGGCCCAGCCGTCTTGAACGCCTTTATGCTTCGGGAACGGCTCTTCTCGATGGCCGCGTCGTCGAACAGGTGGGTTACAATCAACTGCGACTCATCCGCCAACCGCCTCCCGAGCCTTCAGAACTTTTTCCCAAAGTCGCCCGAGAAGAGGATGACTCTATCCTCCCTCTCGGGGGCCCCATTGACAGTGCCTATCGTATCGGACCGGGAGACCGGATTCAACTGCAGGCAACAGGAGGCGTTGAAATCGACGACGTTTTCACCGTCGATCGGAACGGGAGAATTTTCATCCCGGAGGTAGGCGCCGTCACACTCTCGGGCATCACAGCCAGGGACCTGAATGCGATTCTCAGTGAAAGCCTCGACGAACAATTCAGAAATACGATTGTCGAGGCGTCCATCCTGACATCGCAGGGCATACGCGTCCTGCTGGCGGGCGCCGTGAAGAAACCGGGACTTCGCATACTGCCACCCGACACAACAATGATCAACCTGCTCTCTCTTGCCGGTGGTCCGACAAAAGAAGGTTCTCTCCGCCGTGTCACGCTTCGGCGAAGCGGAACAGAAAGGACTTACGACCTTTACGACTGGATCTTCCCTTCCGACAAGATCCCGTACGATGAGCCTCTCATCGCGGGAGACGTCATTACCGTTCCTCCCATCGGCAAAACAGCGGCAATTGCGGGTACTGTCCGCGAGGGCATTTACGAGTTTGTACCCGGTGAATCCCTGGCTGATCTCGCGTTTTGGGCGGGCATCGAGAGCGGTTTCGAAGCCCGAACCGCGCTGCTGGAAAGAAAGCACTCTGAAAGCGGCCGAACCCTCGTTGTGCTCTCCTCCCGCGGCAAGTCCATGCAACAGTCTCTCCGCGAAGGCGATGTCCTCGAAGTTCAACAGGAACGCAATCGCCTGGACGAAAGCGTAGTCCTGTCCGGGCAGGTTGTACGACCGGGCATCTATCCCTTCGTTGAAGGCATGCGTGTCGCCGAAGCCGCCATCCATGGACAGGGTTTCCTTTTGGAGGCTTATCTTGATCGTGCGATGATTGTCCGTACACTGGGTAATGAGAAGGGGTACGATCTGCTGAAAGGCGACGGCCGAGCTCGAACAAGGACGGAACTTGTCTGGGTCAATCTGCGTGAAGCGCTCGCAGGCAATGAATCGGAAAACATCCCTCTTCAACGTCTGGACCGGCTCATCGTTTCACCCCGGTCGTTTTTCTTTGAAAAACCGGTCGTAATTCTCGAAGGAGCTGTCAGACGCCCCGGTGAGTACGACCTGGCCGGCAACATGACGCTGTCCAGCCTGCTCGGTCTGGCCGGCGGTGCTGCCGAGAATGCTCATCTTGGTGAAGGCCGCATCGTGCGCCGCATACGACGAGCGAACGATGCGCAGTTTGATGTGCAAGTGATTCCTTTCAATCTCCAGTCGGTTCTCTCCGGCGAGCAGGATTACAAGCTTGAGAACAAAGACCGGATCACGGTGCGTAAATCCCAGTCTCTGCAGGTCTCCGCCACCATACAGGGACATGTCGCTTTCCCGGGAACCTACACACTTCCCCAGGGTGCTCGGATCAGCGATCTGCTCGTGGCCGCCGGTGGTTTGCTGGAGCACGCAGACCTCCGTGCCGCGATCCTCACACGTGAGCGAATCCGGAACAGACAAATTGAGGAACTGCGCGAACTGACAGCACGCTCAGGCGAACTCTTCGCGCGCACACGCGACCTGGTCACTCGGGGCGGAACGGTCGGTGAGTCTCTTTCAAATCAACTGGGCCTGGAGGGCCTCAAGCGCCTTGACAGAAACGCACGGCTTTTCGACGCCGAGGGACGTATTGTAATCGACTTCCTGGATCCTGAATTCAAAAATCAGACAAGCAATCTACTCCTTGAGAACCAGGACCGTCTTGAGGTTCCGCAACGCAGCAATGCGGTGGTGGTTCTTGGCCGTGTCTTTTCGCCAGGGACCCATGTCTGGCGTGAAGGTTTGCGCGTGAAAGACTACATCGAACGTGTGGGTGGATTGAAGGACGATGCGGCAAAAAAACAAGTCTATGTCGTCACGGCGAATGGGGAAGTTCGATCCGCGGCTCAGCGTGGCCGGAAAACCCTCTTCGCGATGGAGCTTGGCCCGGGCGATGCAATCCTCGTCCCGTCCAAACCACCCGGTACATCAACACAACGGCAGCTGCTCGATTCAATCAGTGTCCTTCAAGCCCTTGCGGGTGTTGCGGCAACCGGCGCCGCCGCGGCCAATAATCCCACAGGCTCAGTTGATATTCAATCGGCCGGCGTGAGCCGGTCGACCGTGGCGACAGGCTCATATGGTGATGTCCTTGAATCGGAACGCCGTGCGAACCAGGAGAGCGAGCCGTGACTTATCGCTCTGACCCTTCGCGATCTCTGGCACAAGATCTCCTCGCCGCCCACCGGATGAATGGCCATCGGGCTTTCCTTTTCATCAGTGCGCTCAAAGGAGAAGGAGCTTCTCTCATCACGGAACGCGTCAAAGCGACTCTCGATGAGCTCCAGAAAAACGGGCCAGAGTCCTCCAAACCTGAACGTCTCATGATTGATTCCATCGATGGCTTTCTGCATGATCCGGACAGCGTTTCAAAGATAAGCTCCGCAGACGCGGCAATCATTGTCGTGCGAGTTCAAGTAACCGATCGCAGTGATGTCCGTGAACTGGCGCAATGCATCGTCCGATACGAAACTGTTCCACTCGGAGTCGTTGCCACAGGACACAAAGAGGCAATTCCACGATTCGTCAGAAAGCTGATGCGATTCCCATGAATTTCGTCCGCCCTGTCCTGACGATTCTCTTCAGACGAAGAGCCCTTGTGATCATTCCTCCTGCGATTTCCGTGGTCTTCGCAATGCTGATGATCGTTCGAACGGAACCCTCCTATGTTTCCGTGTCGAAAGTTTGGATCAAGGAGCGGCAGGAGGAAAGCAACCTCCTGAAAATCAGGCGTCAGGGCCCACAGGAGGACACTCATATTCGCGTCCAAAGCGAAATTCTCAAGTCCAACCCTGTTCTTGAGGCGGTAATTCACAATCTGGACCTCATCGAGAATCCGCCTCCTTCGCGTTCCATTTGGAGCAGATTCTTCTCATCCGACAGGGAACCGAAAGAGAGACTTGATGATCGCTCCCAGATGGCCTGGTCCCTGAAGGCTCTCCGAGAGCAGGTCTGGGTCGATGTGGTGAATCCGGAAATACTCGTTGTTGGATGCAAGTGTAACGATCCGGAGCTTGCCCAGAATGTCGTCAGATCGATCATCAGCAATTACCGTGAGAAGTACCTGGATATCCTTATGGGAGAAGTGAACGAATACAAGTCGTTCCTTTCGGGCCAACTGAATCTCCTGCGGGAGGAAGTGGACAGGCGGGAGATGCTGCTCAGCGAGTTCGAGCAAAAACATCCCGGCATTGCGACAATCGACCCTCTTGGGGACACGTCGCTCATTCAGGGAGCACCAACAATGGCACTCACACGTGACGTCGTCGACGTAAGTCCCGTTCCGTACATCCAGCGGCAACTCATGGAATTAAGACTCGAACGGACAAAACTGCTTTCACGCTTCGATGAATCCAGCGACGAAGTCACACGCGTCGATGAAGATATCAGACGCAGCCTCGACCTGCTACAGGAGAATCTTGAAGGACTTTCCGAGCAGGCTCAGCTGGCATTGGAACACGAACGTTTTCGATGGGAAGTTCGTGAAGCGCGCCGGCAATACTCCGACATCAACACCGAGTACCACAAGATTCTTCTCTCCGAGGGAACGACGCTCAAGCGGCGAGGGAGCATCGTTGAACTGGAGGCTCCCAACTTCAATCCGGAGCCTCTCGCCCCAAAAAAGAAGATGATTGTCTTCGCGGCACTCTTCCTGGGATCATTGTTTGGGCTCGGCCTGATATACCTCCTCGCGATGGCCGACAGGACCTACGCACTGGGTGAAGAAGCAGGCAAGGACCTCGACCTGCCGTTGTTGGCTGTTTATCTTGAGTCGAATGACAACTGATTCTTCGGCAAGGTATGCAAACGCATGAAGCTCCTGCTGCACAGCTCTCTTTTGTCACTCTCACAGCTGACTGAGAAAGTACTCAGCTTTGTTGTCATCATCGTCGCATCGCGTCTGCTCAATGCGGACGGCGTGGGTGAGTTCTTCTATTACTTCAGCCTGGTCAGTCTGTTCCTCCCAATTATAGATCTGGGTTTCGACAAACTCTTTCTGCAAAGCTGGTACGAGAGCAGTAACTCAAAGCGTCGGGAGACGCTGGCGGCCCTGCTTGCATTGAAAGTCCTCCTGGCCCTGCCCGCCCTCCTTGCAGCATGCCTGCTTGATACCGTACTCCAGCTCCACAATCCCAATCCGCTCGCAGTCACACTTTGCTTTGCCGCCGTTTATTTACAGGGTGTCGGACAGCTGATTCGCCGGCCAGCCTTTGCCCGGGGCAAACTTCATCCGGACATCGTGATCCCGATCATCGAAAAAGGTCTCTGTGTTCTTGGAGTCATCCTCTTCATCGATAGATTCACTTCCGGATGGCAAATTGCATACGTCTACGCCGGTGCCCACGGAATCGGGGCCATTTGTTCGCTTGCCGGACTCAGAGGGTATTCTCCGTCCGGATGGAAAAAACTCCAGGCCCGGCAACTTGTCACACTGGCACGAGCGGGAATTCCCTTCTCGCTCTCAACATTCTTCGTGATGATCTCGCTCTATTTCGACAGCGTTATGCTGGGCATGATCAGTTTTGAAGAAGTCGGACTTTACGGGGCCGCCTACCGAGTGATCGTCGTCGTCATGGGGCTGAGCGGTGGAACCTGCCGGGCTCTCTTTCCCGGATTTGCGTCGCTTCGGGCCGAGGGCCGTACCGTGGATGCGGCGAAGATTTTCACATCCATTCTTCGTGTTCATGCGATGCTCTTCGGTACGATCGCAATCGGTGGAGTTATCCTGGGACCTCGTCTGATGCTCACAGTCTATGGAGAGAACTTTGCCGCATCGGGCCTCGCCTTTCAACTGCTTGCTCCGCTTGTTTTACTCGTTTCGCTGACAAACGTCGTCGGCCATGCCCTCGAAGCTGTTGGTGAACAACGCCAGGTGATGCATATCACAATGCGCGCGGCGGCCTTGAATGTTATATCCAATCTGCTGCTGATTCCCCCTTTGGGAATGGTAGGCGCAGCCATCGCAACTGTTTTGGCGGAGGGCGCCGTATTGATTCTCCAGGCGCACCTGCTTCAAAGACGTGAGGACCTGCCCTGGAGGAACCGGATATTTCTGCGACCGGTTTTCTTCCTCATTATCATCGGTGTAAGCTACCTTCCATTGAGAGCCATTGCCCAATATCTCGACCAGTCTGTTCCTCTCATCGCCTCAACAATCGTATCAGTCTGCTCCGGAATTCTCATCGCCGCAATCATCGGTTTCGCGGGCAAACGCTACTGGCTCGATGGTGTTCTCACCGGCCGCATTGGATCAGCCTCATGAAAATCCTGATGGCCAACAAATACCTCTACCCGAGGGCAGGCGCTGAGACCTACATGCTCACCGTTGCCGACCAGTTGCGTGCGCGCGGACATACAGTCGGCTTCTTCGGGATGGATCATGCCGAGCGGCCACGAGAATGGCCTTCCTGGACAGTGCCACCTGTTGAACTGGGACCTCGCCTGTCCCCCGTGACTCGGGCGAAAGAAATGTCGGCCCTTGCCGTCCGGTCGCTGAGAGGCCTTGCCAGGCGAACTCTTGCGAAGGCCGTCGCAGAGTTTCAGCCCGACCTTGTTCATGCTCACAACATTTACAACCAGCTCTCGCCGGGAATTTTCGAATGCTGCTATCAGGACGTGCCGGTCATCATGACCGCCCACGACTATAAACCCATCTGCCCAAGCTACGGCCTCTTCACAAACGGAGGAACATGTACGCGCTGCATCGACCAAAAGAAGGCCTACTGGAACTGCGTGAAACACCGCTGCTGCCACGGCCGCTTCGGGAGCAGTATCGTTTCAGCCATCTCAGCAAATTACCATGATCTCAAATCGACTTATCAAAGACTCTATCGATCCTTTATCGCCCCCAGTGAGTTCATGGGCAAGTGTCTGACGGATGGTGGCATCCCCGAGGAACGAGTGGTTGTCATTAACAACTTCGCGGAAGTGCCGATGAAGGCAACACCTCCAGGTGAAGGCCTGCTCTACGCCGGCCGACTCTGTGTTGAGAAAGGCGTCGATACACTCATACGCGCTTATGCGAAGCTGGACTCACCACGCCCACCACTTCGCATTGCGGGAGACGGTCCCATCGCAGCCGAACTGCAGGCGCTCTCGGTCCGTCACTCCCTCGAAAATGAGGTGACATGGCTCGGTCGCGTGAAACCGAATGAGGTTGCCAGAGAGCTGGAACGTTGTGCCGTGGCGGTCATTCCCTCGCTCTGGTTTGAGAACTGCTCGATGGCGATCATGGAAAGCCTCGCCGCCGGGCGCCCCTGCCTTGTGAGTGACAGTGGAGGAAACCCTGAACTCGTAGAAGACAAAATGAGCGGTTGGGTATTCCAGGCAGGCCAGGTCGCTTCTTTGCATGGTGTGCTCAAAAGTATCCAACAAACATCACGCGAGAGGATCTGTGAAATGGGCCTGGCCGCCCGTCAACAGGCTCAGGAGCGATTCAGCCCCGAGGTTCACCTGAAGCAGGTCGAGAGTGTGTATGCGAGGGTCACCTCATGAATTCACTCCCACTTCCCGGGTCCGACTCTTCACTCTCAGGTGAATTCCTCCAGCTTCCCGGTCATTCGAGATGTACATGGCAATCCATCCTGATGGTCATTGCGGGCGGCGTCACGGCTGCTGTTGCGGCAACGACCAGGAGCTTGCCGATTCTCGGACTTGCATTCCTGCCACTTCTTATCGCGATTGGCCTCAGTCTGCTTAATCGCTCTCACATCGTTTTGTGGGCACTCGTACTTCTGGCGCCTGTGAATGACCATGCCGGAATCAGTCTTGGCGGAACGACCATCCGAGCTTATGGCCTCCTGACACTCGCCGGACTGGGACTGCTCGCCCTGTATCTTGTCCATGACAAGACAAATCCATACCTCAGACGGGCGTTCCATCTCGTTCCGCTCTTCCTGCCCTTGATTCTTTTTTCGATCTCGAAAGTCGCCACGGTGGTGCTGATCGAAGAATTCCCAATGACCATGACCCGCTCGTTTTCGCTGAAGTACGTTATCTTTTCCTCCCTCCTTTTTGGAACCGGCTTTGTTACAGCAACCTATCTTCGTGACTGGACTCACATCAAGAGAGTCCTTTACGCCTGGATCATTCTGGGAAACATCATCACTCTCTATGGTTTCATCCAGATTGTTCTCTCGAACACTCTTCACCTGCATCTTGTACATCACCGAGATGTCATTTTTTATGGCCGCCCGTATTCCGTGTTTCGGGAACCGGATGTACTGGGGAGCTTTGTCGGAGCAATTCTGTTAACAATCCTTCCTCACGCGGTGTACAGGACAGGGGTGTTCTCCGATCGGCTTGTTCGAATGACACTCCTCCTGCAGGGCACGATGCTCATTGCCCTCTTCGTGCGAGCCGCATGGGTGGCGACAGCCCTCTGCCTCGGTGTGTGGTTTGCCAGTGCCCTTGTCATCTCACGCCTCGGACCACTTCTCAAAGCTCTCAACGCGACACTTTGTTCCGGCATTCTCGGTCTCATTACCGTGTCCATCCTGATTCCGTCCTTTGCAGGAAAACTCATCGGCCGATTTGCCAGCCTCGCGGCACCGTCGACCGAAAGCGCGAGCGAGTTTCGAATGCGTGATATTCAAACGATGATGGCGAAACTCAAACCCGAGAGCCTCTCAAATCCTGAACTGATGACTCTATTGTTTGGTCATGGCGATTTCTCCTGGAGCTATTGGGCACCGACCCTTCTCGGAGAGAATTATGATCGGGCGGCAATTGAACTCATGCAGGAAACCGGAATTGTGCTCACTCATCCGGGTTTCTTCATGACTCTGGCTGTCTTCTTTGACAACGGGCTCGTGGGAGTTTCCCTTCTAACCCTCTTCTTCGCCGGCCTCTTCGTCTCCTATCTCCGGACTCTGGCTGGAACACGAAGCCTCGAAAATCAAGTCATGGCTATCAGCACTCTTCTGCCGGTCGTGTGCATACTCATTTGCTTCCAGTTCAGCTACGATCCAATCAGTCCATTCTGGTGGGTGATGATTGGAATTCATGCCGCGACAATGTTGCTGATCAGACAACGGCTGGCAGCGACAGAGCCCGACTGGACCAGACAATCATGAAAAAACTTCGGATCCTGTTTTATCTTAATATTCTCCGCGACGGAGCAGGGATGATTAACCGCGAGGCAGGCTTCGCCGAAGAGCTTGCCGCCCGCGGACACGAGGTAACAATTCTGAGTCACTTTCGCGCGACCAAATCCGTGGCCAAACCTGTCCGGGTTGAAACGGTTTTCAAGACTCCCTATACGAACTGGCTCTATGACAGGCCCTTCGGCTTTCCTAAAACAATACACACGTTTCAACGTGTTGTTCGCCGCCTCCGCCCTCATGTCGTCATGGTCGACCTTCCTCAAGAGGCAAAGTGGGCGATCCGGTACAGGCGAAAATACGGCTATCGAGTTCTTTTTACATACCACGGCGTCGCCAACGGCAAGTATTACAGCGGTCAGGAAGCGGAAACCCTCGATCGCCTTCGCAACTTCGGTCATGAAATGCTTAGGCAATCTGACTCCATTGTGGTCGTCAGCGACTTTCTGAAAGATGAAATCGACTCTTTGGGCCGGTCCGCTCATCGTCTACACAACGGCGTCGACCGGAAACTCTTTTCATCCTCCAGGTCATTCAAGAATCTCGGAGCCAGGGGACCTATAGTTCTTTTTATCGGCCGCTACACTCCATATAAAGGAGCAATCAATGTTGTGAGAGCTTTTGCACGTATTGCCTCAGAGGTTCCCGATGCCGAACTCGTGATGCGCGGTTTTTTTGAGGATGGGAGTTATCTCTCGCAGATGCAGGCAATTGTTGACGAGCATGGGATCAACAGCCGGGTTCACTTTCTCGGGCCACTGGACGGATCCGAGATGCCATATTGGATGAATCTTTCGACGATTTTTGCTAACGGTTCAGACGACGAGACGTTTTGCATGCCACTTCTCGAAGCCGAATCATGTGGCGTTGCCTGTCTCGGCTTCAAGGCGGGCGGTGTTCCCGAGGTTGTCAAGCACGGTGAAACAGGTTTCCTCGCGGAACCCGAAGACATCGAAGGGTATGCACTGAACATGAAGAGACTTCTCTGTGAGAACGACCTGCGCGCGGAGTTCCAGGCGGCGGCAAGTGAACATGCCGAGAAATTCACCTACGCCAATCTTACAAATCAACTCGAACCGATACTCCTGGACCTCGTGTCGCGAAAAAGAGGCTCCGGATCTTCATGAACTCACGAAGCGGCAAATCACCATCGGTCCGTATCGACGCAACTCCCTTCCTGTTTCAAGAGTCGGGAGTCGGTCGTGTAACCCGCACTCTCGTTGACCATATGATTGAGCTGGAGTCGGAATTCGACCTGTGTTTTTATGTAAGGAACTTCCGCAGAAGGGTTACAGTGCGCTCAAGGCAACTTCCGACAAGGCAACTTCGCCTGCCTCAGGCTGCCGAACCGTTGATAAAGCGTTTCGGCCTGATCGAAAAGATCTGCGGCGCGGATCTCTATCATGCCACGGATCATTATCTCCCGATTGCCGAACCACGACATGCCGTCGCGACCATCCATGATCTGATCTTCCTGGTCATGCCGAACCCTCACTGGCCCATCCACAAGCTGCAAAGGAGGATTGTCCCTGAGTTTGCCAGGAAGGCCAAACGGCTCATAGCGGTCAGTGAACACACACGACGAGATCTGGAAGCACTGCTCGGCATCCCGCCCGACAAGGTGGATGTCATCTATCCGGCAGCTGACAGAACGGTTTTTCATGATGAAGGCGATGGCCAGCCCCCTCCCTTTATAGTAAACGCCTTAAAGGACAGCCGTCCGTACTTCCTTGCCATAAGCTGCTCGACAGAGAGAAAAAATACTCCGCGTGTTCTTCAGGCATACAGGGAACTGCTTAGGGATGACCCGACTTTTGATCTTGTTCTCGCCTGGAGTCCACCTCCCGCGATCAGAGAGGAATATCGACACGAACGTATTCACTTCCTGGGTCATATTCCGGAAGATCAACTGGGTGCCACATATCGCGCTGCCTCGGCAATACTCTATCCAAGTCTCTATGAGGGTTTTGGCCTGCCGGTACTCGAGGCACTCTGCTGCGGAACGCCGGTCATCACGTCCCGCGTAACGTCTCTGCCCGAGGTTGGTGGTGATGCGGCTATCTATGTCGAGGATCCTTCTTCCGTCGAGGAAATACGCAACGCAATGGCCTCTCTCGAGGAAAGCACGTTCAATCATAAAGAGATGCGACGAAGGAGTCGCGAGCAGGCTGACAAGTTTCACTGGAAGGCAACGGCAAGCCGCACGCTGGATACATACAGAAAGTGCCTGGAAAACTGAGGAGCCTTACCATGAAAGTCGCAATGATTGGTCTTCGCGGACTGGATGACGGATTGGGTGGCGTCGAAAAAGCTGTGCGCGAAATCTCAACGCGGCTCGTCAGACGAGGCGTTGATGTCACGTGCTACTGTCGACCGAAGTACAATGATCGCTCTGAGTATGAAGGCGTAAAACTTGTCAACACCAGAACGGTTTACACAAAGCATGGCGAGACGGCTTTTTATGTTCTGGGATCCGTTTATAAAGCTATCAGGGCACAGTACGATGTTGTCCACCTGCACGCCCTGGCCTCTTGCGTGGCTGCCGGATTCATCAGGCGTTTCAGTTCACAAACAAGGCTCGTGTCGACGATTCACGGCCTTGACTGGCAGCGAGCCAAATGGGGTCGCGTTGCGAGCGGAATCCTGCAGCGTGCCGAGCGTGAAGCCGTTCGCTGGTCTGACCACATTATCTGCGTTTCACTGAGTCTTCAGATCTATTGCCAGCTGCGCTACCCACGGCAACTTTTCTCGGCGATTCCGAACGGCTGCGATCCACCCTCGAAAAAGATTGCTCCCCCGCCATTTGGCCTGGAGCCTGAAGGTTATATTCTTTTTCTTGGGCGAATCGTTCCGGAGAAGGGTGTGCACTATCTCATCAAGGCTTTTCAGAATGTGGAGACAGACAAGAAGTTGATCATTGCCGGGCCAGCTCCACATGCGGAAGGCTACAGGCGTGAGATCGAGGAGCTCGCCCGGGCTGACAAGCGCGTTCAGCTCGTCGGTCCGGTGAAGGGAGCGCAAAAGGACGCACTCCTGGCTAATTCATACCTGTTCGTTCTGCCGAGCGAAATCGAAGGTCTTCCCATCGCCCTCCTGGAAGCCGCAAGTAACGGCATCTGCCCACTCGTCAGCAGTATTCCCACAGCGATTGAGGCTCTCGGAACACAACAGGCGGCTCGGGGATTCGTCGCCGAAGCCGGAGCAATCGAGCAGCTCGAAAACGCCCTTCAAATCGCCTGCGAAACGCCGGAGCTCGTCAGGGAGCTCGGAGACGCCGCAAGGGAATACACTTCCGTCCATTACGACTGGGACCGGATTACAGACCAGACTCTGGACGTGTATCAAAGAGCCCTCCGACAAGAGCGCCGTAAATGACAGACAGGCAAATCAACGTCCTGCACATTCTCTGGGACGGCGATCTGGGCGGCGTACAACGCTATGTGCATCGCATTGTAACGGCAGAGGGCTGGAGCGAATTCAGAAACAGCGTCTGCTTTTGTTCGTCAGAGGGCCGGCTGCTCAACAGGACGCAACTGGGAAAAATCGACTCTGACTGTCTCCGAATCAAGCAGGGCTGGAACTGGATTAGTGCCAGAAGAGAACTGACACGCGTCATGGAGAAGTTTCATCCATCCATTCTTCATGTTCATTGCGACAGTCCTTCGATTTCACATCAACTGCCCCGGCTGTCAGAGGTCGGTTGCATCTACATGGAACACGGAGACACGATTTCGCGAACAAATCGCTCGTGGTTCACCAACTATCTCTGGAAACGCCACGGCAGTCGCTGGGATCGAATCGTTACCAATTCACACTACTCCAAAGAAGACTTTGCGCGACGATTCCCATGGCTTGAAGACCGCACAGTCAGTGTTCCGTTGTGTCTGACTCTGGATGTCGAAACAGAACGCGAAATACCGGATACTCCTGTCGTCGGATATGTGGGACGGCTTGTTCATGCAAAGGGTATCGACCTCCTTCTCGATGCCGCGAAGATCGTGCGGGAAACGAGATCTGACGTGACGTTTGTCCTTTACGGAGATGGCGAGGACAGAGCGGCTCTGGAGACGCAGGCTTCGAAGAACGGATTGTC
>JANQSL010000102.1 GCA_028284075.1 Candidatus Sumerlaeia bacterium | reverse complement strand
CACCTTGGTGCGGCGACCCGGTTCTGCCGGCTCGAAATGGGGCGCGAAACGGTACAGAATATCCGCGACTACTGCGAAGGACGCGTGCCGCGAAGCGCTGTCGAGCCCGAATCCGTTTTTCGAATGAGCGCGCGCTAGGTTTCATAACCCCCGAACCCGGAGAAGGTCACACCATGTGCAGGACACGAATCGGAATTTCAACAACAGCCGCGATGTTTCTCACCGCGGCAGCTCTGGCGACGGACTTTCCGGTTGCCACAGTCTCCGCACTGCATACCGCACTGGAAAATGCAATGCCCGGCGACAATATTATCATGCAGGACGGAACCTGGACGAACGCGGATATACGGTTCGACGGAACGGATTCGTCCAACAGCAGCGGAGGAACGTCCGGCAGTCCGATTACGTTGAAGGCTGAGACACCCGGTGACGTTGTCCTGGACGGGACATCGCGGCTCCGGATTGCGGGAGAGTACATGACAGTTACGGGGTTGCGGTTTGAGGGCGGGAGCCGCTCTTCGGGTGCAGTCATTGAGTTCCGCGACGGATCGAGCAATCTTGCTGAGAATTGTATCCTGACCGATTGTGCAATCATCAATTACAATCCTGTGGATCCTGACACCGACTATGACTGGGTGGGTGTTTATGGTTTGAACAACACGATCGAGTATTGCCGGTTTACAGGCATGAATCACAAGGGAGTGCAGTTAGTGGTCTGGCTGGGAACAGGAGCGCCGGCGAACAACACGGTGATTCGCAGGAATCACTTTGACGGCCGCGCGGCCGGTTCCGGGAACGGCTATGAGACCATTCGAATCGGAACGAGCACTCGCAGCCAGCAGGATTCAGACGCTGTTGTCGAGTATAACCTTTTTGAAGAGTGCGATGGAGAAATTGAGATTATTTCCAACAAATCCGTTGGAAACGTTTATCGCTATAATACGTTTCGACGGAACAACGGTCAACTGACACTCCGCCACGGAGCCGATTGTCTTGTGGAGGGAAATTTCTTTCTTGGAGAAGATGTCAGCGGTTCGAGTGGAGTGCGCGTTATTGGTCCAGGGCACACGGTCATCAACAACTACTTCCAGGATCTTGCGGGAACCGGATTTGATGCCGCCCTGGTTATGATGAACGGTGTGCCGAGCTCTCCATTGAATCGTTATCTGCAGGTTGAAAACTGTACGGTGGCCTTTAACACGTTTGTAAATTGTGCGGAAACATTCAACATTGGTGAGGAAAGCAGTGTGGGCGACACAACACTGCCTCCAGACAGTTGTACAATCGCAAACAATGTTGTCTATACCACAGATGCTCCCATCATTACCTACACAAACACGCCCTCAAATTTCACCTATGAAGGGAACTTCATGGCGGGAGCGGCCCTTGGGATCACGCAGCCGCCGGGTATTTCGACTTCCGATCCACAGCTGTCGGTCGCCGGCGACGGGCTTTGGAGACCGGGGGGGCTCAGTCCGGTGCTTGGCGGGGCGTCCGGATCCTATTCGAGTGTGACGACAGACATGGACGGGCAGGCGCGTCCTGTCTCAGGCAAGGATTCCGGAGCGGATCAGGACAGCTCCGATTCGATCGTTATTACACCGCTCAACGCGGTCGACGTGGGTCCGAGATGGAGCTCTCTCGGAGTGACACTTTCCGGGTTTGCCGTACATTGACCAAAGCTGAGGAGTTGACCCCCCACATGATTGACCGAAGGCTTGCGCAGATTCGCTCCCGAACCCGACTGCCGAAGGCGTGTGTTCATGGCCAGGAATGCTGCAAAGCCGATAACAATGGCGGCAATAGCCCGCGAAGCGGGCGTGGCACGTACAACTGTCAGTTTCGTGTTGAATGGCCGATACCGTCAGCATGGCATTTCCGAGAAAACGGCCGAGAAGATTCTTGCAATTGCTCAACGTCGAAACTTCGTACCGAACGAAACGGCGAGAAGTCTGAGCAGGCAGCGCACCGGTCTGGTGGGGGTTTTTCTTCCGGGTTTCAACTCTCACTGGGGGGAGACGGTTGTCAGAGGTATTCGGGCAAGGCTTTTCGAGGATGGAGACTACATTCCGCTCATTGCCTCCCAGCACGACGATCCGGATTGGGAAGAACGCGAAGTGCGTGTCCTGCTGGAGCGTCAGGTGGAAGCGATTGTTTGCTGCCCGACGGTCAAGAGTTCGAACTATCGCCGGATTGTGGACCGGGGAGTACCGCTGGTCTTCATTGGACACCGGGCACAAGGTATTTCCGAAGCGAGTTTTGTCGCGTGGGATGGAACGCACATTGCCGCGGAGGCCACAAGATATCTTATGTCTCACGGTCGAAAGCGTATCGCCTTTATCGGTCGAGACGAGAGCAAGGAAACCTTCAGGGAGAGGTTCAATGGCTACCGGGAAGCGCTGAAAGAGGGCGGTTTGTCAGCTCGCCGGGCATGGAAGAAGAGCGTTCCGGACTACAGCGACGCGGGACCCGCCATTCGGTCCCTGTTTGCGCAGAAGGCGGAGCCGGACGCCATCCTTTGCGACCTCTGGATTCAGGCTTTGGCGGCGATCGAGGCTCTGGACGAAATTGGAAGAAATATTCCGGAGGACGTGGCGGTCATGGCTCTCGGGGACAGTCCGGTTTGCGCGCATGGACGAGTTGGTCTGACGACCGTTGCGGAACCGGCGGAGCACCTTGGGCGCCGGGCGGCGGAGATTGCATTGCAGCTGATTCGCAGTCCCTCGTCGGTTCCTGTTCAGGAGCTGATCCGGGACTATGAACTCAGGAGCCGCCAAACCGTTTAGCCGAATTGCAGTCTCCCAAAGGGAGGCGGCGGCTTGATGCGGATTCTTCATATCGCCGCCGATGCTCCTGATTTGCGTATCTGGACTCCTCTGTTTCAGCGCGTTCTTTCAGACATTGGGAGCTTTCAACTCCAAACTCAGGGATGTCGTGAAAGTTCGGAGGAGCTGGCACGCAGAATTCGTGAATGCGATGTTCTGATTACGGGATGGGGTTCCATCCGTTGTCCTGACGCGATCGCTTCGGATCCGGGCGAGTTGAGGTACATCTGCAATGTGACCGGCGAGACAGCTCCTTACGTTTCAGAAGAGGTCATGGAGTGCGGTGTTCAGGTGTCAAACTGGGGTGACGATCCGGCGCAACGCGTTGCCGAGGGTGCGATGACATTGTTGCTGGCAACGCTCAAGGATCTTCACGATCAGATTTTGACCGTGCGGCGTGGTGCGTGGCAGATGAATATGGATTGCCGGGGCGGAAGCATCGAGAATGAGGCGGTTGGGCTCTATGGTTTTGGTACCACGGGATCGCGTTTCGCAAAACTCATACAGCCTTTTCGTCCACGTCTGCGAGTTTACGATCCGTACACATCGGAGCTTCCGGAAAATGTGCTTCGTTGTGAAAGCCTTGAGGAACTTTTTAATGAAGTCAGGATCGTATCGATTCACGCCGCACTCACACCGGAAACCAGAAACTCGGTGAATGCACGGCTTCTGTCGTTGTTGCCGGATCGTGGAGTGATCATCAATACTGCACGGGGCGCGATCATCGATCAGGCGGCTCTGTTTGCGGAGCTTGAGTCAGGCCGTTTGCGCGCCGGACTGGATGTTCTCGATGACGGAGATATTCTGCCCACCGATCATCCCGCCCGCACCTGGCCCAACCTGATTCTGACCACGCATCGCGTGGAGTATGGCTGGCCTCCTTTCTGGAAGGACAATACGCGCCTGAGCTCCATGCAGAAGACGGTGATTGAAAACATTCGGCGGTTTGCCAGCGGCAAGGAGCCTCGATTTCTATTCGACAGCAAACGCTTTGCACGCACGACCTGATGTAAAGCGAATCACGGAAACGGAGTATCGTTATGAAGTTCAGATCGTACGCCGCGTCGTTGTTGACCAGTGCTCTCGCCGTGTTTGCCAGTCATGCGGGTGCAGCGGACTATGGTCCGCCGGACAAGTTGACCTTCGGGTTCGACGACCTGACTGAATGGCAAGGGCTTGAATCAACGCTCGATCTGGCCAGGGAAGGCGTTCAGGGGGGGCTGTGGGTGGATCCGCAGACAAACACTCGTGTGAAAACCCGCAAGGCCAGGCTGGATCTTGCAGCATACGACTCCATCAGCATGCTTGTTCACAGTGCGAAGGCTGACGGAGGCACATTCGCCGTTGTTGTGAAATCAGACAGCAACGATACGGCTGAAGGAGATTATTATGTGGACTACATTACAGTCAACTGGGAGGGATGGAGTGAAGTCACTCTGCCCTTCAATGAATTTGAATCTCATGGAAAGCCTCGCGGGTGGCATCGAGTCGATGAGATTGGATTCGCATCCAGTGGGTTTGGCATGGCAGCGGAATCGATCAAGGCGGATCTTGCGCTCGATGCGATGTCGTTCGGAGGCGGTCCGGAGATGACTGCCGGCAAAGATGGCACTGCTGAGGCAATGGTTCCCGAGGAATACGCGGACGCATTCGGGTTCGAGGATTTCAATGTCTGGCAGGGTTTGGTTCCGGATTCTGAGGAGCCCCGCGAAGGCTCATATTCGGGTCGATGGCAGGATATGGAAACGAATAACCGCATTCAGTGTCGCTCGTTTCCCCGTGATTTGAGCGGTTACGAAGCTTTGCAGCTGGATATTCACTCGCTCAAGGCAGGAGACGGGGAGTTTGCTGTCATTCTTCTTTCCAACAACGAGACAACGGATGGGATCGATTATTATCTCATGAATCTCCCGATCAACTGGGCCGGGTGGAAAGTTTTAACGATCCCTCTGGAGGAGATGGATCGCATTCGGCAGCCATCAGGATTCGCCGCAATCGACTCGTTGCGCATGGCTTCGACAGGGTATCGGATCAAGACGACCGATCCAACTGCCATTCTGAAATTCGATAACCTCAGACTCATCCCGGAAACGGAATGAAGAGCGCATAGGATCGGTCTAAAAATCGTTTGACAGGCACCGCGATGGGTGAAAGTAAAAAGACTAACTAACGCGAGTTAGGAAAGCGGAATCAGCGAGTTTGAGAGCTGAGGCCGCAAACTTCAAGAGGTCAGGAAACGAAAATGAAGAAGACATCCTCAGCATTTACATTGATCGAGTTGTTGATCGTGGTGGCGATCATCGCGATTCTCGCTGCGATCGCGGTCCCCAACTTTCTGGAAGCCCAGGTGCGCTCGAAGGTATCGCGCTCGCAGGCCGACATGCGCAGCATTGCAACGGGTCTGGAAGCCTACGCGGTGGACTTCAACCGCTACCCCATGGGCTATCTGAACATCCGTCAGGCGGTGAACACCGCCAGCGCTCCGGCGCCGCCGTTCCCGTCCGACAAGTTCGACCGCAACCCCTGGGCGTTCTCGAAGATCACGACACCGGTGGCCTACATGACGACCGTGCCTC
>JANQSL010000238.1 GCA_028284075.1 Candidatus Sumerlaeia bacterium | reverse complement strand
TTGCAAAATGTCAGAATTTGACAATGCATGCTGAGGGCACGCTCAGGTCACATTTGGCACTCGCTCCTTTCGGTCGGAATCCGGGACGCTTCCGCCCTCGAAACAAGGGGTCTCAAAATATACGCATCCCTCCTTTTCCACACTTGGAGAATATCCCGGGAGTCGAGCCATTACAACTCAAAACGCCGTAGCGCACCTGCCTGGTTGTCAGGCGCGCTTCATCTGGAACCTGGTCCTCTCGTTCTTTCTGCCCAGGTACAACGCATAGCTTCAGTTCATGGAAGCTCAGATCCGGACTCTCCGCAAACGTCTTGGCACTGAGCGAATCGTTCCCACGCCGGAAGAACGAGCCGAGTTGCTTCTCCTTGGAGAAGCCTGTGGATACGAAGTTCGAAATCTGATCCATATCGTCACCTTCCGAACCTGGCAAAACCGGCTCAGCCAGCGCGAGGAAGGAGGCGAACACAAACGGGCGGACATCTTCCCCGACCCAAAGAAGGTCCGGAAGTGTCCTCCGATTCCCTGGAGGACGTTTGTTCATGCTCATCTTGAAAGCATGATTGCCTGCGACTTTCTGATGAAGGACGTTTGGACATGGCGCGGACGAGCAAGGGCATACGTTCTTGTGTTTATTCACCCTGGATCGCGCAGAGTGTATGCTTCCGCGTCGACTCTCTCCCCCACTCACGAGTGGATCATGCAGCAGTCCCGCAACGTCTCCATGTGGTTGGAGGACATCGGTGTCGAACCCCGATTCCTCATCCGTGACGGTGACATGCTGTATCCCAAAGAAAAGCTCGCCGACTTCTGGAGAGGAGAAGGTGCGCGCGTCATCCGGATTCCGCCAAAGTCGCCCAAAGCCAACGCCTTCTGCGAGGCCTTCATCGGTATGTTGAAGCGGGAATGTCTGAATCACTTCGTCTGCCTCGGGCTCGACCATCTCGACCACATCGTTCGAACGTGGGTGAATCACTACAACACCCGCCGGCCGCACAACGGAATCGGGATGAACAACGAAGTCCTCGACAGGGACTTCAAGGTTCAAACCATCGGGGAAGTCGGATGTCACGAGGAACTCGGCGGCATCATCAAACACTACTACCGCGACGCCGCCTGAGTTCCAATCCGACAAACTCCCACTGACCGCAAAGTTGCTCTCTGAGCAGCCTACGGACTTCCACGTTCGGCGCTCGATACCTGCCACGAATTGAAAACCAAAAGTACACTCTTAGCTAGAATACAACTCGGCACAGGAGGCAAAATCATCGAGCATCATGGTTGTTACGGCGATGGTTAAACTTCGCATACATTTTGGGTCCCCGCAATAGCGGCGTTCACTACACGTGTTTCATTAGCTGGTATCACCGGCCCTGGAAGTCTCCACAATGCGTATGGTATCGATCATGCATGCACCCCTCTTATAGACGCTTCCATCATGGATTCCAATGACGCCATTTAGTTGTGGAACTCTCGGATAAACGACCTCGATCGCTTTCTCTGCAGCCCATCCGGAGAGTTCAAATGCTGAATAGCCGAGAATTCCCAACATCGGATCAACAGAGTCGGTTAGATTCTGAATGTCAGCAAAATGAAGCGCAGCCACACTGAACGCTCCTCGACCTGCTATTCCTGCAAGATTGCGAAGTGAGGCTGGCACCTTGCGACTCTCACGCATTTCAAGATCAAGTGTTTGTGACAAGAAGGTCAGGCGCCGTTTCAAGATTTCACGAGCCTCTTTCCTGTCGGCACGATGAAGCAGTAGACCTATATCAAAAGCGCCTTCTATCAGCTCGTCCTTTTTGATGGATATTCGCTCCAGAATTCTATCACGCTCGTAACTGTCCGTGAATTCCTCAATATTGGGGAGGTAGGGATCCTCAAGATGATCCAACATGATACGACCTGCGTTGGCTTCAGGAATTCCACAAACATATGCCTGCGTCACCAATTTGGAAACCCACTTCGCCATCACGGGATCCGAATCGCGTATATCTACCGCGCTTGCATAGAGATTCCCCCAACCCGCATCTCCCGTCTGTGCAAGCAAGCCAAAGAAGTGCCGGGATCGATCATCGTTTTCAACGGCGGAACGAACGACTCTTTTCCAGTCAAGGCCCGCAAATAGGGGGGGAGCATGAAAGCCTTTGAATTCCAGAAGGCTTTGTGCCAATTCCCTGGCATTTCCGTTGGCTTCTGCAATCATCCGATTAGCATCAACAACGCCGAACGTACTCAGAATCCGGGATTGAATGGTTTCCGGAAAACGATTCCAACGTTCACGACTCAAAGGGCTCCTTCCGAAGAAACTCCTCTGATAGACATGCAGGGCTTCAAGGAACCGAGGGGGGCCATGTGCTGACATGAACTCACGAAACTCTGCGACACGCTCATCTTTGGTGGCTTTTCCTCCGAAACCCGTGATCAGTTGACGTAACTGCTGATTTCTATATCCATCCAACAACCGGTTGATTGAGGAAGTTCCGGACGAGTTTTCTTGCCAGTCATGGGCATTCTCCAAGGAGACAAGACCCACCGTCTTGACTGCTTTAGGATCACTTCGACTGAGCCAAATCATTAACAGATCGTCTATACTTCGAATAGGACGGTCCGGCCCGTAAGTCTCGCGATGCAAAAGTCGAATCAAACCCTTGCGTGCATAGAGTTCCAGGAGATTGGCAAACTCCCGTTTCGTCACGGCCTCCATCAACCCCGGATTGTCCACCAACATGTTGTCCAAGATGGAAATGGGTCCAAAAAGGAGGGGTCTCAACATAAGATCCCATTCGATCTCTTGTGGAGAACGCTGCTCTGATACCTGCCAATGACTCAAAAGCGATGCTGGATAGGAATCTCGGACCATAAGGGGAAATGCTATCCTTTCTCGTAATCGTACGTCACTCTCGATTCAGGAACTCAGTTTTGTACTGGAACGCGGCATGCCTTGAGAGAGCTCGATTCGCCAACCCGGCCCCTCTAAGAGCCAAGAATAATCATGTAAAAGCGAGACGGAGGAACCTGTGGCTGCAAGGAATCTTTTGTTTGCCATTACCCTGAGCGAAGACACTGTGCCTGATCAATTTGTCGGAAGCTGCAGATCTGCCGCCGTCGGCGTTGATCATCTTAAAAGAGCAAGACTTCGTCGGAAGAGTATAGTCACCTATTCCGAGAAAACCGTCTGGTCCAGTGAAGACTGTTTCTTCAGTTCAAGTCGAACTCGCGAAGTGGAGCGCCACTTTGCAAATTAATCGCTATCAAGACTACGGGTGGATTTATCTCCTTCAGGAGTGGGATGAACGCGGACGACGATGAGTGCTCTCTTGGAGTCTCCAGTGCTATAGAGAGTCTTGATTGACCTTCAGGGATCGACATTATGCTGTATGGGACAGGAGGGGATGGATCCAAAGTGTGGCGATACATATCCCTGACAAGCCTGTAGCAAGTGCTGTCTTTCCAAGAGCAGGCAACCCACGAAAACAATCTTCGAAATCTCTGGGTTCGCCACATCTGCTGACTTCACCATCTGCCGATACGTTCGAACCGTTTCACGTCTGCGACGAAGGCAGATCGCATGCTCCTGACTGCTTCTTTCTGTTGTCGTGTAGGTCACTGGATGGAAGATCTACAATCTCTGGCGCCAGCATCGCCCTGGCCTCTCCTGAATAGCTCGAAGAGGAACAGCATCCCGGAAACAGACTGTCTTCCATGGTTACTCACCCCGCTTCTTTCGAAGGCTTTTTGGAGCTTATCTTTCGTTTCATGATCCATGTTCATCTGAGAGTCTCCTGTTCGTGGCGTGAAGGATTTGGCAAGATCCTGTGGCCGTTAGAAGTTGTGCCCCGACACAATCCCCAGATTCAACTCGGCCAGCGCCGGCTTCAGGGGAAGCACAAGACTCTGCGTCCTCTCACCAGCAATTACGATTCCTACGATCTTCGGCTTCTTCGGATCATCGGTGACAACAAGTGCTCCAGAATCTCCACCCAGCGAGAACGGCTTACCCACGGGGGATATCTCGTACACCTCGTCGTAGTACACGGTGCCTTTGAAGACTTGTGAGTTCATTGGCCCATAGTAGCAGGTGATGTTGTACTCGATGGGTTCGGGGCGAGAGGTTCCCACATGACTGATTATACCATGTGTCAAGCTGGTTGAACGCCCCCACTTCTTCACAGGCATATCAACCTTCGCTTTTGCGAACGTGCTTGGCGTGTCATAGGAATCGGGTCCCGTCCCCTGCCGCGACGACACGAGCTTTTCATTGATGATACTGAAATATGCCACGTCACGGTTGGACCCTGTCGTTGTCACACTGGGAAGCCCCTGAGACATGTGGGCGGGCAAGATCAGATCGCCCAGGACTTTGACCCTGTTATGCTCGACGCTAACATCCTGGATACCCGGGGAAACAATGGGCGTACCTGGCTGCGCTATCGAGCAGCCGCCCACCACATGGTTACAGGACAGACCGCAGAGTTCTCCATGGGAGTCTCTTACAAGCGCTGTAAGAGTTCCGGCATTACGCAGATTGCCCAATCCGATCGAAGAGCCACAGCACAGGGTATTCTTGTGATACCGAACAGGGTCGAAACGTCCGTAGGCCTGTACCGCCTGGTCCACCTTGAATGGCTTCGATGAGTCGACGACAAGGCGATAGCGCTGCACCGCGTAGTACTCGGCGAAGTCCTTTTCGAGATTCTTCTTTTTCGCCAAAGCGATGGGACGTCGTGAGAAGATCGTGATGCGTTTCTTTGAATCGTCCGCCTCGACGCGTACGATCTTCCGCGTTCGAAAGTACTCCACAGCCTCGGCATCAAAAGGCACCATCGCGACATCGCCGTCATCTTCGAGAAGCATGTTCTCTGCCAAGATACCGTTCCGTCGCGCCCATGTCAGAATGGCCAGTCGAACCTTAGGAAGCGTCATCTGGCACCTTTCTCACATAGAAGACAGTCGGGGCAGGATCATCAACTTCCCTGAGACTACGCAGCTGATACAGTCCCGGCTCGAGGATCTCGGTAATCGAGAACTTGAAGACGCTGACGCTCACACCGGTGAGAGCCAGAGAGATGTCACGAGGGTCAGTTTCCGGATCAGCATCTTCTGTCTCGGGATCCAACCTTACCAACTCAAAGCTCTCTCGCGGGTTATCCATGTCTTTGTTGAAGGAGACAACAACTTCGATCTCCTCTCCCGGGTCATAAACATCCTGGTTCACACTCAACCCAACGGCCTCTTCAGCCCCTACCACAGTGTCCTCTGCTGCCTGAGGGCGCACGTCAGGATCTGCACCTAGCACGATATAAAGGTACTCGCGCACGGCCCGATCAGCAAAGATTGTCTGGTGTTTCTTCCGGGAGAAAATGTGCGGGATCTCGGGGCTTATTGCAGAAGCAATCGGAACAGTTCCATCCCCGGAGGACTTGCGCTCAATGGGCTCGGGATCATGCGGAGTTCCGGACCACTCGTTTCGAACCTGGGTCTTCATCTCTGATCCCACCACAAACAAGTAGTCGATGCCATCGGGTCTTCGATCAAGCCCCAACCCCGACCAGAACCGCCTGGCTTTTGCGATATTCTGGGAGCTGAGTCTGAGACTCTCCTCAATCGCAGGATCAAATGGATCCATAGCGGAAGGACTGAATCCGCGGAGTGGTCGTTTCAGTGTCAGCGCCGTTGTGTTTGGCGCAACAAGTTCGTAGGTCGACGAGAAACGAGAGTCGTTGGCAAGCCGACGAACATCTCTGCCAGAAAGGCCCACGACCTTGTCCCTGCCTGTAAGGCGATAGAGAGCGATTGGCGCCCCCCTTTGCGGAGTCCCGAGCGTGATGAGCCGTTCCACGCTCGGAAACCACGAGCGGTCGCTGAACGTCCCTGACTCGAGAACGTAGCGCATTACCAAGCCACCCATGGAATGACCAAGGAAGGTGATACTTACATTGGCGGCGATCGTTGCCAGTTCGCGATCCAAAGTATCGGCAAGTCTTTGTGCCGTCTCGACGTTGGAGCGTCGCCAATCATAAGGAAACGGGATGAACTTCTTCTCATCACTGCCGGTGGCATAGCCACATGCACGGATATCATCAACGAGGCTATCGTAGAAGCCAAGCGGACCGACACGCAGGATGAGATCGGTAGCCCGCAGATCATCGCCCATGAGTTCGTTGATGCGCTTGTAGCCAACGATCGCCTCAAGTGTTGTAGGTGGCCAGACGCGCCCCACGTCACTTTGCAAAACGGAGCCCATGATACCGGGGGCAAATACAAGAATCTGCATGGCAACTCACCTTGATGCCTGAACTCTGACCAGAAGCGCCTCAGCAATCCACAGATACATCCTGATATCGTGATGTCAACCGTACTCGAATTCACATCTTTCCCTTGACACCTCTTGCCAATCAGATATCAAATTCCAATGTCATAATATAACGTTTTCATGTGTGGGCATGAGTTATTGGCCCATACCATTTTATTGCTTTGTCAGGGTGCTCGGCTATGAAGCTCAGGTTTCTGTTTCTGGTTTGCACGATTGTATTCTATGCTGGCTGCGCAAGGCTTGACAGAACGCAAGCAGCTCAGCTGGCGGCGAAAGGTCAGCAGGTCTCGGGATCAGGAAATGAGGCCCTGGAAACGCTAAACGCGGACATAAATGGCTACCTGGAATCGCAGGAAATCCTTGTTCCTTTGACCGGCAGACCTGCACTCACTGACCAGGCAAGGGACGACATTGCTTCCTACCAGGAGTCGCTTCGGGCCAGAATCCAGATGTACAAGGAGTTGCAGCAATATTATGTTCAATTCGCAGCCTTAGGGGCGTACGATGCACGAGGAGAAGTGACCGGCGCTGTCACTGATCTTCAGGCCGCGGTGGACACCTACGGAAGAACCGTAAATCCTGATTATGATACAAAGTACGGTCCGATAAGTGGGGCCGTTGGAGCTATCGCAGGTACTACGCTCGGCTGGATCGCGGGATACTATCAGGAGGAGCTCCTTTGCGACGCCAGCGAACAGATACGTCCAACCTTGTATCGGATAGGACAACTTCATGAGGAGGAGAATGATAGCTATGCAGCAGTTTCCAGTGCAGCTGTCGAAAGTCGACTGGCCGTCGCCAAAACCCTCAAAGACCTCGGCTTTAGTATACCACATGGGATGTTGAGGTCGTATTCCGAGCAGTTTGGAATGGAAGCTATCGCGGTTGATCAGTATCCGGCCCAACTCGCGAAACTGTCAGCCAATGATCGCGTCAGTTTTAACGCTGCCGTCGATAAACGCTTGGAGTATCATGCTGATGAAATCAAGAGGCTGAATGCGAAGACTTTCTCGACGGTTATGAGAAGTATTCAGAACCTCCATACCCAGCATGTGAACCTTGAGAAAGGACGGGACATTTCGTTTGAAACGATAGCCGCAGACCTCCAGCAACTCCAACTGGTTACTCGACAACTGACGGCCCTGCTCACAACGATCAACCCACCTGAACAACAACAGTAGAGGTATCCCCCATGCCTACAGCGTCACCCAGCGATCAGATCAAGAAAGAAATCGGAGATCTCTACCTGCATCTGGAGAGGAACTTCTCGAAAATCCACGGTAAGTGCCAAACCGAGGCCCAGAAGAAGGAGTTCCTGAATCTCTATTCCGCCGCTCGGGATGCTTTCTGGCAGGCTCAAGCAAGAACTCTCGCCGACAACTCAGCGACCGTTCAATCAATTCGCAAGGAACTTAAAGATACAACGAAGCAGGTGAAGAGCTCTACGAAAAAGCTCAAGGACATCGTCGCATTCTTGAATCTGGTCAAAGAAGCTGTGAAACTGGCGGCCGCAGTAGCCTCGCTCGCTGCAACCGCCTGAAGTATCCGTATGATTCGCGAGAGATACAGGGGCAGAAAACTAGCTAGCCAGCACTCTGATGTCCACGCTTCCCAGATCCTCTTTTTTCTCTTTCCGAGAACCGACGACTGACGGTGGTAGTCTCCAGAGTTTTACGAGCAATTGTTTGAGGCATGATCTTTAGCTGGAGAGATGTAGAGAGTGAGTCAGTCCTCGGATCATCAATCCGCTGACCCTGTACATTCGAATGTTCGCCGCTTTTGCGTTAGCGCACTTGTTGATGGAGCAGGGGCGTCAAAAGTGAACATTGGAAACTCGCTCTATGGGTTCGACCTGACGTCATAAGGAGTTCGACGGCCTGATCAGACACGACTACCGCGATACCACTTGGGTCCGCGCTCTCTGAATGTTGGTCTCCTCTCGTACTACTTCTTCCGGAACTCTTACGTCTCGCTGTTCTGTGTTCTTCGCCCGCGAGGACTTAACACCCTACTGCACTGTTCCTCCTCGAATTCAACTCGACGCCGGTTGCGAAATCATCGACGATCATGATGCTTATGGTATCTGTTCATCCTCTGAGATATTTAGGACCCATCAATAAATTCCGGACCATATCGACAATTTCAGTGTCTTACGTCTACCTGGTCTCTGACTCTCGATCATCCTCATCTGCATCGGCAAAAGGATCGTCGGATCGGATAGAGCCTGGAAGTCAGGTTCCTTGTCAGTTGCTCCCTCTGTCGGAACCATGCCTGTCACAGTCCGGCCGTTGCCTTGAAGTCCGTATCATCTTTTGCATGCTCAAACTCCTCATCAGGCTTTGTAAGCTTTCTGATAGTATCAACTGCATTGGGATTCAGTAGCAACAATCGCTCGATACTATCCAGTGTTTCTTTCTTCCGTTTTTCATTAATCACCTTCCCTTCAGGATCCCACGCCAGCCTTGCGCTCGCACAGGCAAGATTTAGAACCGCGTCCGCGTCTCCTGGCATCTGCTCAAGATACGTCTTCGACGAATCCGCCGCTAGTTCATACTTTTGATCATTCCACAACGCTGCATAGCCAAGAAACTTCCACGAAACAATCCTTGCCTGCTTCATTGTCGTCAGCTGTTCAAGAAGAGTCGTAGCCGCTTTCATTTTTTCTTCGGCCTCTACATCTTTGCCTGCCTTATCAAACTCAATGCCCTGCTTGATCAGCACATTCCCGAGATAGTGAAGAGCATCAGAATTGCCCGGATCCCGCTTCTGACATTCCTTCAAAAGCGTTTCCGCAGTCGAATAATACCCTGCCGCATAAAGAGCCTTTGCATAGAGCAGCAAACGATACGAAGAGCGCTCCTTTTTCAGCTTTTCCTCACCCTTCTTCATCAATTGATTGCCAAGTCTGACAAACTCCGATCTCTGTTCTGGTAAACCACCATCCCCGAAGTATGTCGCCCCCAACTCCACTAGGCGCGCCTCCGAATTCGCAATTGCCGGATTGATATAGACCCGACGATTCACATAAAGACACAGAAAACCGATCATCCCGAACATCGCAACAACCATCGCAACAATACCCGTATCAGAATTCGAAGATCGCGCCAGTGAACCCAGGATTTTCCTGATAACACCCTCGGGATTGAGAAGATCAGCCGTCGTGAAGCCTCCGATAACACCATTCAGAATCTTGAAAAGACTACTGAACTTCTCCTCCTCATCACCAAACGCAGAATAAAGAAAACCCACAGCAGCGCCAATACAAAGCGAACCCAAACTAACCAGCACCAACCCCGCGCCCGCAGGCTCATTATCCCCCCAAGAAATGACCCAAGACACGGCAACCATGAAAGCAGCGATAATCGCGAGAATGGTAAGGTTAATCCAGATTAGTGAGCGGGAATCCTCTTCCATTCGAATCGAACCTCAGTGTGGACTAACCAACGTTAGCCTATGGGCAGCCGGCGGGTAAAACAATACAACTTATACAATCAATGACAAATAAGCATAGTGGTCATTGTGAAATCAAGAGAAACATAGAATCACCCTTAGAAATGAGGTTCATCTGACACGCCCCCCTTAGACGAATCCGGATTCTATGTCGGGATTCGGGTTTCAAGCCAAGGAGGCTGGAATGTCCAAGAGCGTCACGCCACCGAACAGATCATCACAAACCTGCGGGAGGCGAAGGTTTTCATCAGCCAAGGGCTAATGCGCCGCACCGCATTACCGAGCCCCCTCACCGTACTGTTGGTCAGGATCCAAACCACTCCTCCCAGAAATCTCCCAAGTATCCAGATCTTCCAGCCAGTCTCCAGTCTCATCATCCAGATCCGAGAAAAAGTCCTGGCCCGACAACGCCTCGATGATATCAACACTCACAAGGTAATCCGCGATCTCACCACGAGCGGATCGATGGTGAGGGAGAAGGAACGCCAGAACCCACGGATAATCGAGCCCATCCTGCTCAAGAATGATGATCTTATAGAATAACGGGGGCACCTCAGTCTGTCGGGACTCCGTCTTACCGATCTTCTCCATCTCCTGAGGCCCCCAGATACATCCCGCAAAAGCCCACAAGTCCGTCACGCCATCTGTCGCCTCATCAATGAGACCACGTTCCCACGTCTCCAAGTCATACCAGATCCCTCCGATGCCGGGCTGAGCTCCTTCTCGAGATCCGCCAGCGTCTCACGATGGAAGGCATACCGGCCAATCGACTCCCCCTACTGACTGGCGAATGAGTCAATTCTAGTGCCCTGCCATCTTCAGAACCCTCGAAGGTGCGATGCTAAACACCTCCGCAATCGCAATGAACACTAGAAATGGGGAATTTCCACGTCCACTGTATCCGATCTGTACTTGCGATATCGCTTCATCTCTCGGACCCAGTGATCGCCCTGCGGCCGGACCGGACTCGAGAGTTGCTACTTTCTTGCTACAAGTTGCTACTTTGTGCTACACACCGAGCAGAGCTGGCCTGGGAGGCAAGTTTGTACAGGTTTGAGGAATGGAGACTTAGTGGTCGGGGTGCCGAGACTCGAACTCGGGACCCCCTGCTCCCAAAGCAGGTGCGCTAGCCAACTGCGCCACACCCCGACAGAGCGAGAAATCTCGGCTGGAGCGTCAGAGCACGTCAACGCCAGACTGAAAAGCTGGTGCGGCCGGGTATGAGGCTTGCCTCACAGATTTTGAGAGCAGGCATTTGGGTTGCCTGTTCACCCCACCGGGCCTAGTAGGTTTGCTCATTAGGTCGTGCGGTTTCCCGCACAAGGCAGGTCCTCTTCATGACTCAGGTTTGGAAAGAATTCGAGGTTAATGAGGTCACGCACAGCATGGCTCATTACCTGATGGCGATCCAGGATCTCCTGAAAAGTCAGGGATACGCCCGGGTAACGGATGTGGCCCGGGAACTGGAGATCACTCCCGGATCGGCCTCGGTCAGTCTGAAAGCACTGAAGGCAAAAGGGTACGTTTCAGAGGACAAGAACCGATTCCTCGGACTGACCGAGGAAGGTGAGCGAATCGCCCATGATGTCCATCTGACCCATCGAAGCTTCATGTACTTCTTCCAGAATCTGCTGGGAGTGGCGGAGGAACAGGCAAACATCGATTCCTGCAAAATTGAGCACCTGGTCAGTGCGGAAACACGGGAGAAGCTGCTGACATTCCTCCGGTATGCCACAGAGGATAAAAACAAAATTGCCAAAGCCTTTCGTGAAGGTTTTCTGGATTTTCATGCGGAATGCCCCGGAGTGGAAGCTTGCGACATCTGTGAGGGTGATCGCTGTGAACTTGAGTGTCTGCACGAACAGGCTGCCGAGTGAGACTCTCCATGGGATTGCCGGCGGTGGCTTTCATGCTCACCGCCTGTTCCGTCTCGACCAATGCAAACCGGTCTCCCCTGTCGGGGTCCCAACCGTCGCCGTGGTTTGAAGAATACACGCTTGCCGGTCATCTTGTTCCTGACGGCCGGTATGTGGTAAACATCGCGGGAGAATACGATCCGGCGCGACCGGATCATGTTGTGTTCTTTGCACTGCCGAACGGCAATTCGATCGAGTGGACGGCAGGCTGCACGATGACTCCGGATCTGGACTGGCATCACGATATCCAGCACATCGCGGCTCAGACACGTTATCTGCGCGAGCATCATGGCGACGACAACAATATTGTGCTGATCTATCTCGAGGCGAACGGCAAGAGCTGGCCCGGATGGCGGCGCAAGGAAGAAGGGCGTGACGCTCTGATCCCTTCAATGCTGGATGATGTCTGGCCGCGGGAAAGTGATACGACATGGACGCTGACAGGTCACAGCGGAGGCGGCAGTTTGTCGTTTGGATATCTCAACGCGCTGGAGCAAGTTCCGGAGCATATCACACGCATCGCGTTTCTCGACAGCAACTATGCGTTCGCCGAGGAGGAAGGACATGCAGCGAAGCTGGCGAGATGGCTTGAGGGAGATGAGAAACGCGTCCTCTCGGTGCTGGCGTACGAGGACCGTGAGATCACCTTCAACGGCAGGAAAGTCGTAAGCGATACGGGTGGAACCTTTCGGGCAACTCTTGAGCGAATGGTCCCGGCGTTTGAGCGCGAAGGCCTGACTTTCAAGTCTTCAGACAACGACGACTGGATGGTTCGGACGGCAATGAGCGGTCAGGTGGATTTTCGTGTTCACAGGAATCCGGAAAACAAGATACTGCACACCGTCATGGTGGGAGAAATGAACGGCTTCGTTCATGCAATGACTCTGCCGCGAGAACGTATCGACGATATCCTGAAGGGGGAAAGATTGTATACTGAATACGTTCAACCTCTCCCCTACGATTTCAAGGTCAGCACTCCCTGATTCCCCCCTCTGTTTAAGCATCAGCCGGGCTGCCGGCTTTTGAGACCTGCATGTGACGCGCGAAGTCTCTGTCGACGATGTGGCCGAGAAGCTGGCGTCCCTTGAATACCGCAAAGGAATGCTGTCCGTGACGGCCAAAACGATGGAGGGCCTTGATGGCGTCCTCGTCAGGGTCGATCACGTTTTGAGCGCCATAGGGCTTCATGACTTCGGAGGCACGCATCCATGGCCATTGACGGGGTTCATGGGTTTCAATATCGCGAGCGGAAACACAACCGAGCAGGCGTTCGCCGTCAATGACCGGCAACTGGTCCATCTGCATGGGGCGCAGGTAGTCTTCAACGACGTCTGACAGCAGGGCTCCAGGGGGCACGACGGCGCGAATGGGACGCATGAAGTCGCGAACCTTCTTGCCACGAAAGGGAGCAATGATTTTGGCCTGCTGATAAGACTGACGCGCCAGGGAGATCAGGAAGAATCCGAAGAGCACTCGGATAATCCCGGCGGTGACGTCGCCGGAGGTGAGTTCAAAAACCGCCCATGCAAGCAAGAGTCCGCCAACGCCCATGCCTCCCCAGGAAGCGATGCGGGTTGCGAGAAGGTAGTTGTCGGTGATGGCCCAGAGTGTCGAGCGCACGATCCGTCCACCGTCCATGGGAAAACCGGGAAGACAGTTAAAGACGGCGAGAAAGAGGTTCATTGCCGCAACATAGCCTGTGATGTAGGTGAGAGGCCCGGCGAGTCCGGCGCTGTGTCCCGCAACCCATGCAAGTCCGAAGACGCCGGCCAAAACGAAGGAAACAGCCGGGCCCGCGACGGTGATCCAAAACTCATCACGGGGACGTTCGGGCTCGCCATTCAGCATGGCGACGCCTCCAAAGAGATGAAGCGTGATGCGCTGTGTCTCGATGCCAAAGGCTCGAGCCGTGAGCGCATGACCGAACTCATGGGCGAGGATACTGGCATAAACCAGAAGTACCGTCAGAACCGTGCAGCCGACAGCGGCGGCCTGACTCAGGCCGAGAATCTGGGCGGTGTAAGGGGTAAGGCTCACCACAAAGATGATGAACATCAGGAACCAGTTCAGGCTCAGGCCGGTCTCGATTCCAAAGATTTTGCCGAATTTGACGAAGTTTCTGCCAATCACGTGGCTATGTTCCTTGTTGGTTATATCCAATTATTGAGGTTCTGCAGAGGTGCCCCGTCCGTGTCTATTGGTGTTGCCCTTTGACCCCACCGGCACTGAGGCAGGCGCCTTGACAGCCTGAGTGGCAATTTTGGAGCCAGAAAGGATGAACAATGCCTGTTATTCCCTTCGAAGGCCGAATTCCGAAGATCCATCCGACAGCGTTTGTCGCGCCGACGGCGATGATCATCGGTGACGTTACCATCGAGGAAAACGCGTCTGTCTGGTACGGTTGTGTCCTTCGAGGCGATCTTGATCCCATTTACGTTGGAAAGGGGTCGAACATTCAGGACAACAGCGTTCTTCATACGGGCAAGGATGAACCCTGCATCGTGAAGGATCATATTACCGTGGGACATATGGCCTGTCTGCATGGCTGCACGATCGAGGATGGCTGTCTGATCGGGATGATGGCAACGGTTCTGAACCGTACGGTGATCCCGAAGGACTCGGTGGTCGGGGCAGGGTCGCTGGTGCCCGAGGGGAAGTCGTTTGAGGAACGGAGTCTGATTCTGGGTCTCCCTGCAAAGGCGGTGCGCAAATTGACGCAGGAGGATGTGGAGGGCTCGTACTTCAATACGGCGAAGTATGTGGAGAACGCGAAGCGTCATCGCGTGATGATGGAGGAGCATCTTCAGAGGTCGGGTTACAGGGTTTAGAACGAGGTATCCAGGAAGTGGCTGTGGGTTGCGGGTGAGTGGGCGCGCGCCCGGTGGTGCTGTCATGGTCTTGCGTGGTGTTGGTGCTTTCGTTGTCTTGCGACAATCGCCAGGGCCTTTGGCCTGGCGTGGGGTCTTGTGTGGTCAGGCCTGATGGGAGGAAGTAAACCACAGGTCGTTTTGGATTTCAGGAATCCGTGGGAAATATGGGAGGAATGGACAAAATTCATCATTTCATGGTTTTTGGGAGGAATGGGAGATTTGGAATCGGACGGCCTTCCGTTCCCTGACACTTGATTCCCGGTCTCCGGTCCCCGATACTTGGTTTTTGACGCTCGAGGAACCTTACGCCGCTCTTGAATCCCCATTCGCTCCGTGCCCGCGTTCTGATCTTCTCCGGCCTCTGGCTGGTGACGGCTCTCTTTGTGATTCCCACGTGGGGTTGGACGTACTGGGACTTTGGAGACGGCAATTACCTGTATGTCGGGCAACGGATTCTCGACGGCCTTGTTCCGTATCGGGATATTCTGGCGCCGCAACCACCGTTACATCTTTTGATGAGTGCGATGTCGCAAGGGGCCGGTCATATTCTGACCGACAGCGGGTTGATCGGCGCACGGGTCTATTGTCTGCTGGTCCGATTGCTGGGTTCGCTGGCCGTGTACCTTGCGGCGCAACGACTCTACGGTTGTGACTTCAGAGCAACGGCCGCCGCGGCGATCTATCTCGCTCTCCCCATTGGCTTTTGGTGGAGCCTCTGCCTGCAGTCGGAAAACCTTGAGAATGTCTTTCTGATCCTGGCCTTCTGGTGTGTTTTGAGCCTGGAGAAACG
Source organism: Candidatus Sumerlaeia bacterium (assembly GCA_028284075.1). Lineage (GTDB taxonomy): Bacteria > Sumerlaeota > Sumerlaeia > SLMS01 > JAHLLQ01 > JAJFLJ01. The sequence continues at coordinate 28,336 of JANQSL010000238.1, read as the reverse complement.
GTCACTCGTTGCGGGTGGCGTCTGCTCGGCGCTGGCAATGCACTGCAACATGACCGCGGTTCCATTCTTCCTTTGCAATCTGGTGTTCCTGGGTGTCCGGCGGCCACGGTTGTTTGCATGGTATGCGGTTCCGGCGGTTGGCGTTTGGGGACTGGGAGCCGGTGCGGCATGGTTGTGGGCGGGTTCATCCTATCTTGATAACGTGGTCCTCAATCAGGTGGGAAGTTTCCCGCGCACCGATATCCTCGCGGCGTCGCCGGGTGGTGATGACAGTTTCGCTGAGTATGCCGTGCGCAAGGTTCGCGAGGAAGGCTGGAAAGTTCTTCAGCTTGAGGGACCGCTGATTCTTCTCGGTCTCGGGGGGCTCGCGTATCGCTGGCGTGAAATGTGGCGAGCGCTGGAGCGAAAGTCCGATGAATATCGACGCTGGGAGTACGGTGCGTGGTATTGCATCGGAATGCTGTTGAGTATCGGGTTTGTGATGAAGGGTGGAACGGTGAACTATATTTTCGTTCTGGGAGAACCGGCGGTTGCGATTCTTGCATCGGACGCGATTGTACGCATTGTGCGCCATGCGTCCGGAGTCATCGTGCGGACCGAAAACCGTCGAGGTACAATCCCGATCCTGATGGCGCTGGCGGGTTCCGTTCTTGCTTTAGTGGCCGTGCTGTGGCCACCCGCTTATCGCAACCTTTCCCTGACGATTTCGAAGCAGCAGTCGGAACTTCCGGAGAACGATTACACGGCGATGATCATGGAAGGCGATCGCGAGGTTGGGAGAAGGACAATGCCGGGTGTTTTATCGATCAGGGAGCTTATCGAGCGGCATACGGAACCCGGTGACCCGATTCTTGCGCCACCGTTCTATGCATGGATGTCTGATCGAACAGTCGCGGGAGAGCTGGCGGAAAACTACCTGTGGCAGATCAAGTGGATGAACGAGTCCTTTGACATGCAGAACCACGGCGCCGAGGAGGGCGAAGGGGTTCTGAAAATGGCTGAACTGGCAGGTATGCTGAGGCGGCGTGAGGTGCCACTGGTCATTCTCGACACGGCTCAGACCGGGCGAATCCCGATCATTCGAAGGACTGTCGAGGCCCACTATGTGCCGGTGGCTCCATACGCGATTCAAAGTCGGCATGTCCTGCTGGAGCTGTACGTTCCGAAGGGTGTTTAGCAGGGCGTGTTTGCTTGTCCCACGCGAGTCCGGACGGATACTTCAAGGCCACGGAGCTTCTCAGCCGCTTCTCATTCAGGGGGAAACCGAACATGAACATGCTCTGCCGCCATGCAGTCTGCCTAATGCTCGCAATCGCTTCCAGCGTTCCGGCAGCAACGGAGAAGGATTTTTCAATGACGATGGAATCCATTGCGACAATGCAGGAGGAGGGATGGCTGAGCGATGCGGAGGCCGCCGCGAAGGCAGCTCTCGAGTCAGACGAGCTTTCCAAACAACAGCGTCACGCTCTTGAATATGAAGTCGAACGTACGGCACGAATTCGCCGCGACTATCGCGTGACAGAAAAGAGTGTCATTGAACGTCTCTCGGATGAGCAGCGAGGCATTGCTGACTTCAAGCCGGAAGAGATTGCGGAATGGGAGCGGGAAAGCCGTCTCGATTACAAGGTGATCGATGGCGAAAAGCGATACATGAACTCGACGGTGGGAAGTCTCTTCTTCCGTTACCCCGATCTCAGGGAGCGGCGGCTGCGCAAGAGCAAGAGCACATGGCAGCCGTTTCTGTTGGAACACGTACGCGACGTCAAGCGAGAGACTGCCGCGAAACAAACGGTCTTCGGCGAGCCACGGCGGTTTGAAATCGATTTTCGCATCTCGGTGGATGATGACGTTGTTTCACCCGGAGAAACGGTCCGATGCTGGATGCCGTTTCCCCAGCAGTTCGCCGTCCAACAGGGTGTCGAACTGCTTTCCTCCTCACCGACTCCGGTCTGGTTGAATCGCGCGGACTACCCAATGAGATCGATCCACTTTGAGGCGCCGGCGAATGACGATGGAGGTGCGGCGTTCAAGGCGTCCTGGACAATGACAACGCTCCCCCGCCACTTTGAAATTGATCCGAACAAGGTCGAATCGGAACCGTTCAGCGATCCGTCCGCGTCGTATTTCGCAGAGGAGAAAGCACCACACGTGGTCTTCACGCAGGAGCTGCGAGAGCTGGAGGCGATGATTGCGGGCGATGAAACGAACCCTGTAAAAAAAGCACGACTCTACTACGACTGGATGTCGAACAACATCAAGTACACCTACGCCAGGGAGTATTCCACTCTCCGCAACATCAGTATGTATGTGTTCGAGAACGGCTACGGTGACTGCGGACAACTTGCCCTGATGTATATCACGCTCTGCCGTATCGGAGGCATTCCCGCCCGATGGCAGAGTGGCTGGGTGATTTATCCGCAGGATACCAACCTTCACGACTGGTGCGAGATTTACATCGAGCCGTACGGGTGGATTCCCGTGGATGTGAACTACGGAATCTTTGCCCGCACCATCTTTGACAGCATTACGGAAGCGGAAGCGAATGAGCTTCAGGATTTCTTTTTCGGCGGACTCGATGCCTATCGGATGATCGTTAATCGCGACCATGGTTTCCCGCACTATCCACCAAAGGAGACGTTTCGCTCGGACGATGTCGATTTTCAACGGGGTGAACTGGAAGCGGAAGGCCGGAATATCTACTTCAAGGATTTCGGATACAACCTGGACGTGACGTTTCTCGACGACGAAACGGAGTAGATTCGGAAGGCAACGTGGCGTGGCGCATTTTCTTCATGGTCCTCTCCGGACTTGTTGTTGCTCTCTATGCAACATTCGAGCGGGAGGGGTTTGTGAAAGGGTTCACTCCAAAGGTCTTTCTGCTGATTTTCATGATCAGCTCGTGGCTGACCTGCAGCGCGTTTCTCTTTTATCGCCGCGTCCGCCGGCTTGGATGGAAAATCAGTCTGCCCGCGTTTCTTCTGCACTTCGAGGATCTGCCTCATGGCGCTTCCACCCGTGTCCCGCCGCGGGACGATTTTGCAGCGCTGCCAGCCTGGGAAAGTCAGGCCACGGAGATGCAAAATCTCGTGACAGCGGCGCTCTACGCGGCGGGAACTCCGGAGGGAACCCACCTTGTCACTGTCTTTCAATCGGAACAGCCGGAACTTTGCGGACTGGTGACGGACTTTTTGCGAAGCGAGGGTCTTCATCCGGTTCATACGGACATGTCGCATGGAGGAGCCTACCGATTCGGGTGGGGTTCGCGGGTCGAGGTCCCCGCGGTGGAAGCAAAACAGGCGGAGGCGCTGGTGCGGGAGCGGTATTCGGATCAAACCACGTCAGGTGATTGAGGCGCGGGCTTCTCGCGGAGAGTCAGGAGAATCGCGCCGCCAACAATGAATAACAGTGTCACCGATGCGAGCCCGACGCGGACACTCTCCCAGACAAGCCCGACGACAGCCATCAGAGTGAGTCCGATGATGGCGGTAAATTTCCCGACCATGTTGTAGAAGCCGAAGAACTCGCCGGCTTTTTCTCCGGGTATCTGGCTGGCGAAATAGGATCGGCTGAGTGCCTGAACGCCTCCCTGAAAACAGGCGATTGAAAACGCCAGAGCATAGAATTCGCGCAGTGAATTCATCTGGCTGGCAAGCAAGGTAATGCATGCATAAGCTCCGACGCCGATCAGAATGCCGCGGCGGGGACCGATGCGCTGGCCAATCCAGCCGAAGACAATGGCTGCGGGGAAACCGACGAACTGAACAAGCAGCAGGGCTTTCATCAAGTCGGCGGTTTCGAATCCAATGTCGGAACCGAACTTGACTGCTGTCCGGATCACCGTATTCACACCGTCGATATAAAAAACATAGGCAAGAAGGAAAACGAATGCCGTCCGGTAGCGTTTCAACTCGGCAAACGTGCGTGCAACCTGACGGAAGCCGTCGCGGGCAAGAACCGAGAATGAAGGACGCTCTGAGAGTTTTCGTTCCTTTACAAAGACAAAAAGAAAAACGGAAAACAGAGCCCACCAAACGGCGACGGTCAAAAAAGCGACTCTTACAGCAGTGGTTTTATCCGGCAAATCGAACAGCTCCGGCTTGCTTACCATGATCACGTTGACGAGAAAAAGAAGTCCGCCACCAAGGTAGCCGAGAGCGAATCCAAAGGATGACACAAAATCGAGTTTTCCGCGTGGTGCGACGTCCACCAGCAACGAGTCATAAAACACGTTGGCACCGGCAAAACCGATTGCACCAATGCCGAAGAATGTCAGGGCCAGCACGTACTGCCCCTGGCCGGGAATGGCGAGCAGGCCGGTTCCAACAACACCAAAGACAAGAAATGCAAACAGCAGTCCCTTCTTCGCGCCGCCACGGTCGGCAATGGCACCGAGAACGGGAGCCATCAATGCCACGAGAATACCGGTGAAAGCATTGACGAAGTTAAGTTCGGCGGTGCTGCGCTCCGCCGAAACGCCGGGATGCCAGAATGTGCCGTAGAAGGCCTGGATGAATCCGGCAAGAACCGATGTTGCAAAAGCCGAATTCGCCCAGTCATAGAGGGCCCAGGCAATTACCGGCTTCCATTTGAGAGGGGCTGATTCAGTCAAGGACTCGGCGGGCGACATGGCGGCGGTGTTTTCCGAATCGGAGGACGAGACCGTCAACCGTGGCAAACTGAAACCACGAATTGGGCTTTTCGTCGAGGCATGCAGAGTGTAGTGTTCGGCAGGGGTTCACGTGGCATGAATCGAAAACTCATCATCGCTCTGGTGATCGCCGCCGCCGGCGGACTCGTCTGGCTGACGCTGCGGGATTCCGCTCCGGAAGCGGAGGGACACGTGGCAGCGTTGTTCCCCGAGGCTCCAATCGAACAGACAGCCGTGTCCGATTTATCGTTCGATCCGGTGGCTGTTGCCAAAGCCGAAACCGAGATGTGGAAAGCATACTACGAGGGACGCCCTGAGAGTGTTTTTGCCGGGTTAACCGGAGTCCTCCGAGAACAGGCGCATCTCAGTGCAGGTGAGGCGACAGGGGTCGCGATGCATTTTTCCATGGCTGCGGCGAAGTTCAAAGAGCGCTCCGGCAATTACGAGTCGATTGTCCTGCCGGATCTTGTGGCGGGATACGAAGCCATGCTCAGGGCGACAGGACGCGATTTTGATGCACGGGAGGCAGCGGACGCGGAGCTGCATTGGTGGGTTCTTCGCAGAACGCCCGGGCGCGACAAACCGGAATCCGTCGGGCGCGGAATTGCCAGACTCTATGAGGAGCTGTATGGCAGGACCAACGGCCGGATTCTGATGGCGGGAGTGCTGCGGGCCCGGGCCGCGGATTTGCGAGACAGGGGCAACGACTGGGACCGTGTGGAAGAGCTGTTGAGAGAATCGTATGAGTCGCTGCTGAAAGGCATCGAATAAGGAGAAGATGATTGGGACTCCGATCAATCCGGGCGGTTGTGCTTCAGGGGTATGAAACCGGGGATACTTCGGAGGTTATCCGGGTGTTCTGTGGCGAGTATGGCCGACTCTCTCTCATGGCGAAGGGAATTCGCTCGGCCAAGAGCAGGCTGCGGGGAATCATGCAGCCACTCGCCACCGTTGATTTGAGTGTTTATCTGCGGGATGATGCCGAGATGGGAACATTGCGGGATGGCTCGGTCATTGCCGAACGTGCTGAAATCCGTGACGATCTTGAACGGCTCGCACTGGCATCTCTTCTGACGGAGGCCGCCGCGGAATGTTGCGAGCAGGCTCAGGAAAGCCACGATATGTTTGCGGTGCTTCAGGCCGGTCTGGATTCACTGCATCCCGAATCGCCCCAGACACCCAATACGGCCGCGCTGCATCACATGCTGCGAATCGTTGCCACTGCAGGTTACGAGCCGAACATCGATCCGAATCTGCTGGAGGGATGGCCGTCAAACAAACCAAAACCCGTGGTGTTTTCCCTCTCGCTGAATGACGGGCGCATCCATGCCGACATCCACCAGCCGGAAACGGAGCCGGACTGGCCACTGCTTTCAGTCGAAGGAGTACGAGAGGCACTGTTGCCGCCGGAGTGTGTGCGTGCACTTTATGACAATCAACACACCGAAACGAGAGAACTGAACCAACTGCCAAATCTTGCATCAGGGAAAGCGGTGCAGTTTGTCGACTGTCTTGTCCAACTCGTGCAGTGGCATGTGGGACACGGTTTGCGAAGTGCGAGATTCTGGCGCAGCATCGTCTCCTGATACCCGCCTAGCTCTCTTTCCGCATGGAAATCAAAGCCACCATCTCGTCCGCCGCGAGTTGTTGTGTTTCAACGCGTGCCACAGACTGCATCTGTCCGGGTTCGATGAGGCCCGTGAGGTCAACGATCTGACCGGGTTTCGCAATGTAGACATCGGGAATGACTTCGCCGGCATCACCGAAAGTCGTGAACTCATCGATGACCGTGGCGAGCGCATCCGAAACTCCTGAAGCTTCGACATAATCGACGCGCGCATCGGGGAGCTGGAGACGAACTATGCCCTCCCGATCGACAACAATGACCGGCATCCAGATCGTCTTCAACAAGCCCAGGAGGACGCGCTTGTCTTTTTCGCCCTGGAACACCTGAACCCACGAATCGCCCGTAATACGCTTCATCCGATCGAGTTGAACACCCGCCGTGTCCGCGGCAACACGCTGAAGTTCGACCAAGGACGGCAGATCCCCGCCGAGAGTCCGTGTTCTGAGTTCGGGCGTTCCGCTGGCGGTGGCACTCACTCGCTTGGTCTGGCGATCCACTTCGACGACAACCTGAATCGAGTCCGCGTCCGCTCCCATGCGCTGAACCGACTCAAAGGCTTCCTTGCGCAAGGCAATCAAGTCCGCCTCGGACGGGTTCATAACGGTCCGTTCGACGGTATCCTGAATGATACCCAATGCCACGCCGATGGCGGAAATCACCTCTGTATTTTTGGCAATGCGATGATCGAGGTGCAGCTTTTTCGCGCAGAAGGGAACGATCGCTTCCGCTCCCCCACCGCCTCCGACAAACGTGATTTTCCGATCCTTGAGTTTGTGCTCTTCCAGCATCGCCCTGACGACCCTGGTGACTTTCCGGGCGCAGAGGTCCAGCAGCTGTTCGGCAAGATGCTTTGGCGAGGTGTTCAACCACTTCGCCACGGCGCCGAAAGCCGCTTCGATGCTCTGCCGGTCACCTTTCGCATACTCCGACGCCAGGCCCAGAATGTTCGATGCACCGGTGGGTGTCAGCGTGATGCTCGGTTCACTTTCTCCGTTGATTTTCAGTGCGAGGTAGTCATCCGGGTCGCCTTTTCGTGGCTGGACCGTGGTGGCTTCGACGGATTCGATTCCCGGAGTGAAGGCTTCATAGCCAAGTCCCGCAATGTGTGCGCTACGAGGTCCGACTTCGATCAGCTTTCCGCCCTTCACGCGTGGAACGGACCCGCCGGCAATGCCGACGGTGCGAACGTCCAGGGTTTTCACATAGAGGCGGAAACCTCCAACCTCACCATGAGTCACAATGGGACGACCGTTTTTGATGACGCAGATGTCGGACGTGGTTCCGCCAACCTCAACCATGCAGCCGTCGCTGATACGCTCGTACATGAGTGCTGCCGCGACACCGGCGGCGGGGCCGCTGAGCATCGTCAGGATGGGGCGCTTCCGCATTTCATCGATGTTCATGATGCCACCATCGCTGCGCATCACCATCAGTGCCGCATTGATACCGCTTTCCCGAACGGCTTTCTCCGTCATGTTGGCGGTTTCAAGCATCTTCGGCAGCATCGATGCGTTGACGACGGCGGTGCGGGTGCGGACGCGAAGTCCGTACAGCTGTGACAACGCACTGCTGGCGCAGCCGGCAAGACCCATTTCGTTGGCGATTTCAGCGACACGATTTTCCTTCGATGGATCATCGACGCCAAACGACTCGGAGGAAACGATGACTTCGCATCCGTCGTTTCCGAGTTCATCGATTGTCTGCCGAATTTTTTCTTCGCCGTACTCTTTCGCCGAATCGATAAAGTGAAAGGATGTTTCGAGAAATTTGCCAGGGGACAGTTCAAGACGGCCGAGATTCGCTTCACGTCTGGCGCGAATCGCACCGGCACCCGTTGACATGCCGATGATGCCCACCTTCGCGACATCGCCTTCGATCAGAGCGTTCGTTGCCTGTGTCGTGCTGTGAGCGATGAGAACGATTTCCTCGTTCTTCAGGTCTGTCGCGTCGATGAGCTTCCGCATGGATTCAACAACGCCCGCCGCCACACCTTCCCGCGCGGAATGTGTTGTTGGCACAACCGCCTTGCCAACAAGGTCCATTGTCCCGACGTCCACGGCAACGGCATGCGTGAAGGTTCCACCAACATCGATGCCGATTTTGATGCGGCGGGGGGAATGGTCAGTGATCGTATCGCTCATAATTCGCCTGTGCTAGAAATACATGTAGGATCCGATGGCAAGCCCCGCGAAGGCCATTGCCCAGATGTAAGGCAGCGTCTTCAACATCAGTGCCTGCACGTCGACACGTACTTCGTTGGCAATCCAGACATTGTGGGTGTTGGTCGGATCGCAGATGCCCTGGATCTGACCGACGCTGATGAGCATTGCCATGATGGCCGCGGCGGGAACCACGTTCGCCGCCAGGAAGAGCTGCGCCACGCCGAAACCCAGACCCCACAGGTTCAGTGGTCCGCGATACAGCGCCAGCGGCGCGGCAATGCCAAACACGATCGTGTAGAGCAGCGGGTTGGATGGAAGAATTCTTTCAAGAATCGGTTTCATGGAGGCGATCACGGGCCAGTTTCCTTCAAACCCGGAAGGGCCTATGATGGCCCGCACAAGAATACCGATTCCGACCATCAACAGGACCGCGGGCAGAACGGATGACGAACCCTGAATCATGCTCTGCACCGTGAGGCTCTTTGTGCCGGGCCGTGCGGTGGCCAGAACAGCATAGACAAACCCATAGGCAAGCGCCGCATTGACGTCGATACTGTAGATAATGATCAGTCCCAGCGGCAGCACGGGAATCAGGAGAGCGTACCATTTGATCTCCACGACCTGACGGCGCCAGTACTTCACGCGTGCCAGAAGGTCGATGGCGATGGCTCCGTGCAACAGAATCAGAAAAGCGCCGAACAACCACTGTACAGCGGTCATCACGATCGATTTGCGCTCGATCAGCTCATAGTTTGCCTGTCGCAGTTCAATAAACGGATCGCCATTTTCCGGAGCGGTTTTCACGGCGGTCGAAAGTGCAAGGCTTTCAACGGCTGTCAGGCTGTCGACAGCGAGTTCCTTTACAGGAACCTTGAACTGCACGACTGTTCCGCCGGCAAAGGTTTCTTCAATTTCGAGAGGCTCCTCGCCGGCGCGTCGAACAACCAGCTTCAGAGTTCCGTCGTAGTTCGCGAAAGATGAAAAACCCAGGTTGTCGACTTTGGTGAGATCCAGTTTTGTCAGGCGCTCCATGGTGTCTTCCGCGAGCATATCCCCCACACGTCCGGACTCCGCCAGTGACACACTCGTTTCGTCTTCGCCTTCCGGTTGTGGCAGCTCGATTCGCAAGCCGGTTTCGATGTACTCGCGTGTGAGTGAATCCGATGCGGCATCGTCCCAGTACTTTTGAAAAGAGGGGCTGAAAAAGGGGAGCGGGGAGCTGGCAGGTCCGTAGGAGGTTGCGATACCCACAATTGCCAGTCCGCAAATGCCGCACACCACTGTCGTGTCGATCATTGCCTGACGAAGCGAAGGAAGCGCCCTTGCACGCCACAGCTCCACAACGATGAAAACCATTCCCGTGATGGTCATCAGGAAGACCATCACCAGAGCAAAGGATTTCACGTCCTTCTGAGGAAGGCCCAGAATGTTGATGTAGAGAACCCAGTTCTGCGGATTGAGGGCACCACCCATGCTGAGGCCAATGAGGAGAATCGCTCCTGCCACCAAGGGGGGAATGCCGACTGTGGCCAGCATCGGCAGCACGACGATGGCCACCATGATAATCGCGCCAAGGCCTCCGATGGTCGTGAAAATCGCGCCGACAAGCAGCATCGAAAGAAACGCGACCCGGAGCGTGTTATCTCCGATCAGTTCCGCTGCGTTCTTGATGAGCTTCTCCGCGACACCGGACTTCTGCATGATAAACGAGAGCATGCCGCCGAAGAATGCCGCCAGCATGGCATCCGCCAGCATGGAGGACCCCTTCGCCAGCACACCTTTGAACACATGCTCCTGGAGATCGATGGAGGCGCCCGGCTCACCGCCAGCGGGAAGGAACTGCATTCCCCAGGCACCGAAGGCGATGGCCGCGCCCATGAGAGGCAGGGCCAGCAGCGCCGGCAGCTTTTTCGTGATCATCAGAACCGCGCCGATCACGAAAATGACAAGGATGAAGGCAGCGGTTAGCATAGGGACGGGCCGGGGTTCGAGTTGCGCAAATTGTTGCACAGGCTAGAAACCGGCGATTCTCCGAGGCAAGGGGATTGGAACTTTCGGCAGCCTCTCGCTTGCCCGGCGGGCCCCGGACGAGACAATCGGAGCGTGAGGACGACAATGACGTACGCGGATATTGAGCTTTCCAGCCCTGAGTTGACCCGGGATTCTCTCCATCACCTGACCTTTCAGAGCCCTGCCCTCGAGGGACGGGGAAATGTCCTGGTCTGGCTGCCACAGGATCACGGCAGGGAGGAAAATCTCCCGCTCGTGATTCTTCTGCATGGTGTGTTGGGGAGTCATTGGTCCTGGGCATACAATGGTGGAGCTCATCTGGCCGCAGAGCGTTTGATCGCCGGGAAGCGCATTCGACCCATGGCGCTGGTCATGCCTTCAGACGGAATGGTGGGACGGGGCAGCGGATATGTGAACACTCACCGGGCAGGGTGCGAGGACTGGATCGTGCAGGATGTCCTGGGTGCAACGCGTCAGGTTTTTCCGAATATGACGGAGTCTCCCGCATTCATCGCCGGATTTTCGATGGGTGGTTTCGGGGCGTTGCGGCTTGGCGCAAAACACGCAAGGAAGTTTAAGGGGATCTCGGGACTTTCGTCAATTACACACTTCGACCAGCTGGGAATGTTCATTGAAAGTGATTCGCCGGACTTTGCAAAACTGACGGAGCAGGACAAATCCGCTTTATACTGGATGAAGCGGAACAGAAACGTTCTCCCGCCTGTCCGGTTTGACTGCGGCGTTGAAGACAAACTGTACCCGCATAATGTCGACCTTCACAAGGACCTGGAGAAAGAAGGCATCTCTCATTCCTTTGTTGAGCATCCGGGAACTCACAGCTGGCAGTACTGGCATGACCATATCGGGGAATCGTTCGAGTTCTTTGAGGAGGTATTGAGATCATGACCATCACGCATGAGACGACTGAATACTGTGGCTGGAAAAACTGTATCCGTCTGACAAACGGCGTCATTGAGATCATGGCAACGACGGAGGTCGGGCCAAGAATTCTGCGCTGTGGTTTCGTCAACGGACCAAACCTTTTCGCGGAATTTGATGAGCATCTCGGTAAAACGGGTGGAGAGGACTGGCGTATCTACGGCGGCCACAGGCTCTGGCATGCTCCGGAGGCGAGACCACGAACCTACCACCCTGATAATGAGCCGGTGAAGTGGGAGGTGGCACGGCAGAAACTTGTTCTGACTCAGAAGCGTGAACCGAAAACCGGAATTGTGAAAAAGCTTCGCATCGCGATGGATGCAAACAGGCCGCTTCTTCGTGTCACTCATGTTCTTCGCAACGAGAGCCAGTGGCCGATTCGCCTGGCTCCGTGGGCGCTGTCCGTCATGGCTCCGGGTGGCTTTGCCATTGTTCCGCACGAGCCGTTTCTCCCGCACACGGAGTATCTCCTTCCGACCCGGCCGCTTGCCCTCTGGCCTTATACGAATATGGCGGACCCAAGGGTGGACTGGGGGGAACGTGTCATCATTCTTCGTCAGGATGAGAAGATGGAGAAACCCATCAAGTTCGGTCTTCGCAGTTCACGAGGCTGGACAGCTTATGCAAACGGAGGAAATGTTCTCATTAAGCGCATCTCTCCCGTTCTGGACCGCGAACTGCCGGACATGGGATGCAACTTTGAGCTGTTCGCCGATAGTCGAATGCTGGAGGTGGAGTCGCTCGGTCCGCTGGTAACAGTCGCTCCGAACGGAGGCCGCGTTGAACACCTTGAAACATGGCATCTGGCTCGTGCGGAATTCGCACCGAACGAAAACGAAGCCATTGAGAATCTGGCTCCCATTCTGAACGATCTCAACCTGCCGGTTCCGTAGCGGAGGATTAACCCATGCGCTTCGTCTTTCTCCTTGTTCCGATTATGCTACTGGGCAGCACAACCCTTGCGCAGGAATCACAAGTCATCCCGGCAACTCCGGCTCCGTTGTCGCCTCATGAATACCCGGAGCTCTGGAAAAAAATCGCGCAACGGGACGACCCCGAACTTCGAGAGAGAACTCTCGACGAGGTCTACGAAATGCTCACCTCGAAGAACGCCCTGCAGCGGCGAGATGCCATGGTGGCACTGGCGGAAACAACCGCGACGCCTTTTGACCGTTCACGGTTTGAACCACTGGTGTTGAAGGCTCTGGACGATCAGGAGCCCACATCACGGCTCCTGGCATTGCAGATTCTCCGGCGATTCGGCGGAACCATTCACAATCTGCCAAAGGTGGCCTCGCTGGCGGATGACGACAATTACTTTGTAAGAGCCGGTGTTGCGCATGCACTCTATCAACTGGACCCAAAGGGAGAAAGCTCTGTTACAGAGGAAACTCTTCTGAAGCTGCTTTCCGACGAAAGTTCCGAAGTTGTCCGGGAAACCTGCCGCAGTCTCTGGGGCCGGCCAACGACGCATGTTGTCGATGCACGGCTGATTGAGCTGACCAGTCAACCAAACGAACATCGCGCCGAGGTTCTGCATCTTGCGCTCAGCACACGTCCTCTCATGACGGAGCCGGTTGCGGCTCAACTCATCGAACTGGCCAACGATGAGGATATCCCGCCGGCGCTGCGCGAACGGGCCGTCTGGGGCATTTCCCATAACGGTTATACGAAAGAGGCAAAGAGGATGGCGGTTGATGCCATGATTTACTGGGCAAGGGAATCAGCCCGACCAGGAATACGTCGAGACGCCGTCTGGGGTCTCGCTCGAATTGAGGACGAGAGGGTTCAGCCTGTCATTCGCAAGGCTCTGGAAGACGAAGATGCCGATGTTCGCCGCGAAGCGCGGCGTGCCCTGAAACGCCTGGGTCTGGAATCCTGACGCGACACGCGGCGCGGTCGTGTCCGAACCAAAAGAAGCAACGTGCTACGGCTTCCTGCGCCAGTGCTGCCAGTGCAGTGGATGGCCTTTTTCCCGTGCCTTGCGCTGAAAGTTTGTCTCGTGGTCGCCTGCCAGAGGTTCGAGATCGATCCGTTTGTCCTCAACAAGCTCAAGATACGCAGCCGCCCCAAGCACGCCCTGGATGACATCGAAGTATTCCGGCACATCGGTCTTCAGGAAGAGGTCGGCACCCGGTTTCATGGTGCGTTCAAGAAGGGGAACGATCTCCGGGCGCCAGAGACGGCGCTTGTGGTGCCGTGTTTTAGGCCACGGATCGCTGTAGTATATGTGGTAGACGTCGATCGCGGAATCAGCGACGTAGTCTGCAAGAAAATAGAGAGCGTCCGCACGCAGCACACGTGCGTTTCCCACTCCGTGACGCGCGAGTTTGTCCGCGGAACGCCATACCTCACTGCCTTCCTTGTCTATCCCCAGGATGCGGCTCTCCGGGTTTTCGAGCCCGTGGCGCGAAAGAAAGTACCCGCTTCCAATTCCAACTTCGATTTCGTTGCTCCGGAAATTGCCGCCAAAGGCGGCATCCCAGTCGAAGGGCTTCCGCAGAGTGGCAAGGTCGAGCACGAAGTGATCGGCAATCGCCGATGATTCGGATGTCATTCAAGCACTCTTGGGAGGAGAGACAAGATCGGCGATGTTGCTTTTTTCAAGGGTGACTTCCGGCGCCGCCTGCATGATTTGCCATGCGCAAAGCCCGATGAACCGTTTCACTGCGTCAGCCCGCTCCGTCTGACCGACTTTCTCCATACAGAGAGTCAGTGTTCCGTCGTCATCCTGGACAATCTTGAGAAAAAAGCTTCTCGGAAACTCGCGCTCCGCGACAAGGCTTCGCACCAGCACGGTTTTCTTGTCTTCGGAAATAAAACACTCCGTCGCTTTGAAAACCACACCGTCTTCCATGAGTTCCAGTGGCTGGAATGCCAGCCAGATGTCTTCCGCGGTCATTTCGCCTTTCAGTACAACATGAGGCATCATTCTGCTCCCTGGCGGCGCCTGAGACGCCGCGAATGGTCTTATGCAGGTAGAACGGTCAAGGTTTTCGGGCTTTTCGAAAGAATCCGCGGCTTTCCGTCCGTAATCACGAGGAGGTCTTCGATACGGACACCGCCAAACCCCGGTATGTATATTCCCGGCTCAACGGTTACCACCATGCCTGGCCGAAGGACATGGCTGCTGGTCTTGTTGAGACGAGGGGATTCGTGAATCTCCATTCCGACGCCATGCCCCAAACCATGTACAAAGTCGTCACCATAGCCTGAGGACGCGATGATGTCACGGGCAACGGCGTCCACATCGGAACATTTCACCCCGGCCACACACGCTTTAACGGCGGCCTGCTGCGCTTCGAGACAAATGGCGTAAACGGCGTCGAACTTCTTCGAGACTTTGCCGACGACAGGGTTGCGTGTCAGATCGCTGCAATAGCCGTCAACAATGCACCCAAGATCGAACGTCACCATGTCACCGAACCTGATTCTGCGCTTTGCGGGGTGATGGTGAGGTCTCGATGAATTGGGGCCGCCGGCGACAATGTTATCGAAGGATTCTCCACTGGCTCCCAGATCCTCAGAAGAACGGCGAATCAGCTTGCTGAGTTCCAGTTCCGTCATGCCTGGCTTCAAGGCATCGAACGCCGCCTGCATCATCCGGTCCGCGATGCGCGCGGCTCTCGCGATGGTGCGGATTTCGGATTCGTCCTTGCAAAGTCGAATGTCCTCCACGAGTCCGTCTGCTTTTTTCGTCTTTGTCTTCGCGGCCCGCAGCCATCTCTTCAGGTTCTCGTGAGAGTCGACTGTGAGAGATCCTTCAAACCCCAAGCGGCCGTAGCCGCGCTGTTTGAAGAAGCCGGAAAACCACTCGCTGACCTGTGTCAATGGCTGCACATGCACCTTCGCTCCGGTCACTGCACTTTCCGCAATCTCCGCGTACCGGCCGTCCGTAACAAAGCGCGCGGACCGGCGATCCACCATCAGCAGGCCGTAGCTGCCTTCAAATCCGCACAGGTAACGGATGTTCACGGGATCGTGAATGAAGAGGGCATCAAGATCCCACTCTTTGAGCTTCCGCTGAAGAGCTTTGATACGCGGACCTGGAGGGGACTTCGACACGGAAGGGCACCTTTCGGTTGCGGCGGTTTACATTCTTGCGGGGTGATCGCAGCTATCCACCCGCCGCAAGCAACGCCTGGCGCGACGGACGTGGGCAAGCAAAGCGCACCGGAATCCTTCGTTGCCTCCTCATCCGTTTATCATTGCCACGGTTTTGCTGCTGATCAGCGGCATCGTCGCGGCCGCGCTTCCACATGCCTCCCGCTCGCACCGGCTTTGTGTCGCGGTAACGCCGACGGCGGTGATGCTTGCGCTCTGGATCGCTGTTTCGGCAGCTCCGGGAGCCGTCCACAGCAACTGGGACGCTTTGAGGCTTTCCTTCGCCTTTGTCGTTTCAAAGGGACACGCACTTTATCAGCCGGCCATTCCTGGCGGTGCCATTCTGCCATCCATCTATCCTCCGGGAATCGCGTGGGCCTATTTGCCCGTCACGGGACTCAACACGCCAACCCATGCCCTTGTGGCAGGCCGTATCTGGACGGCAACGATGGTACTCGGCTCTCTCTTTCTGCTGCTCCTTCGGGCGGGGCGCGGCGTTGCACACGCTCTGCTGCTGACGGCGGTCGCATTCTTTCTTGTACAAATCTCTCCCCCGCTGAGGGAGGCAACGATTCGTATTCATGCCGATGCACCAGCGCTTGCTTTTGCAACACTGTCCATTCTCTTCATGCCCGCAAGACCGGCCAAAAATATCGGTCTTGTCGCGATGGCAGGATTCTGCGCGGCCATGGCTGCGTGGTCCAAACAAACGTTCCTGCCCGCGCTTCCGGCCATCGCGATTTTCGGACTGTTGAGAGGAGGCAAACGTGGGTTGATGGCAACTTTGCTGTCCGGACTCGGCTGGTATTTGTTGATCCTCATGATGCTTTCCATCGGATACGGGTTCAAAACGCTTTGGTTTAACCTTGTCACAATTCCCGGCAACCATTCGTGGATTGGTTCCTTTTACGAACCCACATGGAGAGGCACCTATACGCGAGAGTTTATTGACTGGATCGAAAAGGGGGAAAGAGACGGACGCTTTCGCATCCTGGTGGATTCCCTGCGAAACACGATGGAGACCTGCTGGCCGTTGCTGGCGGGCGGAATTGCCGCGGCAGCTCTTCCGGTACTGTCCCTCAACTCAATAAGGAGCGTCGGGCGGGAAACGATCCACCACATCCCACAGCTCGCCTTCATCTTTGCCGTATTTCTCTTACCCGCATCAGTGCTTGGTCCCGTCAAGGTCGGCGGTGCGAGCAACACCATTGCACCGGCTCCGTGGTTCGCATTGGTGACGATTGTGACAACGCTTGCTGTTTACGGAGAAAGACCGGATTCGGCAGGCCGCAACGCCCGCATTACGATGGCAGGGCTGGCGGTGTGGGGGCTGATTCACTTCATGCCTTTTCCGAGAGACGTTGCGAAATTTCAGCAGGACGTCTCGCGCATGAACATCAACATCCATCAGCTCGGTTATGACTACGCGAAAGAAAACCCCGGCCGCGCCTGGTTTTCCTGGTGTCCGCTGCCGGAGCTTATGGCGACGGGTGAATTACATCACGTCACAACGGGGCTCACGGAACGCTGGTCCGCAGGGTACGGCCTGACTCGGGATCAGGTGGAGGCATTCGTGCCACCGGATTTTGAGGTGATTGCCGCCAATGACGAGGACTGGATACTGGGGGAATACTTTCCCGATTACGTGCGCCTGCCGGACTCTGTTCCACCTTTTGCCTACAAGGTCTATGGCAGGCGGTAGCCATGTTTATCGCCGGAGGATTAACATGAAACAGGCCGGTCAAAAGACCGGCCTGTTTCTATCTTCCTGTTCGTCGGAGGGGCGGACAACCGGACCGGTCGCACACCCAAAGAGGAAAACTTATGGCTGCTTCCTTCCGGACCTGACCAGGTTCGCTGCTCTCCGTCGTACGGAGCCCGGCTGCCCGCGCCTCCGGCGAAAACCCCTTAGCTCTTGCCTTCTTCCGCTTTGGCCAGCTCGCGCATCACGCGACGAGGCGGAGCCTTCATGACGTCGTTGCTCTTCAGGACCTTGGTTGAGACCTTGACGCGACGGACGGTGCCCGTCTCGTCCACAATCTTCACCTTCTGAATGTTGGCGCCAAAGGTCCGCTTGTTTCGATTATTGGCGTGACTGACGTTATTGCCGACGCCGCGGCGCTTTCCGGTAATCTCACACTTGGCCATGATCGTCCAAACCGTCCGAAATTTGATCCCTCTCCTGAGGGGCTCGGCATGGTCATGACCCCTCCCCGGCCCGTCAAACGGAAAGTGGGAAGCGACCGAGACCCCTTGCCCGCGCGTCCCGGGCGGGAGACTCGAAGGGCGAAGCGAACCATGAAAGCCGCCCTTTACAACGAATTCGGAAAACCCTTCGGAATCGAACGGATCGATGATCCGGCGCCGCCGCGGAACGGCGTGGTCCTGCGGGTCGCGGCAACGGGAGTCTGCCGCAGTGACTGGCACGGATGGATGGGCCACGACGCGGACATCACGCTCCCGAATGTGCCCGGACATGAGATGGCGGGAGTGGTCGAGGCCGTCGGCAAAGACGTGCGGCGATGGAGGCCGGACGATCGCGTGACTGTTCCTTTCGTCTGTGCCTGTGGAACATGTCCGGAGTGCGCATCCGGCAATCAGCAGGTCTGCGATCATCAGTGCCAGCCCGGGTTCACGCACCGGGGAAGTTTTGCGGAGTACGTCGCGCTGCACCATGCGGATAGCAATCTTGTCGGCCTGCCGGAGGATATGGATCACACGACGGCGGCAAGCCTTGGATGCCGGTTCGTCACATCGTTCCGCGCTGTCGTCGATCAGGCCCGGCTCGGTCCCGGTGAGTGGATCGCGGTACATGGCTGTGGTGGTGTGGGACTCTCCGCCATCATGATTGCCGAGTGCATTGGAGCAAACGTCGTTGCCGTGGACATTTCCAATGAAAAGCTCGCTCTTGCCGGAGAACTCGGCGCTCAAAGCATCGTCGATGCTTCGAAGACCGGCGATGTTCCATCCGCCATTCGCGATCTCACCAGCGGAGGCGCACACGTCTCAATCGATGCACTGGGAAATACAACAACATGCTTTAACTCCATCGCCTGCCTGCGGAAACGCGGACGGCACGTGCAGGTCGGATTAATGCTCGCCGACGATGCACGACCGGCCATTCCCATGGACCGGGTTGTTGCCCACGAACTCGAGATCTACGGAAGCCACGGCATGCAGGCTCATCGCTATCCCGCGATGATGGAAATGATTCGCATGGGAAAGCTGAAACCCGACCGGCTGGTCGGGCGGCGAATCGCGCTGGAAGAAGCACCGGACGCGCTCATGAAAATGAACACGTTTGAGGACACCGGCGTCACTGTGGTGACAGAGTTCTGACAAAATACCGGTTCAAATTGGGAGTGCGACTTTGTCCGGCCGCGCACCGGTCAGGAATTCCGGCGCTTGAATCAGCAGCAGTGTTCTTCGCACACTTATCATCACTCCATCCCGATCTAAAGCGACAAACAAAATGGCTGTGACGATACCGGTTTATTCCCTTTTCCACCCAGCCTGCCGGTTGAGACAGGGGGCTGACTCACTACCCGATTGACACAGTTCTCCCCCTCCAAAAGAATGACAATTGGATGGAGAGGGGAGTTATCATGACATATCGGTTCTTTGTATCACCGTGGATTGCCGCGACCATTCTGGTCGCGACTTCCAACCAGGTTTTTGGAGAGTTCGGTTTTGATTTCCCAAGTGTCCTGAATTCGGCCTGGGAGACCGATGATGGCGGAGATGGAGAAGTCCGCCTGGCCGCTGACGATACGGGCCATCTGATCGCTGTCTGGCAAATAGGAAGCAGTTCCAGCGGTAACGATGTGCTGTTTTCCGTTTCGACGGATTTCGGTGCGGCATGGTCAGCGAGTGAGACTCTGAACGATGCTGGTGATGCCGCCACGGATGACGACTTTGCTCCGGTTGTGGAAACGAACGGAACGGGAACATGGATCAGCGTCTGGGGATCGACCAATACTCTGGGAAACACGATCGGAACGGATTTCGACATCGTGTTTTCGCGTTCGGTGAATAACGGCGAGACATGGAGTGCCCCTGCTTCACTTAATCCTTTGGCGGATAATGACTCGCAGATTGAAATTCAGAACGACCAGTTTCCGCAAATAGCCTGTGACAAGAACGGAAACTGGCTTGCCGTTTGGGAGTCGACAACTCAAACGGGCCCCAATGCGGGAGAGCAGATTATCTACAGTTCGCTGTCCGGAGACGATGGACTTACATGGTCCGTACCCGTCGAGGTCTACCGCTTTGGGCCACCCTCAACCACCTCGGGCAATCTCAGGCTGGTTAACAGTGAAATCGATGAGTGGGTCGTGGCATGGGTTGGAACGGACAATCTTGACGACAGCTCGGATTTTGAGGGTGATATTCTCTTTTCACGATCAGAGGACAACGGCGCGACATGGTCGGCAGCCAATGCAATCAATCACTACGCCACGGTAGACGGGACAGACCTCGACTATGCAATGGATCTCGCTTCCGACGGATCCGGCAGATGCATTGCCGTGTGGAACAGTGGCCATCGCCTTGGCGGACTCATAGCCGCAGGCGCCACGCCATGTTTTTACTCGGTCTCAACCGATTCCGGATCCAGCTGGTCCAATGCCAAACCGATCGACCCCGGTCAAGTCGGCGGCGGTGACGTTTCCTTTCGCCCCTCGATCGCCACCACCGGCCAGGGCGACTGGCTCGTTGCATATCACAGCCGCAAGTTCAACGACCCGTCGGGAGGCGTGGACATCGGGCTGACGAGGTCGACTGACGGTGGATCGACATGGAGCGAGACGGCGCTGCTCAACGGGGCCTACGCCACGGTGGGGTCGGACAATAATCAGCATTTTATAGCAATCAGCGCAAGCCCGGGCGGCCAATGGGCGATTGCCTGGTCAACGAGCCTTCTGCCCGGAGGATCGATCAGTACTGACGCCGAGATTCTTGTATCCGTATCTCAAGGGTTGGACCCGGTTCTATCAACAGCGAATCAATGGTCCCTGTACCACTAAAAAGTGAGGCTCTCCTCGACTTCCGGCTGACTTTGTGGCGCCGGAAAAACTGTCAGTCATAAAGCGGCTTCACGGGGTGCACATTGTCGTTCGCGTTTCGTGCGACCGTCAAAGAAAGAACCCGCAGGCCCGTGTCGTCCGGCAGTGTGACAGTCCTCTCACCATTGAGTTTCCATCCGAGCTTGAAAAGATATGTATACTGATACGCCTCGTCGCTGTTGGTGCCGCCGTTGTGCCTGTGGGAGCAACACCACGCAACATCGGCATATCGAATAAAGGCGGGCCTGTACTTTGCCGGATCGGTTTCATACGCGCCGTCGACGACGCGATTGTGCCACTGGCCAATGAACCCTGTATATCCGGGAACACGGAATCGCTCCTCCCGCTCGCCGATGAGAATTGTCGACTCCCTGCGACTCTCGATCGCTGCCGCAAGAGCATACAGATGCGTCCAGTCGCCATCGGGAAGTTCTCTCTTTTGACCTCGACAGATGACCACGTTGAGCTGCCGATAGCGCCGTGGACCCGTCTTGAAGGTAATCCCTTCACTTTCAACGACATCGGGAAGTTGTTCCGATGGCAGCGAATTTCCCAGCCCGTCGATGTTGCCGTCCTGCCGGTTCGCATTGGTGCTGATGCCGCGGCAGTTGAATGGCAGATCGACATGCCTGCAAACGGGTGTATTCCCTGAGTCAGCAGCGGGCTTTAGTCGCACCGCAACGGTACGAATACCAAAGGGCCTGAAGTCCAGCGCAAGAATTCCGTCACCGGCAGTCTCAATATTCCGCAGATGTTCCTCGCTCCCATTAAGCTCACGCGCGGAAGCGATGCCCCTGCCGAGGCTCAGGCGAATCCCTTCTTGTTCACACCCCTCGAGTTCCTGAAGACGAACAACGTATTCATCCGATTCTTCGGCCTTTTTGAGCGCCTTGATCGCGACCGCGTCGCTGTTCATATTGGCAAAGGAAAATGATCGTCCCAAGGGTCCTTCGTGTCTGTTGGTGACAAATGCCAACAGCGGCTGATTGAGAGCCGCGGCCTGCCAAACCGCCTTCCCGGCCCGCCAGTCTCCGGGTGTGCCCATCATTCGCACTCGAACACGGTGCGGTCCGAAATCGAGCTGCTCCTGCTCAAGAAAATGGTCGGTGTAGTTGGCGCCGCCGAGATGACACTTGAATCCCGTCATGCGGGGAGAGTGTACGAGCGTCAGGCGCAACGTGTTGTCGTCCGGTTTGTCCCAGCCGTACTTGCTGTCCGTCATGATGGACACGCCAAACTCACCTGACTTGTCGGTCACATGGGCCCACTGTTGTGCGGGAACCTCGTGCAGTTTTTCGTGGTTGTTACCGCGCTCGATAACGCCAAGACCGAGGTCGTAGACAGCTTTCGGATTTGAAGCGGCGAAAGGAAAAGCCGCCTTCAGGAGGGTTCCAGACGTCCGCCAGTCAATGTCCCATTCGATTTCGATCGCTTCCCCCCAGGCGATCTGAACGAATCGCACGCACGATTTGAAACGCGAGCCCTCGTGCATAACTGACCCGTCTTCCTCGATACGGCCTGCAACAACGGAACGAGGAGGTTCGCTGATATCGTTGTGGGTGATCGTCCAGGCCGGCCACTCCTTCGGACCGTGATCGAGAAGTTGCAACTGAATCGGCGCCGAGAGCAGTTCGCGTTCCGCCTTGCGGTCGAAAATTGACGCGACGTTTCCCTCGTTGTTCAGCCGAACATCATAGCGCTGTCCAGGGTGGACATCCGAATCGCCCGGTTGAGGAACAATTGAAATGACATCCTCGAACGTTCGCTTCGAGGGATGAACTTCAGAGCTGTCACCTGCCGCAACTCGAGACACGGAAAAACCCGTCGAGGTTTCGGTTTCCTTGAGGATTCGGAAGACTTTCATTC
Organism: Candidatus Sumerlaeia bacterium; assembly: GCA_028284075.1. Classification (GTDB taxonomy): domain Bacteria; phylum Sumerlaeota; class Sumerlaeia; order SLMS01; family JAHLLQ01; genus JAJFLJ01. The sequence goes on along the minus strand of JANQSL010000238.1, from coordinate 5,917 downwards.
CGAGTGGAGGAACAGTCGCGTTGATCATCAAAACCGCCTGTTCCGCCACGCCGCTGACGACTCCCGCGAACAAACCGGTCTCCGCATCAATGATGACATTTCCGTCCGCATGATCCGGGATTCGATCGGCAGGCAACAGCAGGGTTTCGGTTCGCTCGGTGCTGAGAGGGTTATAGACAACGACAGGCGTGCCATCGCCGCTTGTGTCAAGCAGACGGGAAACACCACCCACCGCGTCCCTCAACACCGAGGCAAACTGATTGAGCGAGAGAACTTCATCGTTCCATGACAGTTCGTAAGCCTCGGGGACGCTCGTGCCAGGCAGAATATCGTGCATCTGATTCGCGAGCACGCGGATCCATGCATCCGCCAGTTTTTCGCGAGGATAGCGCGCGGCCCCAAGCCACTCCGCCACAACGGATGCTTTTTCCGCCGCATCCGCGAGGCATTCGTTCATGCGGTTCCAGCGCTTCATTTCGCAGTGGGACGTGTACGTGCCGACGCCGTGCTCAATAAGAAGAAATTCCGTTTCATGCCGCGGGAGTTTCGCGATCTGCTCCTCCGTCAGCGACAATGCCAGTTCGTCCGCCGCCGCACTGACGACCGTAACGGGGGTTTCAGCCTCGATGGACCAGCCAAGGTAAATGACCGACTGCGGGTCCGGCGCGCCTCCGGTGTCTCCAAGGCCAAAATACTTGAAGTCGACGTATGCGCCGGATTGCTCGCCGACCTTGTCGATGCGCGCGAGCCATTCTTCCTTGTTCAACCAGTCGTCCTTCAAACCAAAGGAATACTGGCCGGGATTGATGCAGGCAACAAGTCCCTCGCCGTTCACTCCCTCCCAACAGCCAATATTAAAGGGAATGCCTTCTGACGATCCCCACTCCAGTTTCGAGGTCGAAAAGCTCTTCAGCCCGCAGTGAGCCGCAATGCTCGGCAATGCCCAGCCGAATCCGAAGCAGTCCGGCAGGAAGATGTCTCGCGACACTTTGCCAAACTCGCGTTTGAAGAAGCCGTTTCCATAGAGGATCTGGCGAATCAACGACTCCGGTGAAACCGTGTTCACGTCGCCGGCGTCGACGCTCGCTCCGCATATGTGCCAGCGGTCCGTCGCGATCCAGCCCTTCAACTCCTCATAAAGGTCAGGCCGGTATTCCTTCGCCAGCATGTAACGAAACGCACCCTCGAAGTTGAAATTGTAATGAGGGTGTTTGCGAAACAGCTCAAAGTTCTCGCGAAGAGTTGCCGGAAGATGGCGCTGAATCGTGTCTCGAAAGGTCCACCGCCACTGGGTATCGAGGTGTGACGTCGCAATGACGTAGAGGCGTCGGTCTGGCTGGGCGGCCACGGTGCTTCTCCCACAAGATTAGTAACCGGTCACGTAGCAGTGCTGACAGGGCGGGAGCAACGAAGACCTGCAGGGTGGAATTCCCGTTTGACCGTCCCGGCGGAGGCTGATCTGGTTCCTTCACCATAGAGCAACCTCGCGCAAATCAAGGCTCCGGACAAATATGGCTTCCTGGTACTACGCGGCAAACGGTGATCAACAGGGACCCGTCGAAGACGGCGAAATTCTTCGTCTCCTCCGGGAAGGCCGGATCTCGGGTGCCACGCTTGTCTGGCATGAAGGCATGCCGGACTGGGTCCCTCTGGCCAGTGTCCGTCACGAGCTTCAGGAGGACTTGTCGGAGCTCATGCCCAAACGCGGCGAGGCGCCTGAGGGGCCGGGTCAACCGCTCCCAGCCCCTCCGTCACCGGTTGCAGGTGGAGCCGCGGGCGGTGGATATGGCGCAGGTCCAGGCCAGCCGGGAGGAACAGGCGCTGCCGGCACGCACCTTATGTCCGGGCCTGTTTACGACACGAGTGGAGAGGATTTCGAACCGGACGGGCCGCCCTGGGAAGACCTCAGTCTGCCGTTCTTCACCCGTTTGTGGGAAACGCTGCGGACATCGCTTTTTCAACCCCGGGACTTCTTCGCGAACATGCGCCGGACCAGCGACTTTGCCGAGCCCCTTAAGTATTACGTGATTCTGTTCATGGCCGGCACGCTGGTTTCGCTCATATGGCAGGTACCGATGCAAATGATGTCTCTCGGTGCTCAGGGGCAGCAGGGAGGCATGGAGGCGGCTGCAGGTACTCTTCTGCTGGGATTCTGCTGTGCTTTGATTGTCATGCCGGTCTTTGCCGTCATCGGTGCGTTTATCAGCGCGGGAATCTACCATCTGAGTCTCATGATTTTTGGAGGAGCGAACGAAGGTTTCGAAACAACCTTTCGCGTATCGACATATACCCTGGGTGCGACATCCGTTCTCAATGCGGTACCCTGCATCGGAGGATGTCTCTCTGCCGTTTGGTGGCTTGTGATGATGATTATCGGCCTTCAGGAGGCACACAAGACCGATGGCTCGAAGGCCGCCCTGGCGGTTCTGCTCCCCATGATTGTGTGCTGCACACTGCTTGGGGTTCTGCTCTTTGCATTCATTATCCCCGCCTTCGCCGCCGCCATGAGTGGCACGGGCGGCCCTGGCGGCGGCGGGTTCTAGCGCCTTTCCATTTGCAGCGTTGAAGCATCGCGCCGAAAGAAAAGCCGTCGCCTTCGCGGGAGGGGTTCATGCGTATCTTCGTTTCATTCCTGGTTTGCCTGCTGGGAGCAGCAGTCCGTGCGCAGGAGGAGACGGCTGCCTCCCTCTCTCGCCCTCACATCAAGGCAACCACGATCCAACCCTATTCGTGGAGCACGGGTATCTCCGTTTCGACTCGGATGCTGGACGACCTGCGCCACTTGAATGTGCAAATGGTCCGAATCGAATTTATCTGTGACTCTCACCTCGGTGGAGAGATCAACTATGCGGCTTATGATTACATCGTCGATGAGTTGGCAAAGCGCGACATTGAAGTCCTCGGCCTCGTTGACTATCAAAGCCTGACCTGGAAGACCGAAGGCGACTGGGCGACGGACGCGTTTCGCGAGCGCTTCGTGGAACGGACTCGTGAACTCGTGAAACACTACTCACAGCGCGAAAACAGCATACATACATGGGAAATCTGGAATGAACCGGACCTGGACGCTGAGGGTTCATACTACCATGTGCCTGTTGTCTCGTACTGCAAAATACTCGCCGAGTGTCATGACGCGATCAAGGCGATCGACCCTGAAGCCCTCGTCATCTCCGGAGGTCTTTCCCCGAAGGGTTTTCAATACGAAACAAACTACCTGCGAGACATCTATGAAGACGAAACGATCCGCACATGGCATGCTGAACATGGGGCGTATCCGTTCGATGCCGTCGGGGCTCATCCCTATCCTGAAACCTTTTCCGATCCCGATCCGGACGATCCAAATCGCACGGGCCTCGACGATGTATTGAATCAACGTATCAAGGCTGTTATGAATGACCATGGTGACCACGACAAGAAGGTCTGGCTGACGGAGCTTGGCTGGAACAGTTCCCATAACGATGAACGAACCCAGGCTGAGGCGCTCCGCAAGTCGTTCGCTCTTGTCGACGGCCTTGTCGATCCGGCGCACCCGGAACATGGACCGTACGTCGAAAACTTCACATGGTTCAAGTATGACTCATGGCATCCCAACGAGGAATGGGGACTGCTCACACGCCACCGGTCTCGCCGGAAGCCAGCCTACGATGCATTCGCGGCATTGACGGAAACTCGCGGGCCATCACCATGGTCCGCATCTCACCCGGGCAGGTTCGCACCGCAATGGGTAAACAACGAAGATATGAATCTGCCTGTGGCGGCGGATGACATTCTACAGGGCCTGATTCCCGAGATTCACGAGGGTACCATTGCTCGTGGAGCGCTTTCAATGCTGACGGATGGCTCCTTCGAAATCGGTCTCCGTGGTGCGGACGGGCAAAACGGACGGCTGCATCTGTATTACAAGCTCCGCCACCCGACGGCAGTCAGCGCTGTTTCCATCTTTGGCGGCGATTGCGAAAACAGCGGCAGCCGCGCATTCATCGCCGCAAAGGTCATCCTGAACGGGAAGTCTGTCGGAGAATTAACGACCGGCAACTACGGCGACCTGAACCCTGGCACCCACGATTGCGCTCAGTCAGTGGTGCGGTGGCGAGCGGACACGCCGGTGCCGGATGTCACGTTCATTGAGTTTATCTTCCACAACACAACCAGCATCCATGGCGACTTCCGTGATCGATGGTCACCCGTCACAGACCCGGAGCGTGACCGCGAAGGCACGGATCCGGGCTACATGGCATCCGGGATTCGCGAGATCGACGTATTTGCTCCGTAAACGAAATGGAAAAAACACCTGTTCTTCAACTTTCCAACGTCACACTGCTCCGTGACGGTGTCACAATTCTCTCAGACGTCTCGTGGACAATCACAGAGGGGCGAAACTGGGCACTCCTTGGTCCAAACGGATGCGGCAAGACGACTCTGCTTAAGGTCATTGCAGGATATGAATGGCCAACAACGGGTGAAGTGCGTGTGCTGGGAGAGACGTTCGGAAAAACGGACATCCGGTTGCTGCGAATGCGAATCGGCTGGGTCAGCAGCTCTCTTCTTCATCGTTTTCCTCCTCAGGATTCAGCGCTCAAAATCGCGGTGTCCGGCCTGGAGGCTTCAGTCGGCTTGTGGCGCGATTTTACCGCGGCGGAACTCGATGCTGCTCACGCGGCCCTGAAAGCGGCCGGGGCCACAGGTATTGCAAACCGCGATTGGAACGTGCTGTCGCAGGGCGAACGACAGCGAGTGCTGATCGCTCGCGCGCTGATTGGAAAACCGGCCCTTCTGATTTTGGACGAACCGTGCGCCGGACTTGATCCGGCTGCGCGCGAAAGTTTCCTGGAAGACCTGGAGCGACTGACAGAGCACGAAGGTGCACCGACCATCCTTTTTGTGACGCATCATGTGGAAGAGCTGCGCCCTTTTGTAACTGACGTCCTGATGCTACGTGACGGCAGGGCTCTCGTTGTCGGCTCAACTCGTGACGTGATTGATTCAGAAAACATCACTCAGCTGTATGGTCGGGAATGCAGGATCAAAAAAACCACGGATCGCTATTCGCTCCAAATCGAGTAGCCGGTTCCCGATGGAATCTGGGCGAATTTGATCAGTTCCTCAGAAATTTGCACAAATGGAATCCATCTGGGCAAATCGGCCCATTGAACGTCGGCACAAATGCTGTTCTAGAAAACATTTTAGAAAACTTGTTTCCATCGTGTTACTCTACTGAGGCCATGACGGTTGGAGCGGTCCATGGAATCGTTCGCTGACGCGTGGTCCATGCGTTGCACTGTTTGCCTGTCCAACCGGAAACAAAAGAGCTCCGGCAAATCACGTTTCTCAAAGGAGAACGCACGGATGAATTCTGTCCACTCACGACACCTTGGGCGTAAGGCGAGAAATCTGTTCGTTGCCTCACTGGCAACAATATCAGTCGGCGCGGGAGCACAGAGCGATCGAAGTGTGACCACAACACGAGAGAAAAACGTTTCAGGCATTCCTGAGGAGATCCTTGCAAACATTGAAGTCTCCCGGGAGCCTCGGTATTTCCTTGATACTATCGACACGCTCTCACGCGAAGCGAGCGACGAATCCCGCACTGCACCGGGTCTCTCCAAAAACAACTATGTGGGAAAAGTCTATCCTGTCTACAACACCAATGCGATTGAACTTCAAAGCTATCTCCTCCGGATTGTTGCATTTGAGGGTGGTGTTGTTGAGGTCATGGGCGCCGACGGCGTCATGGAGGAATCCGGACGCGAGGCACAGTTTCTTTTCGTGACGGCACCGGATTTCATGATTCCATACATTACCGAAATTGTCGAGACTTGTGATCGCCCGGACTTCAAATTCTATGATCAGACCGGTGCTGATTTTGGCGGCGGAGCCGGTGCCATCCAGTATGTCGGCAAGCACCGAACAGCGTCCG
>JANQSL010000219.1 GCA_028284075.1 Candidatus Sumerlaeia bacterium | reverse complement strand
TCAAGGGCCTGTCCTGGGGGGATTCCCCGGGAGCTGCGGCGTCTCCGGCGGATTTGCCGGAAGACCCCCAGGCCAGCTATGTCCCCCCACAGGAAACGGCTGAGACCTTTCCGCTGCCTCCCGGAGCGGAAAACCGGCAGGAGTTGCCAACATGGGCCACCGTTGTTGGTGGCACTGCCGACAGGGCGCCGTCAGAAGAAGACGAGTCTCCCTCCAGGGAGTATGTTTCCTTCAAGTTCGTAAAGCGAATCGGGCGGGGCGGCTGCGGTGAGGTGTGGGAAGCGGTGCAGGAAAGCCTGGGCCGTGTCATCGCCGTCAAGCGCTTGCGCCAGGATCTTTACACGGACGACGAAGACGAAACGGACTTTTCCAAAGCTCTCCAGTCGGAGTTTCGGCTCGAAGCGCTCACCACGGCACGGCTCGAGCACCCTAATATCGTTCCTGTTCACGACTTCGGGCAGGACGAACTGGGTCAGCCGCTGCTGGCCATGAAGTTGGTAAAGGGAAAACCGTGGAGTAGTCTCCTTACGGAAGACGAGAGCCTGCCGGTCCCCGAATTTCTGGCAAAGCACCTGGCGATTCTCGTGGATGTTGCGCAGGCAATCGCATTTGCGCATTCGAAAGCCATTATCCATCGTGACTTAAAACCGGCACAGGTGATGGTGGGCAAATTTGGTGAGGTCGTTCTCATGGACTGGGGACTGGCCGTAAAGACGATCGATCTTGCCGATGGTCCGGACGAATCCACGGCAGTGCCCACGTCTTATGTCTCAAGTCTTCAGACGGCGCGTAATCCCGCCGGCACGCCATCTTACATGGCGCCGGAACAAACGATCGACACAGCCAAAGAACTTGGAAACTGGACGGACATTTTTCTTCTCGGTGGAATCCTTTATCGTATTCTCACACTGACGCCTCCTTACAATGCTGCAACCGGGGAAGAGTGTTTTGCGATGGCACGTCTCGGCGATGTGACGCCTCCGAGAAAGCGCGCCCCTGATCGGGAGATTCCACGAAGTCTTTCAAATCTGGCAATGGCCTGCCTGCAGGCGCATCCTCAGGATCGTATCGCCAGCGCACGCGAGTTTATTGACGGTATTACCGACTATCTCTCCGGGGCGGGGAAACGCGACGAGGCGCGAAAGCTTATCGGACAGGTCGAGGAGATGCTCGAGTCCGGCGGGAAACAGGACTACCGGGTTCTCAGCCGGGCCCACCACCTTCTTGAGCGGGCGAGAGGGCTCTGGCCGGAGAACCGGCAGATTTTCGAGCTTCGCGACCAGGTTCTGCAGGAGTATGCACGAGAGGCGATTGGCACAGGCGATCTCGTACTGGCCCGCCTGCAGGCGGAGCAGGTCCGCAGGGTGGAAGATCGCAAACCACTGCTTGAACAGATTGAAGGACTCGAACTGCGTCAGCGGATGCACGCGCGCCAGCGCAAACAGCTCGCAGTGGTTCTGACAGTCATGTTGCTCAGCCTGACGTTTCTAATCTGGCAGCATCTCGACGAGCGCAAAACGAAGGAAGCCGAGCTGGCAGCGCAGAACCAGTTGCTCATGCAGCAGCGCAACACCGGCTGGGACATGATGCAGTTTATGCTGAACGACCTGAGTGAGGATTTGGAGGCGTCAGGCCGGCTCGATGTGTTGGAGTCCATGGCGGAGAAATCGGTTGGCTATTTCAAGAGCCTTCCCGAAGACCAGTTGAGCGGCGGTGTACTCCGCCAGCAAAGCCTCGCCTGGGCGAATCTCGGCGACGTGCGGCTGGATTTTGGAAACTTCGACGGAGCCGTGGACGCCTACAATGAAGCATGGGTCAGTGCACGCCGTTTGGTTAATGAGCAACCTCAGAACGGGCCTTATCGAAGTGATCTTGCGGATCGAAAGCTGCGCCTGAGTGCGGCCTATCTGGGCGGCGGCGACATGCTCCGTGCACGGGACGAGGCGCAGGGAGCCATTGATCTGTTCCGCGAGCGTCTTGGCGACGGGGCGGACGCGGAGTTGCAGCGAGATGTCGTTCGTGGCCTTGCAATGCTTGGAAGGGTTCATCTTGAACTGGGAAATCCGTCATCCGCCCGAAAGCTGTTCGATGAAGCGGAGGTGATGATTTCGCACACTCCCGAAGCGGACGGAGAAGTCTCCACGCGGAACGAACAGGCCGATATTCTGAGTTTGCGAGCGGCACTTGCCCTTGCAGAGGGGCGCTCTGATCAGGCGCTGGCGGATGCGGCGAAGACCATTGTTCTTCGCGAGGAACTTTTGGCGGAACAGCCGGGAGATGTTGCACGCGTCAGGTTGGCGGCGGAGGCCTCTCGCTTGAGCGGACGAGCACTCCTGATGGAAGGGGATCTGGTGAAAGCGCCGATGGTTTTTGCACAGGCGCGCGATGCGGCAAGGAGCCTGGTCGAGCGTTTGCCGAACGACGTACGGCTCCGTGTGGACCTGGCTCACGCCTATGAGGGAATTGCCGAGGCGGACTGGCGAATCGGCCGGTACGAAAAGGCACGGGAGGGTCTTGACGAGGCTGTTCGTCAAATCAACGAGGCACTTGCACGTCATGATTCAGACCTTCTTCATCTCCATCGTTTGCAGATTCGCACAATGATGGGTGAAACGGAATGGCATGCAGGCCAGAACGACCTGGCCCTGCGTTTGTGGGAAGAGACGCTTGCGGAGGCGACATCGCTGGATTTGGGAGCGTCCCGGCGGATCGAGCAATTGCAGCTGATCACCCACCTGGAGAGCCGCATAGCGATTGTAAAAGCCTTGAACAGGGAGTGCGTTACCGCACGCGTGATGGCGGAAAGAGCACGGCAGGATCTTGACACCCTTCTGGTGGAAAACCCGGAACTGGAAACCATGTTCCTTGAGCCGCGTCTTCGTTCGATCGCTGCAGACGCACTGTGTTCCGACGACTGGCAGCCACTTCTGAATGCTATCGACCGAGTGCCTCAGGAGTCCCGGACGGACGATATCATGCTGCTGCAAACAGTGGCCTGGGCGAGATCGGGTAAAACGGATGTCGCTGGAACTCTCGCGGAATCGCTGCGCTTCAGGCATGCAGACACACCGCTGCTGAACAGCATTACAGGGGAGTAGCTTCGAGGCCGGTTTTTCGAGGAGGATGCAGATGTTTCCACCTGCGTTGGCCGCATCGATCATGATGTTCACCTCCGTCCCGGAGGGCTTTGTCACAACGCACGGACGGCATTTCGTTCTCGATGGCCAGACCTGTCGTTTCGTTGGCGTGAATATTCGAGGCCTTTCTCATTACGGCCGGCCGCAACCGCTTCCGTTCACGAACGTGGCGGATATCGACAACAACCTCGACGGCGCGCAGTCCATGGGTGCGAAGGTCGTGCGCTTCCATGCCGCAAATACGTTCGAAGCGAACACGTCCAGTATTGAGGCGCTGGAAGTCGTTCTCGACAAGTTGAATGCCCGCGGCATGAAAGGCATCGTCGTTTTGACGGATGTTTACAACACAGCCTTTCATCCACCGGGAGACGACTCCTTTTACACCGATCAGTTTTCTTTTTTGTTTCTGTTGAACAACGCATGGTTTACCGATGGATTTCGAACAAATTACAAGCCATGGGTCGGTGAAGTGGTGACGGCTTTGAAGGATCATCCGGCGATTTTCGCCTGGGAAGTGGGCAATGAGCTGACGAACGCTGGCGAAGACGTCATCGCATTCCAGGATTTCATGGAGGAAATGGCCGCTTACATCAAGAGCATCGATTCACAACACCTTGTGACAACCGGAATGCTGGCGGTGGAACACACCGCCATTCAGGAAGAGAGTGCTGTGGCGCTTTACAACGATCCCAATATCGATTTCATGACGGTGCATACGTACAATGGCGAAGACTGGATTCAAAACTGGGAAGTCAATGCACGAATCGAAAAACCACTGGTGGTGGAGAAATTTGGCTGGAATCGAAATGACGCGAGTCTTGTTGTCAACGTCCAGAACCAGATGAACAAATGGTTTGATGAGCGTATGGTGAACGGCTTCATGCAATGGGGCTATCAGGCACAGCCCAACGATATTGGCGATGGTGATGGCGCTGTGGGAATGGATCCGAATTTGCAGGAGGGGCGTTACACGGAACTGTTTGATCTGTATCAGTCGCGCGCCAATGCACTGGCGGCGGAATCAACCGCACCGCCGAGCGTTTCCCTTCCGGCAGGAGTGAACGTTGCGCTCAATGCATCGGCATTTGCGGTCAGCTCACGCTTTAGCGATGCCTTTGACGGTGACAAGGCTTTGGATGGCATTGTCAGTGTTTCCAGCAAATGGACCAGTAGCGGTTCGCCGGCACCGCAGTGGCTCGCTGTCGACCTGGGCCGTGAATACGACATTACCGGCTTCGTGATGCGATGTGCCGTGATGGCGGGAGAGGCCGTGCAGTCAGGCCTGGTAAGCTTCGATATCGAAACCGGACCGTCTTTGACGGGACCATGGTCG
>JANQSL010000208.1 GCA_028284075.1 Candidatus Sumerlaeia bacterium | reverse complement strand
TTTGGATCTGCGCCACAATGGCTGGATTGTCTTCCGGAAGATCGTAAATGCTCCCGAAATCGGTGATGCTGACCACCGGTATGCCGGCCCATGAATTCTGATACGCACAAGGAGCTGACTGGTCATTTCATCGACCTTGTGATTTTCTCCCGTGGCGCGATCCGGCAATGAACTGTCGCCTCTGGCTATTGCCGAGCGGACCTGACTTCACTAGCCTTATCACATCGCAGGTACTTGCGAACTCAGCAAACTCAGGAGAAACAGTATGAGATCCACAATCCTCATTACCGGAGCCAGTAGCGGTATCGGCAAGGCGGCTGCGAAGTATTTCCAGGCAAAAGGCTGGAATGTCATCGCCACAATGCGTAAACCTGAAAATGAAACGGAACTGAACCAATTGGACAATGTTCTTGTCACAAGGCTTGACGTTCTCGATGAACAATCGATCAGTTCCGCAACTGATGAAGCCATCAAGAAATTCGGGAGAATCGATGTTCTTCTGAATAATGCCGGCTATGGTGCCTACGGTCCCCTTGAAGCTTTTCCGGCTGCAAACATCACGAAACAATTCGATACAAATGTGATTGGCCTGCTCAGTACAACGCGTGCCGTTCTTCCCTACTTCAGAAAGCAGAGGTCCGGCCTGTTGATCAATGTGTCATCGGTTGGCGGCAAGATTACGTTCCCGCTGGGCAGCCTTTACCACGGAACCAAGTTCGCCGTTGAAGGAATTACGGAAGCTCTCAACTTTGAACTGAACGCCATTGGCGCGAAGGCAAAGATCATAGAGCCGGGAGCAATCCGAACAGACTTTGCCGGAAGGTCTTTTGATTTTCAGAATGATGAGTCATTGACTGAGTATCAGGATCTGGTTCAGAAAATGATGACAGTAATGGCGTCCGCCATGGAAGCGAACGCCTCAGATCCTGAAGTGGTTGCTGAAGTGATTTATCAGGCTGCCACAGATGGGACAGACCGGCTGAGGTATACCGCTGGAGAAGATGCGAGGAAATGGATGGCCGATCGCCGAGAACTTGATGATGAAACGTTCACTTCCGGAACAAGACAGATGGTTGGCATTTGAGTAGAACCCGTTTCGCATCCCATGCAGTTATTATTGGACAGACATTACGCTGAATGTTTGCACTGGGAGATGTGATTTCAGGTTCTGACAAGGCTTTTGATTTGCTCTGGTTGGTTCGGATTTCATTCAACAACTTCGAGCCAGCCCCTAGAAGAAATATCCTGCGAATCAAGGACAGCGAGATTCCATGAAAAAAGGGTTCACGATTAATCCCGGTTGGCAGATCATACTCAATGATGCCGGAGTCGACAGTTCCAATGTCTTGAGAAGAGCCTCACTTCCTGATGATTTTTTCAGTCATGAAGGGATCCTGATTTCGACGGATGAGTACTTTCGTCTCTGGGAAGCAATTGAAGTCGAAGCGGGCGATCCTGATATTGCGTTCAGAATTGGCAGCGGTGTTTCAGCGGAATCGTTCGACCCGCCGATATTCGCAGCCTTGTGCAGTCCGGATTTCAACACGGCGATAAAGAGAATAGCGGACTACAAAGTTCTCGTGTGTCCCATGAAAGTAGAGATCAGAACCACCGACCACTTTATGGAGTTTGAGCTTCACTGGCTTGAAGCGGATGTGATTCCTCCGAAGGTGCTTGTGGGTGTCGAAATCGTGTTTTTTGTGCATTTCATCAGACTTGCAACGCGGCATCATGTGAACCCTCTTCGTGTTAAGACACCTCATATTCCCGAGAACAAAAAGTTGTATGAAGAGTACCTTGGAACAAAGCTGGGAAAAGGAACGTATCCGACGCTCAGGTTTTCGAAACAGGATGCCAGCCTTCCTTTTCTTACTGCAAACCATTCCATGTGGAAATTCTTTGAACCAGGACTCCGGAGGCGGCTTTCAGAACTGGATGCAGGAGCAAAAACCTCTGAGAGAGTTCGAGGTGCGCTCCTGGAACTCATTCCGACAGGTGAAAACACTCTTCAGTCCGTATCAAGGAAACTTCACTTAAGTACAAGATCCCTGCAAAGACATCTGAAATCAGAAGGGGTGAATTATCAAACCATTCTCGATAAAACGCGATGTGATCTGGCGAATCATTACTTGAAAGTTTCAAAGTTGACGGGGGCCGAAATTGCCTATCTTCTTGGTTTTCAGGATCCCAGTTCTTTTTTTCGTGCCTACCAGACGTGGACAGGCACCACGCCGCAAAGGTTCAGAATGGAATCGGTCTGATCGACGACATGGTATAACAGGAGATTGCAATGCTTGCAAAGATAATATCCGATATGATGATCAGGCCGGGAAACTCACCTGTCTTCAATAGTCCGGGGGATGAGGGGCTTGATTATAAGGATATAGAATTCAAGACAGAGGATGGTGTTCTGTTACGCGGATGGCTGATACCGGGTAAAATGAACAAGGTCATCATCCAAACGCACTTTGGCGTTCAGTGTTGTCGTTCGGGATACACACCGAAGGGCAAGGGAATGATCAAGCTATGGAGGAACGACATTTCATTCCTGCGACAGGCCAAATATCTGAACAAACTCGGTTATGGTATTCTGATGTATGACATGAGGAACCACGGAGACAGTGATGCGGGGAGAATCCCGTGGGTGACCTGGGGCCCGGAAGAAGCCAATGATGTCATTGCTGCCGTAAAACATGTCACTGAACACCCGGAACTGGACAACCCGAATATTGGCTTGCTGAGTATCTGTATGGGTGCCGTTGCCAGCACATATGCTTATGGAATGGGCGACAATGGCCTGAAGGGATTTGATAATGTAAAAGCAATGATTGCTGTTCAACCTCTGCATTACAATGAGTTCGTGAAAGCCCTGGGTATTCCCGCGTTTTTGAATAAAGCCGGATGCAGGCTTTCGTTTCAGAGAACAGGAATTGATTTGCAGGAGCGTACCTTTATGCCGGATGTGAAGGAGGTTTCAGTTCCAACGCTGGTACTTCAGAACAGGAATGATCCCTGGACGGATCTTGACCTTGTAGAAAGATATTATAGCGACCTGACCGTGGATAAAGAGCTTCAATGGGTGGATCTTGAGAAGAGCAGAGGTGCTGCCTATGATTATCTCGGCAGTTCTCCAGAGTTCATCCATGATTTCTTTGGCAGGTACATGGATTGAACCTGCCTGCTGCAATCGGAGGCAAATTCTCTCTGGTTTTACCAAGGCAAAACCACAAGACTTCAAGGAAGCAATTCTCGATTCCCATCGATGGGACCAAGTGATTGCAGGGCGGCAGAGATGGGAAGAGAAGGCATTGCCAAATCACGTATTTCGGGAACCCGGCCCTTGATTGGAGAGAGCCAAAACAAGATCCTCAGGCAACAAAGAGGATGGTTATGCGGAGTGGAAGTAATGGCTCTCCCGGGTGGATTCAAACCGGCAATCCGCTCAGTCGTTCGGAACACGCCGAAACCTACAGCTCTTTACAAATCCGATATCCACTGTTGAATTTCAATGAGTGCCGTGGTCGGGGCTATTCGCCGAGAAACGCCTCCCTGGCGTTTCTCAAATCGAAACCGGATGACGTTTCGCCAGAGCCTTTCTCGTCGCCCGCATATACTTCATCCCCGCCTGGTTCGTTGCCTCAAGAGGGGCTTGTTGATATCAGACGACAAGAAAGCCGGTGTGTCCGACAGATGCTCGTTCAGGATTCCGGCTTTCAGTTCCTGCGGATGTGTCCTGCGGCCTTTGTGGAATGGCATGTCACAATGCGGATCCTGATCGGGCGCCCTCCATGTACTCCAAGCTTGCCACTCCTGGCATCATGCAATTGAATGAAATCATTGCAGATGCGAAGGCGATTAATGAGGAGAAACGATACCCATGCCCCTCTCTGTCACTCAGACCCCACGGTTTAGTTGTGCTTTTCTTCTGGCGATGCTGCCCGTTTTTCTGCCGGTGCATTCGCATGACGAGTCGTCATGGTGCGGCAACACCATCTTCGATCCGACAGGATCAAAGGGGCTGACTGACTGGGCTCGAAAACAGTTCGAAAAATCGGCAAAGGCGGGTAATGTTTTTCCAAAAGGACCGGTCTTTAGCGAAACCGAGCCGAACGATTCCCGCGGAACGGCAACATTCATCGATTTATCCGCCGGCGCGGCGACCGTCACCGGGATTCGCGACATACCGATCTCCGTACCCGCGTCCGCATCGTTTTCGGCTCCGGAAAACAACGATTCCATTGGAACGGCCAGCCCCGTGGGACTGACAGCGTCTGTGACAAACGGGCGTCAGGTCACAAATGTACAAATCGGCGATGGTCAATTTGGCGCGACCAGCGGCGACTTCGATTTCTACTCCTTTACGGCGAATCCCGGCGAGTTGATTCTGTTCGATGTAACATCTACCGGCGGTCTTGACCCGATCGTGGCAATTTACAATGGCAGCGGTCAGATTCTCGCCATCGAGGACGATGAGGTTCCGATATCGAAACCCGATCCGTACTTCAAGTGGACGGCGGAGGTGGCGGGAACTTACTACCTCTGTGTTGCAGGCTTCGCGCGCAACCCGCTGAGTGCCAACTTTCCCCAGAACCCACAGTCGGCGGGAACGGGTCAGGGCGCGGGAACGACAGGATCATACTCGCTCAGCATACATCGGCTGACTCCCATTGTTTCCGCGTTCGAGGAGAACGGCACCATTGGTCAGGCAATCCCCCTGATCGGCGAAGCAAATACCCTGGCGGAATTCATCATTGAAGGTATTATCGGCGATTCGCCGATCATTAGCGGTGACTTTGACATGTTCGCCTTTCAGGCGGGCGCGGGACAGTCATTTACATTCGATGTGACAACCCCGGACCCGTTTGCATCGTCGTCACTTGATCCTGTTATCGGAATCTATAATTCGCTCGGGGCAATCATTGCCGCGGCGGGCGACAAGGACCCGATGAACGGAAACCTGGATGCGTTGCTGACCTTTACCTCTCCGTCGGCGGGAACCTACTACCTCATCATTGGGGCCCAGGTCATCGGCGAACCCGCTCTCGACATTAACTTCCCCAGCAATCCGTTCATCGGAATCGGCTCCGGTGTCGCGTCGACCGGTTGGTACACGATTATCGTTTCGACAAATAATGACGATCCCGACTGGCTTGAGTTTGATCTCGCGCAGGGGCAGGTGTTCAGTGCACGTGTGCTGGGTGGCGCTGACGCATTCGGAACTGTTTCGCCCGGTGGTACCGCGCAAGCCTATACCGCATTCGACGTTAACTCCGCCAGCGCGCCCGGTTCACCGTTTCCGAAGGGTGGTGTTTCCCAGTCATTTGTTGTGCCCGCAACGGGCCGCTACTCGCTCGAACTGATCTCCGGCGGCGTCCTGGTTCCGGATGAACCGTGGCAGGTCGACATTGTTGTTTCCGATCCGGGAATGCACGGCGAACCGGTTGGTGCGCGCCAGGTCGTGTTTATCGATTTCGATGGAGCAACGTTGAACGCCAGTGTCGTTTCCGGGCCGGATGAAATGCGAACGCTGACGCCTCTGGCGGGCTTCCTGGCTGCATGGGGAATACCGCTCCAGCAGGAATCGCAACTGATCGACAGGATTCTGGAAGTCATCGAAGAAAACCTCGTGACTGACATGAAAGCCGTCGGTGGTAACGGTGACTATGTTATCAGCGGCAACGCGGGTGAGTTTGCACTCACCGTTCTCAACAGCCGCGATCACGCCGACCCGTTCGGTTTGCCAAACGTCAGCCGCGTTATCATCGGAGGCACGATCGCTGAACTTGGTGTCGAAACCATCGGTATCGCTCAAAGCATTGATCCAGGTAACTACCAAAGCGAGGAAACCGCGGTCGTGTTGCTGGATCTGCTGAGCGGAGACGCGTCCGACGGCAATTCACTGAATCAGTATTCCATCACCGGCGGAAACACCAAGATCGATCTTGTTGCAACGGGAGTGGGAAACATAACCTCTCATGAAATCGGACATTTCCTCGGGAGCTGGCACACGGTGAACGACAACGCCCTGGCTAACATTATGGACAAAGGCGGAAGGCTTGGAAACGCCACCGGTGTCGGCATGGACGAGATTTTCGGGTCTCCGGACGATGTGGATGTCGATTTTGTCCAGGACACGTACGACCGCCAGGAAGTCTATCCATTGGGCACGGAAGACACCGCGAAGGCGACCGCTTTCGGACTTTCCACCGGCAGGCAGCCGGGCCTGTACCTCGATTTTCTCACGAACGATCTGATGTACACCGCCTCCGGCAGCAGCGATATTCTCTCCATCACGCCAGGTGACAATCCCGGCGAAGTCATTCTCGACGACAACGGCCTGACGAGTGGGTTGCCACAGACTTTGTCGGGAGTTCTGTCTCTTGTTGTATCCGTCGAAGACGGCGACGATTCAGTCATGATTTCACCGCTCGTCGACGTTCCAATTCTCGTGCGTGGCGGTGGACAAACCTCCGCGGATGTCATGACGTACATCGCGCCAGCGGGTTCAAACGTTCCCGATGCGACTCCGCCAGATGGAGTCATCTCAGCTTTGGGGTATCAGAACGTGACCTACGAGGGCTTTGAGCAGGTTGTCATCGTACGGCAGACCGTTCCGTCGGACGTGTGGATGATGTTCTAGTCCGGAAAACAGCGTCACTCACGGGGACAGGTCACCCATGTTTATTTCACTCACCCGTTCGATGCTCAACATTAGTTGCCGACAAAAGTCCGGATCGATTGTCATCAAAATCCTTACAACCGATCAAAGCGAATCGCATCCGCCACGACATGTTTCCCGGAAGATGTCCAGCACGACAATTTTACTCGTCGTTTATGTCCTCCAGCCATATCGAATTCTCCGAGAGTTACCCATTCATTCCCATGGTGCCGTTGATTTGCATAGACAGTACGCTCGCCATTTTTCGTCGTGATAATAAACGGTGCCTGTGGCGTGCTATTGTTTAATGAAGGCCAACGGGCCATGACCCGGTACTTTCCCGAACTCGGGAGTGTGGCGGACCAGCTTGCTGCATCGCTTTTTCCTTCAACGCACCGAACATGGAATGAATTGTTTCCCACCTCAACCAGTCTCCACAATTTCCCCGGACTGAACCCTTTGTCCGTGTTATCGACGATAACGCTCTTGCTCGATTTGGCGGTTCGAGGCTTTGACGATTCCGGTAAGGAGACAGAATGTTTGCTGTCACCATCCGCGAAAAGAACAACGCAACGGTCAATAGCACGGCGCGTTGCCCATGGGTTCTGGACATTGTTTGCCAGGAAGGAGAACAGCAACCAATCACCATCCCTGGTTTCCATGATTCCCGAAAGGCAAATAACACCACTCAACGTTCCTGTTTTCGCATGTACGGTCCCGGCACCCTGCGTTCCGTGAAAGCGCTTTTGGATTGTTCCGTCAACAGCGCCCACCGCCAGCGACTCATCCCAGCTTCGATGAGCCGTGATCATGTAGCGCAGCAGCGAAACCATTTGCTTTGCCGACAACCGGTTTGAATGCGACAGACCCGACCCGTCTTTCAAAACGGCCCCCGTCATATCAATACCGATTGAACGGGCCCACTCGACCACATCACCTGCCCCGGCCCACATCGAGTGATTGCCGGAAAGCTCGCTTCCGATATGCCTGAGAAGGTTATCCGCCCGGGAATTGATGCTCTTCTTGTTGATCGGCCGGATCGCCTCCTTCATTCGCTGACCATCCCAACGATGATCCCACCCCAAGCGGTCATAGGCACAGGCTGTTGTGAACAGCTTCACATTCGAAGCCGGCTTCATCGGTTTTGTGGCATTTCTCGAGTAAAGAGTTTGAGGGCCGCTACAATCCTGAATCAGCACTGACCAGGAATTGTTTCTCACTTGGGGGCCGTCCAAAAGAGCATCTATTTCCCTGGAAACAGGAGTCGCCGCCGGTGCGATGTTTTTCAAGAGCCCCACAAGTGCGATACTCAGCATGGCGACAACTGTTATGTATCGTTTTGCGTTGTGGTGATTTAATAGCATGGCTTTCCCCTCGGGTAAATCTGACCATCGGGCTTTGGATTCGCAGAAGCCCAATGAATAACCAACCCATCCGGATAAAGAGGGAAGACCGTCAACCGCTTAAGATTTGATCGGTGAGTCGAAGTGGAGTGCGGTGGCGGGACCGGCTCGTCCACGGCGATGAAGAAGTGAGATTTAAAAACAATTCTGACTCCGCCAAAAAAGCAGAGCCAAATCGAGTGTCTTCAGTTGGATAATGGTGCTGTCGAGAGGAGCCGAACCGCGGAAAACCATCACCTGGGGTGGTGCAGTTTCCGGGGCGGTATCATCGAAGACAACGGCTTCAATTTTTTCGATTTTGGTGATTTCACCCATGCCCACTTCTTTCTTTTTTCCACTGCGTTCAGTGAATCAGCTTAATGCATGACACGCTCCTTTATCATGCATTAAAAGAGAAAAGAAAAACACCGCGTTTTTTTGACCGCGGCGAGAAGGGATGAAGCGCAGTAGTAACGTTTATTATTCCACACTAAATTCCGAAAGACCAACAGGCAGACCGGTACCGTCACCGATAGCAAAGAAGGAGAAACTGGTGACGGTGGCACTCACGGTGTCGCGAGCGGTGTCCACGGTGGTGGCGAGTTCGGTGTAGGGGCCGGCGATGTTCTCCGCTTTGTAAAGTGTCAGATTGGCTTCGGTCAGGCCGGCGATCTCGGCAGCGGTGTATTTGAGTGTCACCACAGCGCTCGACCAGCCAACACGATCGCTTGTGATCTCCCAGACGACGTCTGCCGAGTTCGCGCCAAGGTCACCCGTCAGTCCGCTATTGGTGCGATTCACCGTCACCGTTTGCAAGGACGCGCCAGCCGAGCCGTTGTCACCTGCGTCGAAGTCGATCCAGCACCGGGACCCGGGGGTGGAGTCATCGTGGCCGTCGCCGGAAATACCGATAGCGAGCGCAGGTGCATTGCCTGTGCCGGCATAGGCGCGATAGGTGGCCGAAGTTGGAGCTGTTGATGAACTAAAGACAACATAGCTTTCACCCGCCTGGGAATCCCCACCAGGATCACCATAATAAGCCCCAACAATCAGGTCGGCCAGGCCATCGCCGTTCACGTCACCTGCTCCGGAGACGCTTTCGCCGGAACGATCATCAGAATCAATGCCGTCGATCCGATAGCCGCCACTGCCGAGGGAGGAGAGATCGACGGTTGTCCCATTGGCCTTGCCAAAGACGACGTAGCTCTCACCAGCCTCCATATCCCCGCCAGGATCACCATAATAAGCCCCAATAATCAGGTCAGCGAGGCCATCACCGTTCACATCACCTGCCCCGGAGACACTGATGCCAGCGCGATCACCAGAATCTATGCCGTCGATCATGAATCCGCCACCGCTGAGAGAGCCGAGATCGACTGTCGTCCCGTCGGCCTTGCCAAAAACGACGTAGCTTTCGCCAGCAAACGAATCAGCAAACGGAGCCCCAACAATCAGGTCGGCCAAACCATCGCCGTTCACATCACCTGCACCGGCGACACTCCTGCCAGCATTGCCAAAAACCGCCCCGTCGATCCGGAAGCCGCCACCGCCCAGAGAGGAGAGATCGACGGTTGTGCCGTTGGCCTTGCCAAAAACAACGAAGCTCTCACCATAATACGAATTCCCGCCAAAAGCCCCAACAATCAGGTCGGCCAGGCCGTCGCCGTTGACGTCACCCGCCCCGGAAACGCTATAGCCGGAATTGTCAAAAGTATCAATACCGTCGATCCGGAAGCCGCCACTGCCCAGAGATGAGAGATCGACGGTCGTACCATCGGCCTTGCCAAAAACAACATAGCTTTCACCAGAATCGTTAGTCGCGCCAACATTAGCATAAGGAGCCCCGATGATCAGGTCGGCCAGCCCATCACCGTTCACGTCGCCTGCCCCTGAGACACTTCTCCCGGAAAGGTCAACAGCATCAACGCCGTCGATCCGGAAGCCGCCACTGCCCAGAGATGAGAGATCGACAGTCGTCCCATCCGCCTTGCCAAAAACGACAAAGCTCTGACCAGCATACGAAGCCCCGCCAGGAGCCCCAACGATCAGGTCAGCCAGTCCGTCGCCGTTCACGTCACCTGCCCCGGAGACACTGGAGCCCGAACTCTCATTAAGACCAATCCCGTCGATCCGGAAGCCGCCACTGCCAAGGGAGGCGAGATCGACGGTCGTATTATCGGCCTTGCCAAAAATGACGTAGCTCTCACCGGCAAACGCATTCCCGCCAACATCAGCACCAAGTGCTCCGATGATCAGGTCGGCCAGGCCGTCGCCGTTCACGTCGCCTGCCCCGGAGACACTTGTGCCGGAGTAATCACCAGAATCAATACCATCAATCCGGAAGCCCGGATGGGTGGATCCAAGAAGACTCAGATCAACATCCTGAGCCTGCCCTGTGGTCGCAGGACCTAATGCAAGCGCTGCAGCCATCAGGGCCGTAGCCCGCGCCGACTGACGGTGCCGGTTATTCAGAACGCGCAACGTGCCTTGAAGTGAGCTGCGACGAGAGGGGTTTTTCATGATCCATCCTGTGAGACAGGCAGCGATTCCTGCTGCCAGTGTGATTGAAACCTGCTATCAATCCAACCTAATCAAAATAGAAATAACCACCCAAGAGGCTCTGGTAGGGTAACATAACGTTGCTTATGTTATACTACTAAAGGCGTGGAGAACAAGGGGAGAATGGCAAGAAATGGCAACAACCAACCATCCGGCATCGGCCAGCCGGGCCAGGTTCCCCAAAGGCTCGAACCGCGGAAAACCAATGCTCCGGTGGTAACCAAAAGGGACGGCATCAAGGAGGCAAAACCCCGACATACAATCCGGACTCATTCAAGGGGGCGTGTTACACACATTTTGGAGTTTCGTGACTCTCGTCCCGGGACGGATTTTCAAGGTTCCCGGGAGTACTTCCACATAAGCCGAGCATCTCTCTTCGTCAGCGGAAAAACGGAGCGAACAGCCATTCAAATCTAGCGGGTGAAGGAGACCTGGGCCTTTTGGCCCGCGGGCAGGGAGGTGCCGTGTAGTTTGATGCGGACAGGCAGGCCGTATTCAGGATGCTGAGGGTGGCGCAGGAGTCTTGCCGGAAGGGGAAGGTAAGCATTGGCGACTTCCTCGACCCGGCCAACGGCAGGCTCTCCATTTCCTCCGGAAAGACGTACGATGGCCTCGTCTCCGGCACCGGGGACAAGGGCAGCGTCGTCGGGGAGCCATGCAACGACTGTGCTGGTGTTTTCTTCAACGATTTCGGCGATGGCCGAGCCGGCAAGTACGTCGGACCCGGTATAAGCATAGGTCGCACTGACACGTCCGGTAAAGGGACTGTTGAGCACGAGTGCGGTGAGGGTACTCTCGAGACTCTTGAGCCGTTGTGTAATCACGTCGGCTTCAGCGTTGAGGGCGGCAATGATGAGGCTCGCGTCGATCCCTTCGGTTCCATCCATTGCTTCTTTGTAAGTATCGAGCCGAAGACGGGCTTCCTCGAGCTGACCTTCGGACTTCTCAAGAACCCCGGATGCCTCGGCTATGAATTTTTCAGATTCCTTAATCCGATAGTCAAGAATCTCGAGCTCGGATACGGAGGATGTTCCGATGGCGGTGAGTTGCTGGTAGCGTGAGCGTTCCGCTTTCAGCCGCTGCAGTTCAATACGCGCGGTTTCGAGATCGACGCGGCGGTCAAGAGCATCGAGTTGTGCACGGCCCAGGTCGATGGACAGGCGTCGCAGCTCGAGGGCTTCCCTGCGTTCCGCGATGATGTCTTCCGCACGAAGGCGTTCGCGTTCGGCGCTGACGCGCGCCTGCAGGAGTGCGGACTCGGCCCGTATGACATCGAGTTCGAGACGGACGGATGCGTCGTCGAGAACGGCGATAACATCGCCCTGCCGCACGGTATCGAGAAGGGAGCGCGGCATGCTGAGGAGCCGGCCTGACACGGCGGGTGCCACGATGGCGGTGCGTTGTTCGCTGATGCCGCGGACAGTGACGGTTTCGTCCCGGCGCACGATCAGTATGGCCGCGATGGCAATGGCGGCGAGCCATGCGATGACGGGTCCCGCACCGGCGGCGAGAAATCGCATTCTGCGACGCAGTTTGACAGGGACCGGTTTTGCTTTTTCCTCTACCATGCTTCAGGCCTCCAGTGGATCGCCCTGGAAATGGACGGAAACATCGCTGACTCCCTCCACGGAACGCAGGTCCTCAAGAAGTTCGTCGCCGCGGTCGGGGTCCCGGAGAAGAAGGCGCCATGACCAGTCGGCTTCGTTGGTGCCGGAGTCGGCATGGCGGGAAACGAGCAGGGCACGCTGACAATGGAGAGAGAGAATGCGCTCGATGTCTGGGCGACTTTTGCCAGGCGCACGCAAGTGCGCGAGGGCATCGGTGGTATCCAGGGTTCCGAATTTTGTGAAGGCGAGATAAAGGGTGACGATGGTGAAGAAGGCAACACCGACGATGAGTGCGGTGAAATTCCATGTCCCGGCGGCGAGGCCGACGGCAAGTTCCATGAAAATAAACGCGGTGTCACGGGTGTCTTTCAGAACGTTGCGGAATCGAATGACGGCAAAAGCGCCGAAAAGACCGAAGGCGACGAAGATATTGGTGCCGACGACGATCATGATAAGAGCGACAACAATGGCAATAAGGACCAGCGACTGAACGTAGGCACGACTGTAGGAGACGCCGGTGTGGGACCACATGTAAGTCCAGGCGACGATTTGCCCGCCAATGAAGGCGGCAAGGAGGCCAAGTGCCATGAGGATGGGAGAGAGTGTTTCTCCGCCGCCGTCAAGGGATGCAAGAAGGTGCTGGATTTCGTTCATGTTCCGCCTTTCCCGTTTGCGACAGTGGTTCGTGACAAGAGACTACCGGTTTCGAAAGAGGAACGAAGAGCATCAACGCAGAGAACGTATTTGGGGATGGATTCGCGAAAGAGTTCGTGGCGGCGAACAAGGGATGCAAGCCACTGGGGAACCTGGTTGTGAAACTTGATTTCAAGTATGGTTCCTCTGTCCTCAACAGGAGTGGACGTTCGTGTTCCGGTATTGTCGCTCGCGGGACATGCGTGTAGCGCGCGGTCGAAGGTCACTCTGAGACCCTTGTCGTGGCGATCTTCCCATGCTTCGCGCTGATAGCGAACGACACAGGCGGGTTTTGCGAGGAGAGTGCGCGCTTTTCTGAGAAGCTCTTCGCCTTCAGCGCGATCACCCGTCTTTCTTGAGACAATATCGCCTGTCTTGAGCGACAGGCCGCGGAGGAGGCGGCGCGTTCCCTCGGACGTGACGGTGACGCGCGTTTTGAAAATGGCTTCGTTCTTCCTGCGCTTCTCCTCAAGAAAAACGGGATCGCACACATCATCGCCATACCAGCGCACGCGAAGCTTGAAGCGGTTTTTTTCTCCCTGATCGACGGCTCCGTAGCAGAGCAGGGACGGGCTGTCGAGATAGAGAGACGAGACAGTGTAGGATGTTTCGCCATGTGCCTCGAGCCACGGATCACGGCGCATGAAGGGGCGGATTTCACATGCAAGAAGCTCCGCTTTGGATTCGGGGATCCGGAATTTGTATTCGTAGCGGGACCGAACAGTCATATCGTCCAATCGGGATTGCGTCGGGTTGTTTCGCGCGGGATCCACGTTTTTCGATGGGCCGCCGCAAAGAGGTATGAGGGCTGATACACTAGGCTTTCCCCCTCCGTTTCGCGCCCGCCCGGGAGAAACCTTTCGCTTTTGATCGCGTGGTTTCGGATGCCTGCTTGTGTCGGCGAGCGCTTCAAGGCCCAGCTTTCTGCGTTCCAGAGCACGGGCCGTAAAGTGGAAAATGATGTCTTGTGATGAGTTCCACCGCACCTCCGCCAGTTAGTTTTTTATAAGATCGATTGCCATTCAGGGCGGGCGGCACGAAGGACGGATCTCCCCCGGGGCCTCGATCGTGGCCCGGTAACCGGAGTGAAACCGGTCTCCCTTCGCTTGACCGGAGCTCTCCGCGCGCTCATGGGTGGACTTCAATTGCCCTTCTCCATCAGGGAGAACCGGCAACCGAAAGCTGATAAGGGAGGAGATTTCGGCCACCATGTCGGATCGGCGAATCACCAGAGTGAGTCCGTCGCGCCGGATGGCATCAGCAGCACTTTGCAGTCTGAGTCTTCTGGCATTCCCCGTGAGCTCCGCTGAGGCCATTGAGATTCACGTGGATAACGACGCGGGAGCGCCGGGGTACACGGAGACCGGAAGCTGGACCACAACCTCGAACGTCGGAGCAGGCTGGAACGGCGGGCTCTACCGGTTCACGTCAGTTTCGCCCCCGACCTCGACCGCGATCTGGGCACCCGTCATTCCAGATGAGGGCTTCTACCGTGTGTCGGCGATTTTTCGTCGTGGGGGCGACCGGGCTCCTTCAGTTCCCTATACAATCAATCATGCGGATGGCAGTGCGCAGGCCGTGGTCGATCAGACGGGGAGTTTTTCCGGCGATCTGGGCCAGGTGAACCTCGGAACGTACCGGTTTTTCGCAGGCAGTTCGGGAAACGTGACGTTGAGCAACACCGGAAGCGGCGGGGTGTACATTGCGGATACGGTCCTTTTTGAAACAGAACCGCCTCCGGAGATCATGAACGTTCGGACGTTTCCGCTCTATCCTCAGGCGAACGACCCTGTCGGGGTGACGGCTTTCGTGACTGACAGTTCGGGCGTGGGAAATGTGCTGGCGGAGTGGAGCGCCACTCCCTCCGGAAGTTCAGGAAGTGCACCGGCGGTCGACGATGGCACAGGCGATGATGCGGTCTCCGGAGACGGGGTGTATACGGCAACGCTTCCGGGCTTCGCGGATGGGGACACGGTGACAGTGTCAATTCGCGCGGAGGACACGTTCGGCAGCTCCGCGGTGTCGGATCCCGCAATGGTCACCATTGGTGTGAATGCATCGTGGGCATTGATTATCAACGAGGTGCTTTCGTCGAACACAGAGGCGGCATTCGATCCGGACTTCAGTGATTCCGGTGACTGGATCGAGCTCTATAATGAAGGGCCGAACACCGCCGACCTGACGGGCCTGGCGGTTTCAGACGATCTGTCGGAACCGGACAAATGGGTTTTTCCTCCGGGTTCGTCTCTTCCCGTGGATGACTACCTGCTGGTATGGTGCGACGACAAGGACTTCACCGGAGCGGCGTTTCACACAAACTTCCGTCTTTCCTCGGGCGGAGAGGAAGCCGTGCTTTATGACACGATTACCCAAACGG
>JANQSL010000096.1 GCA_028284075.1 Candidatus Sumerlaeia bacterium | reverse complement strand
TCCTTTGAGAGTTTCGGTCGGGTTTCTGCCGGTCAGCCGGCACCTCAGCTGCTTTCCTTGAACATGAAAGTGGCGATTTGCGCTTCAACGGGATGGATGCTGGGGCGCTGATCGTTTTTGAACATCTTGAAGGTGCTTACCCGCATGAAACGGTCGGGGTGGCACTCAATCAGGTTCAGCAACTGGCCGAACTCGTGATAACGCGCGGATCCCTTGATGAAGTAGGGGATCTCAACGTACATGGTTCGGTTGATGGGATCCCGGGGAGAGACTTCGCTGACGCTCACGCCTGTTTTGTTGAGGCTGTCGGTCAGAATGGCAAGGAACTCGATGGCTTCGGGATCGTCGGGAAGACGGCGCTTGGCTTTCTCGACGCGAGCCAGCATTTCCTCCAGCTCGTCCTTGTTTTCCATGAAGTCACGGATCTCTTTCAGCCGGGCTTCGTTGGACTTGATCTCGGCTGCAAGTTCCTCCTGCTTCTTGATGGATCGTTCGATTGTTTCACGAACGCTCATCATATACCAGTACCCGATGATAAAACCGAGCAGGACGGCAAATATCAATCCGACTGTCAGTGCCTGTTTTTGTTTCTCGTTCATCTAGTCACGCCTCCGAGCAATGTCGCGTGTCGTCATTCCTGCATTTCGCCCATGGGATTGCTGACCATGGTCAAAGTGAATTCGGTAATGTCACGTTCCTGCAAACGATTTCCACGAACGTCGCGGTAAGGAATCTGGGGCTTGAAGTGCTCCATGAAGCTGACATCCTCACCGGAGAACGGAACCGTTGCCGTGTCATTGCGAAGCGTGTTGATGTATTCCACAATCTGTCCGAGGCGCTCGTCGCTTGTTCCGTCGGTGACGTAAGACACACCCTTCATCAGAAGTGTCTGGGTGATGATGGGCTGGGTGAGGCGCGGCGGCTCCGGGCCCTGCTTGTCCTTGGCCCACTGAGCCCGTGCTTCGCGGGACGCTTTGGTCTCCACCTCGCGCACGTTTTCGCTGACTTCAAGTGAGGTCAGGTAAATGCCGTCTGAAACGAGGAGTGGAAGGATGTTGAGTTTTTCCGCCCAGAAGAGCCGTTCTTCCGGATCGAGGGCTTCAAGAAGCGCGATCTGGTTTTTGGCCACCGCGAGGGCGTCGACCAGCTCCTTGTACTCGTCCTCCAGATCCCTTATCTCGGCCTTGAGTTCGTTGTTGTCAGCCTCAAGACTTTCCTCTTTGTTCTTCACGGAACTCAAATTGCTGTAGATCAGGAAGGCGGAGACAAAAATCACCGCGTAGACGGCGACCAGTGTGGCCACAACCGCCACCATGCCCTGGTTCTCCGAGGGCGTTTTGATGGTTGTCGTGCGTGCCGCCGTATCCTGGGGAAGTAGATTAATCTCAATCATGGGCGTTTAGCCTACCTTCCTCAGCGAAAGTCCTATACCAACCCCGAGATGCTCCTTCACGCTTCCAAGAGTGCTCTGGTCGACACCGCTGCCGATGCTGAAACCACGAAGGGGGTCGAGCAGCTCGACGGGAAGCTCCAGTTCCGCGGAGAGCCATTCGGGAAGTCTTGCCATGCGAGCGGTGCCGCCACCGAGATAAACCCGCTGAACAGTGGCTCCACCTCCCTGATTCTCAAAGAACTGAATCGAGCGGCGAACTTCGCCCACCAGATTCGTCAGCACGTTGCGGACGGCCTTCTGAGCGCCGGCCTCCGCTGAGTCGTCGGCGAAATCAGAACCTGTCATGCGCTCGACAGTGCCGCGGATCGAGCTGATGAGGGATGATTCCTCCTCATCAGTGCCTTCCACGTCGTCAGCAATCGGTGCCGAGAGGGAATGCTTGGCCTGTTCCGCCTTGGCGAAGGGCTGCTGCATTTTCTGGGCAATCGCGGTGGTCATGGCGTCACCGGCGATGCTGATGTCACGGGCAAAGCGGGAGGTGCCACCGACGTAGATATTGATGTTGGTGATGCCGGCGCCGATGTTGACGAGCGCCACGCAATCGGAAGCCGCCGGTTTGTAGGCCGCTTCATAGCAATTCAAAAAAGCGAAGGAATCGACGTCCACAACCAGCGGGGTCAGGCCCACTGTGCGAACGATTTCCATGTGGTCGCCCACCATGTCTTTCTTGGCGCAGACGAGGAGAACGTCGACTTTGTTATCGTTGGTCTTGCCAAGGATAACGGAGTCCAGGTTCACCTCGTCGATGCTGAAGGGAATGTACTCTTCCGCTTCCCAGCGGAGGGCGTTCTTGAGTTCCGCTTCCGGCATCTGGGGGAGCTGGATGTAGCGAACAATAATGGATTCGCCACTGACTGCGGAAACGGCGTACTTGGCGGTGATTCTGCCCTGCTCGAGAGCCTGGCGCACAGCGGCGATCTTGAGCTGCTGGAGCTCCGATCCCGTGGCTCTGCGCTCACCGTCGGGGTGGATATCCGCCACACCGACCCGCTCAAGCTCGTAGGAGCCGCCTTTCTTTCGGAGCTGGATGGCCTTGACCTTGTCTGTACCTATATCGAGGCCAACGACCGCTTTGGAACCGAACATGGCTCAGCCTTCTTCATGAAGTCTCGTCTTCCGGCTTTTCGTGGGAGG
This sequence comes from Candidatus Sumerlaeia bacterium, assembly GCA_028284075.1. Lineage (GTDB taxonomy): Bacteria > Sumerlaeota > Sumerlaeia > SLMS01 > JAHLLQ01 > JAJFLJ01. The sequence continues at coordinate 6,700 of JANQSL010000096.1, read as the reverse complement.
CCGCATTGACCATTTGGCGTCCCCGCTTCCATGCAACCCGGGCCGTTTCCGGCTTCGGTCTCAGATGGAGGCCTTCGCTTACAGTGACAGGTCACCTCCACAGGGGTGTGGGTGGTCTTTGAAAGCCTGCCGGACGACGCTCGTTCGTATCGTGGTTTCGGTCAATCTGCTACGGCATCTCGTCGAATCTCTCAGACCGCCGCAAGGAAAATCAGCCGGTCTCAGAGCTGTGAGAAAATCCTGCCCTTCCTCTGCCACCCTGTGTTATCGAGTCAAAATCGGTCAAATCGGCTATGTGGGCCGACCCTTTTCCGGCCAGACCCGCTCCCCTGTCCTGTGTGGCGGCGCGGGCTCTTGCCCCTGTTCAGGACCGGCGACAAGCTGTTCTTTTGTCTTCCCGGAGTGGAATTTGTATGAACCGCTCGCGATTTCCCGGGCGGCGAAAGGCGCTCCTTGACCCAGCGACCCCATCCCTCCCGCTATCAGCACCACTCAGATTCCAAACGGAAAACCGATTCTGTGTCATCTCCCGCTCTTTCAGGAAGTATCGCGGCACCTTTGCCGCCGGAAACGTGGAAAAGGCGTTATCCGGCGCTGGCCCGCTTTGCGAAAAGCGTGGCTTCGGTGGTTTCGCTTCTGGCGATCATTCTCATCATCGGTACCGCTTTCGTGGGTCCGGTGATTCATGGTGTGGATCCCACCTTTTCAGATCCGAATTTGATCGGTTTGCCCGAGCCGCCTTCAGCGGCTCACCCCGCGGGCACGGATTTTCAGGGGCGGGACCTGCTCTCCAGGCTTTTTCTGGGAGCCCGCATCAGTCTGGCGGTGGGGTTTGTTTCGATGTTCATCAACCTGATCATCGGCGTGGGAATTGGGACGCTTGCGGGATGGGCCGGTGGCAGAATTGACACGATGTTGATGCGCATCGTGGATGCCCTCTACAGTATCCCGCTGCTGCTGATTGTGATTTTGTTGCAGGTTTTCGTCAAACCGTTGATTAACGATGCCATTCCGCCGGACAAGGAATTGCCAATCCTTCTTTCACCGGACCTGATCAGCGTTTACCTGGCGCTGGGGCTTTCCAACTGGCTGACGATGGCGCGTCTGGCCCGCAGCGAGGTTATCAACCAGACGAAGAAGGATTATGTGGCGGCATGCGAGTCGCTGGGAACGTCGAACGTCCGCATTCTGTTTCGTCACGTGTTGCCGAACTGCATGGCGCCGTTGCTGGTGGCGGCCACTCTGGCCATTCCTGAAGCGATTTTCGTCGAAGCCTTTCTGGCGTTTATCGGATTGGGAGTTTCGCCTCCACTGGCGTCCTGGGGGTCGCTGGCGTCAGATGCTGTTTCAAGCATGAGTACCTCGCCGCATCTTCTGATCTTTCCCGCTATTGCCATCAGCGTGACCATGTTGGCGTTCAATTTGTTCGGCGATGGATTGCGTGATGCCTTCGATCCGAAGGGCAGCCGCTAGTTATCTTTTCAAAGTGGAGCTGGAGAATGTTTTCAAGAACACTGATGGCGGCATCGTTTGTCTTTGTGGTGTCGGGATGCACCGTGACCGCGGGTGCGCAACGCGTGGCGACCGCTCTTGTTGCGGATACAAATCGCGATGGCGTGGTCAGCCTTCCGGGCGATTTGGACGGCCGGGCCACATGGAGTGTTGGCAGTGGCGCGATATTCCTCAACAACTGTGACGATGACGATCAGGATGGCGAACCGGACAACGCGGATGAGGTTGTCAACGGCGATGCGGATCTCTCGGATCTTGCAAGAGTCCTGGTCCGGCCCCCACGGGGGATGTCGGATGCAACAAAGCTGGTGCTGGAAGTCGATCCCGTGGCGGCGGACAGAGTCCGGTTGTTCGAGAAAAAAGAGGATGGCTCGTTTTCTGTCGTCACGACCGGAGTTGAATTCACGACCGGCGGCAATCCGGAGTCACTCGCAGAGTTTGCCATCGAGGCAAAGCAGTTTGCGGACGAGCAATGGGACGGGCTTGCCACACTGACACTGAAGGTCAAACGCGAAGGTGTTGTCGAATTGACGGACAGTGTGCAATTGAAGGTGGCACCCTGGATTATGCTCGCAAACGACAAGGCGGGTGAAGTTGTTTACGTGCGCGAATTTCCCGGTCGAAACGATGAGTTTCTCGCGTCGCTGAAGCGGTTTGTTCCGGAGGCTGCAGCGGAGCTGCATATCATTCCGGGTGATGCACCTTATGAGCCTTATGAAATCTGGCTGCAGGACACGATGGAAATCGGCTATACGGAAATGCCCGGCGTTCGCATGCCCGTGGTGCTGCAGGCGAATCGTGGGAAAACAATCGATGAGTTTTCGAGGAACACGCTTCTCGGGCCGGACTTCGGCTGGTATCGAACCGGAGATTTTCGTCCGAAGTTCGGAGCGGGTGAAGGTGGCGTGTCATGGATCGACTGGTTTGGCAATCTGGAGATCGCTCCGCCGACGGAAACATGGCCGCAGGGAAGAATGTATTATGGATATGCCGCGGAAGATGGCGAGGCGCAGCTGGATTCCCGCATTGTATCGATGATTGCCGCACAGGGCGTTCAGGCTCCGCCGTTGCCCATGGATGTGAGCTGGCTGCTGATCAAGCATGTGGATGAGATGGTTTGTTTTGTTCCCACAGGCACAGACTCCGATCCTTACAAAGTGCTCGTTCCAAGCGTGGAAGCCATGATCGATCTTGCAGAGTCATGGATAGACGCGGGACACGGGGAGGCGGCGTTCCTCGATGTTTTTGAAGAGAAGATGACGGTCGCATCGTTCCTTGGAGACACAGCGCTCCGCGAGTATAACGAGGAGTTGCAGCGAGAGCATCTCGATACGAGCAATGCGCTGATTGTCTCTGAACTGGGTGTGGACGAGGATGACCTGATTCATGTTCCGGCGTACTACAAGGCCGACGGTCGTTCGATGGTGCCCAACATGGTTAACAGTCTGCTGGTGAACGACACGTTGTTTTTGCCGGACCCGAACGGACCTGTTGTCGAAGGAGAGGATCAACTGGAGGCGCACATGATCAGGCTGCTATCGGGTTTGCCGCAGAAAAAAGTGTTTGTGGATGATCGTCAGTATCACAAGTGGTGCGGCAACGTCCATTGTGCAACGAACACTCTGAGAGACCCGGGCGAAATCAAGTGGTGGGAAGTGAACCAGGAATGATGTTGTCCAGGCTTCTGCTCGTTTGCGCGTTGTCGTTTTCCGTTCCGTTCGCTCTCGCCTGTTCGTCGAAGACAGTCCAGGGTGTGAATTCCAGTGGTTCGCAAGTGCGGGAAGGACGGGTTGGTCTGAGAGGAACCGTCTCGTACCGAGAGAAGATGATTCTCCCTGCCGATTCACGGCTGGTGGTGAGCCTGTATGCGGCTCCGGAAGAAACTCTGGCATCGTACGAAGCCAGTCCGGTTCGCACTTCTCCCATTCCCTTTGAGCTGACCTGGGACGAAGGGGCAAAGATCCCGGAGGGGTTCCGTCCCGAAATCGAAGCACGGATTCTTTCCGGGAAGCGGCTGCTCCTGCTTGGAACGGTTTCTCTGGCGGGGATCGAAAGTCTTCCGGAAGAACCTCTGGAAATCGTGGCCAAGCCTCAGCCGGGTCTTCGGTAGACGCCCTGCCTCTCCGGATGGGTAAAGAGGTGAAAATCTGGTCACGATTTCGCTGAATTCCCGGTCATGACTGTGGAAGCCACCAAAGCCCCCGCCGATCTGTCCTCGGATCCTGAAGCGACCTACAAGTCGACTGTTGTTTCGTCGAGCCTTGGCTCCTTTGACTTCGAGTCCGGCACTGACGAACTCAAGCCACCGGAGTCGGCTCGGTCTTCAACGGCCTTTCAATTCGGAAATCTTATCGGGCGCGGGGGATTTGGAGAGGTCCGGGAAGCTGTTCAGGACAGCCTGGACCGGGTTGTCGCCGTCAAGAGTCTCCGAGGGGATGTCGTCGCCCGGGCGTCGGAAAGCCGTCAGGAACTCTGGATCGCTGAAACCGGGTTCCGGCAGGAGGCGCTGACGATGGCGGCCCTGCCTCATCCCGGTATTGTGCCCATTCACGATCTGGTCTGGGACGATAACGGTCATTTGCTGATCGTCATGAAGTACGTTCGCGGGCGGCGCTGGGATGAGCAGATGAAAGAGGATCGGGAGTCTCTCGACAGGGAGGAGTATCTTGCGCGTCATGTGCCGATCCTGATCGACGTGGCTCAGGCCGTCGCGTTCGCACACTCGCGCGGGATTGTTCACCGGGATATCAAGCCTCAGCAGGTTGTTATCGGTGAGTTCGGAGAGGTGATCCTGATGGATTGGGGGCTCGCGATGGTTTATGATCGCGATGCTTTGGATGATTCGGTTTCCCGTGTCGGTGTTCAGTTGCTTCCGGACTCCGACAGTGCATCGAACCCGGCCGGCACGCCGGCATTCATGGCCCCGGAACAGACCGAGTCATCCGTCTCCAATATCGGTCCCTGGACGGACGTCTATATGCTTGGCGGGACTCTCCACTCTGTTTTGACGGGACAACCGCCACGGGTGGGAGGGGATGCGCGTGAAGTCTATGCGCGTGCCGCTCTGGGCGAGGTTCGTTCAATCGAGCAGGCGCTTGGAGATCAAAAGACACCGACAGGCCTGGTCCGGATCGTCAAGGACTGTCTGGAGCCGGAAATCGGGAAGCGTATCAACGATGTTCGAACTCTGATCCAGCGACTTGAAGCCTGCGTTGTTGGTTCGGATCGCCGTGATGAGTCACGCAAAATGATCGCCGAACTGAATCAGGTGGATTTGGGTATCGACCACAAGTATCATGAGCACGCACAGATGCTTGAGAAGGCGGCAATGGCTCAGGTTCTATGGCCCGGCAATCCCGAGGTGATTCCCATGCGGGAAAAACTGTCCCGCCGGTTGATCGAGTGTGCCATCGAGAACGGTGACCTGGCGCTCGCGGAGTTCCACTCTCTGACATTGCCGCTCAAATGCCCCATTGCTGTCGAATTGCGTTCCCGGGTGAGCGAGGCGCGGCGCGAGTGCGCTCGAAAATCGAGGGTCTCCTGGCTGATCGCGGCTGCAGGCGTTGTTGCAGGATTCATGATCGGCATGCTATTCTAGGTAAAGTCTGAGTGTGTTCTCGATCATGGTCTCGTGCGAGAAGGCCTGCACGACGCGAAGGCTTTCGTTCCCAAGGGTGTGCGCGAGTTGGGCGTCGTGTGTCAGCTGACGGAGTTTTTCCTCGAGCCGGGGAGCGTTTCGCACGGGCACGACGAAGCCGTTTTTGCCCTCGCTGACAACCTCACGGGCGCCGCCGGTGTCGGAGGCAACAACGGGAAGTCCTGCAGCCATGGCTTCGAGAATGGCATTGGAAAACCCTTCCTGGATGCTGGGGAGTACAAAGACATCGCAAGCCTTCAAGAGTTGAGGAACGTCGTTGCGCTGGCCGGCAAAGATCACGGCGCCGCCGACTCCCTGCTTTGCCGCGCGGGTTTCGAGTGTGGAGCGCTCCTCGCCTTCACCCGCGAAAAGAAGACGCGCTTTCGGGTGGTCGGCGGCTACACGGGAGAAGACGTCGATGAGTTGTTCCTGGTTTTTTTCAGGGTGCAGTCTTGCAAGATTCACAATGAGAAACGCGTCGCTCGGAAGGCTGAATTCGTGGCGAATTCCCGCACGGCATTCTTCGCGATCAGGTTTCTCGAACGGTGCGAGATCGACTCCATTGTAAAGGACTCGCAGGCGTGGAGGCGGGAATGGTTCGAGGGCTCTGCGGATGTCTTCCGCAACTCCTTCGGAAACGGCGAGCATGGTTGTTCGGAGTCGTGAAAGGATTCGATCAGCGTAAATCCACTCTCTGTTCCTGTAAGTGTTTACGAGGTGAGTCTGTGCATGGACTTTATGAATTCCCGCAAGCCGTGCCGCGATTGTTGCCGGTGCGTTTTGCCGAAAAAGATGGGAATGGACGACATGGGGTTTTGTGCGACGAAGAAACCTGGCGAGTGTTCCCCAGTAGCCCGGGCTCTTCCATTTGCGCATTGGAAGGCATTCGACATGAACCCCCGCCTCGCGCGTCCGTTCGGCGTTCGGACCTTCTTCGACGGTGCAGACGATCGTGACATCATGCCCGCGCTCAACGAGGTCGCGGGCAACACGTTCGAGACGCAGCTGGACGCCTCCGTTGTGCAGGCTGTTGATGACGCGGACGATTTTCATTCTAAAGCCACTGTTGCTCAATACCGACAAGATCGGCGGTTCCACGGGATTCAATTTCGTTGATGACACGTTCGGCGGTTTGCTGTGCGCGATCGCGAAGCGAACACACCGTCACGACCGCAATGGCGGCCCGTTGCCATTTGTCCTGATGATCGACTTCCGCAACGGCAACGTTGTATCGTGTTCGAAGCCGGTCGATCAGGCCTTTCAGGACAGAGCGTTTGTCTTTCAGCGACTGCGCGCCGTGGATGTGAAGCTCAAGTTCGAGGAGAAGAATATGCATAAGAGAAACCGCCGGAGCTTTTGGCTCCGGCGGTGAATTGGATCAAGAGGGTTTGATGCTGGATTACAGAACGTCGAGAACGTCCGAGCTTTCCGTGGGAATACGGGCTGTCGCGGGATCCTCGTCGGCGGGGAAGACCTCCACGTTGCGATAGCGGGGGAGGCCCGTTCCGGCCGGGACAAGGAGGCCCATGATGACGTTTTCCTTCAGGCCGC
>JANQSL010000179.1 GCA_028284075.1 Candidatus Sumerlaeia bacterium | reverse complement strand
CTGGAACACTGGCATCGGGTCTATGTAGATGGTGACGGAAACGGATTCACGGGACCACCCCTCATTTGGGACTCCAGCTGGGACGTTGTGGCCTCAGCGTCCGACACTCACCAGCATTTGGTCGAAGGCGGCAAGATTCAGCCCGCGGAAAGTGCATTGGGCGTGGATCACACGCACGGCGATTTTGACTTTTCGGAAACTGAAACCGGAAAGCCCAACAACAAGAAGCGCGAATTCTCGGCCCCGGAACGGCCGCAAAAACCTCACGGCAACAGGGTGCCGACAGGAGATCCAAGCATGACCACCACTACTGATCCCAAGACTCCGAAAGAGGACGTCAATTTCGCGGAGGAAAACAAGGCGCTTCGAGCTCGCGTTGGCAAACTTGAGCAGGAAAACGCTGACCGCGAATTTGACGAGGCCGTTCGCAATGCCAGCGAAAAAATCTCTCCTGGATCACTCAAAGCTGGAAAGGCGATCTTCGATGCTCTGCCCTCTGGTGAGGATAACCAGGTCGAGTTTTCCGAGGGAAACCCCATTCCCATCAAAAGTGCCTTTTTGAAATTTATGGAGGGGTTGGAACCGGCACCGCCCAAGGGCGTAAAGGTCGCCGGTGATCCGAATGATGTCACCCGCGAGCCGGTCACCGATCCGGAGGCGAAGTCCAAGACCGAATTTGAAGAAGCCGAGAAGCTCGCCAAGGAAGAAAACATCTCCTTCGATGAAGCGGCCGCGCAAATTCGCAACAAGAAGAAGTAACCAAGCAACCACGACCAATTCATGACCGCGAGGTTTCAATCATGACGGTTCAGACCACACACTTCACAAAGGCTGGCGATCCTGCGAAGGCGAGTACTGATCTCGTTGGAGGACGTTTCGTCAAATACGGCGGCACTGATGAACTGACGGTGAGTTACGCCGACGCGGCTGAAACGGCGAACGGAATCATCGGGAGCGCCACTGACTCCGGTCTGACAGCCACGATACACAGAACGGGCCGTGGACGCCTCGAGGTAAACGGCAGTTCTGTCAATATCGCCCCTGGCGATTATCTGAAGCCAAGCGCGAACGGTATCGGCGTAAAGGCATCGACCGGGGATGTCGCAACCGCGGTAGCTCGGGAAGCATCAACTGCAAGTGGTGATGAAATCGCAGTGGATGTCATCACACCTACTGTCGTTGCAAGCCTCGCCAACCAGCTCAATCAGCCCTACGTGCTGCCGATTGAAGGATTCCGGATTCACGATGATTTGGACAGCCCGCTTCCTGAGACGGCCGCCACTGACGATCTGGCAATTATCGAGGGAGTATTCGGCACCAGCGCTCCCAAGATTCAGTCGCTGGACTTCGGCGGCACGTCAACAACCGCATACGCTCGAATCCGTTTTGCTCTCCCTCCCGAATATGTCGGCGGAGAGGCGATCACGCTCCGAGTTAATGCGGGCATGGAAACAACCATCGCGGATACTTCGGCGACTCTTGATGCTGAAGTGTATTCCTCTGACGATCCGTCAACTGACATTTGTGCAACTGATGCTCAAAGCATCAACAACCTCACCGCAGCTGACGTCGATTTCACAATCACGCCAACCGGCAAATCCGCTGGCGATGTTCTCGACGTCCGTCTTGCGTTTGCAGGCGTTGATGCGGGCAACGCCGGTGTCATGACCGGAGCAATCAACAGCGCAAAAGTCCTTCTGACCATCGACGGATAAATTCACCGCCACCACGGCAGGAACCTATTTCGGGAGCAAAGCACAATGGCAACCAAGCCCTACACAGACAATCTTCTGACCGGTGTCGCTGTAAAGAGTCACCGCCAGCAAGCGTTCCTCGCCGAGGAAGTTCTTCCGGTGGCGACCGGCCGAAAGCAGACCGGCAGCATCGCCAGAATTGACGAAAAGGGCGAAACCATCCGCACCTTTGATGATGAGGTCGGCAAGGGTGGTCTTGCCGAAATGATCGATCACGACGTTGACAACGATACGCAGTACAACGCCGTGAAGCATCAGGGGAAAAAGGCTGTCCCGTGGGAAGATGAAGCGAACGCGGACTCTGAGTTTGCTGCTCACAGCGACGCCACCCTTGAGGTGACTGAGCGTCTTGACCTCAATAAGGAAGTCAATCTCCACAAGATTCTTGATGCGAATCTCACGGGTAGCCAGACAGCAACTCTTGCCGGAGGGGCACGTTGGGATGACTACACGAACTCTGATCCGTTGGTCGAGTTCAAGAATCGAATCAATGTAATCGAAGCTCTTGGTTTTACTCCGAATTTTGCTGGCATGTCGGCGAAAGTTGCTCGGACACTCATTCTCCACCCTGATGTGCGCGGAGTCGGTGCCGGTGTGATTCGTGCAGAGGAAGAGCTTGGTGATCTCGACAATATGCAGCGCCGCCTCTCCGCAATCCTCGGCATGGATGTGCGCATTGCCAAGAATATCAGGAATGTGGCGAAAGCGGGACAGGAAAAGTCTGTGGAACAGGTTTGGGGTGCAAAGGTCCTGATCTGCGTTCGGGAACCGAAACCGTCACTGCAGCGGCCGTATAGCGGTCTCGGGCTCACCGTGAAGTGGAATACTGGCAACGTCTCCGGTCGCGGTGCTGGCGGTGTGATGAACGGCAAGCGTGTCCAGCGTTGGACTGATGAGGACCGTGAGGCGGAAATCGTCAAGGTGACTGATTTCTATCACCAGATCCTGACCAACAAGAAGGCGGGCTTCCTGCTCAAGAGCGTGATCAACTGATAAGCGCGCCCTGACAGATTGAATCCGAGGGCCGCTGACTTTTCGCGGCCCTTTGTCGCAGAGGACAGAATCATGGAGCTTGAACGCAAGATCGTCGAAGTTCTTCAGGGATTTCCGAACGGCCTCGGAGCCAAGAAGATCGCCGGTGCCATTGAGGGTGCGGACCAAGCGAGTGTGCAGGCGTCAGTTGAGAACTTGATTCAGGCCGGCACTCTCGTGAAGAAGGGCCGCGCATTCAAGCTTTCTGGTAAGCCGACCGACGATAAGCCGTCAGAGTCCGGTGAACACGACGGCATAAACATTCCAACCGACGGGACGATTGATGCAGAGTCCGGTCTTTCTGACGATTCACCTGACCCGAAAGAGCCCGCACAGGCTAAACCTTCCACTGAACCTCTCGCCGATCCGGCGAGCGATGATCCTCCGGACGATGACAACCCACCTCCGGATATTACTGAGGCCGCGAAGCGAAACGCAAATCGGGAAGCGGTTCTTACAGCCGATTATCGCGTTATTGCCAGGTGGCTTCGAAACAGGCTCGGCCGCAACGTGCGGGTCAGTGGTGTAGCAAAGGGCAAGGTGATCCGTTCCTTCGGATTCGATCTGAAACGACTTCTGGAAAAGGGGTGGATTGAGCACGTCTGATGGGAACCTACATCGATGCCACCGGTGTTATTCTGCACCAGGGAGATCAGGTGTATGACCTTCTTGATGTCGCCAACGGCTCGGATGTCTCCGGCAACACGACGCTCCTCAAGGCGATTTCAACGGCCGATTCGATCATCAATGATCACCTTCGGCCCCGCTATTCGCTCCCGCTGGAATCGGTCCCGGACAGTCTTGAAAGCATCGCCTCTGAGATCGTCCGTTACAAGCTCGTTCAGCGTCGCCAGGAAGTTGTAAACGACGAGGACCGCCGAGTCTATGAAGACGCGTTGTCGATGTTGAAAGGATACCGGGACGGTAAGAACACGCTGGAATTTCCGGCGCAGGCGGAGACCAGCGACAGAGCCACGGCAGAGGTTGTTGAAGTCGGATCAAGCGATCAGCATTCACAACACCTTTCCAGCCAACCATGGTTTAAGAATTTCTGATGAGCGTATCACTCGAATTTGACGGTCACGACGAGCTCCGCCGCATTGTGGAACGGATGGGGAATAATGGGTCCAGTCTTGACGTGCCGCTTCGTGCATTCGGCGCTCACATGCAGACCATCCCCATGCGGTCCGTGCGGGAACAGCAAGCACCGGCAACCGGCAAGCGCTTCCCCAAGCTCTCCGGGCTGACGTCATCCCTCCGTGGTCGCGGCAAGAGACTGGCGGACACTTCGCGACTGATGCGCAGTTTCCTCGGTGCGCCGCGGGTTACACGGAGTTCCGCGTCTGTATCATCGAATCTGGTCCATGCCGGTATCCACCAGGACGGGGGTGTCATTCGCCCGAGGGTCGCAAGGTTCCTGACCGTCCCCCTCACGAAGAAGGCGAAGCGGGCCAAGTCCGCCCGTCGATGGTTTGAAGCTGAGAAGCGCGCCGGTAGGAAACCGTTCTTTGCGCGATCGAAGAAGGGGAACCTGTTGGCCTTCTCTCGCCTGCGAACCAACAGCCGGAAGATAGTTCCTCATTGGTTGCTCATGAATCGTATCGAGATCCCGGGCACTGGATACCTCGGTTTCAAGGATTCCGATGCCGACGTGCTTGCCGACCTTCTGACGGCTCACCTCCAGGAGGGCACCGCATAATGATTTCCACGGTCTCCTCACGCATTCTTGACAAGCTCTCTCCCATGGTGGGGGAGGGAGAAGGCAAGCTTCGGCAGGTTGAACAGCTGCCGATTGTCAATGCAGCCAATGAACAAGCCCTGGCGGACATTCTTGAAAGCTACCGGTCACGGATGCCCGGTGGTATTCTGTCCGTTCCGCAACTGCAGTTCACGAACGGTGAAGGCGGACCGCGTTTGACCGATGTGGACCTGGGCTTTGCCTTGGTTATCGGATACCAGAAGAGAGACAAGTTCCCTGACCGAATCGCCTTCCATCTCGACCGCTTCGAGGAAGTCGCTCAGTACCTCAGACTGGTAACCATCTCGAGGGCTGGAATGCAGACAACGAACCGGATCGATTTCCTGCGCTTCACAGCGTGGGAGTACGGCGAAACGGAAGACGTAACTGCGCAAATCTGGACCTTCAATATCAAGGTTCGCAATTGGCAACCAAACGAACTCGAATCCTAAGGAGACACTGAGTCATGCTTTCACCTGAAGAAGCTGTTATTGGCCCCGCATTTATTGAAATCGGAGGCGTCGAACTCGGTCTGACAACAGACGATGGAGTTGAGCTGTCTCCCGCATTCGAGATGCAGTTCCTTGGCGGAGCTCAGTCAATCGTCACATCTCGCGGACATCGGAGCCGTGTAGACCTTACTATGGGACTCACGTTTCACCAGCTGACACTTGAGAAGTGGCGTCTTGCCTGGGACATGAAGGACGCGCCGTCCAGCGGTGAGTTGGAAATGAAGTGGGACCCGACTCCGCAGGAACGGGTGGTTGTTCTCACAATGCCTGGCTCCGCAGGATCGACTCGAGTCCTTCCCATAACAGCGGTGTTGGAGAATGCGGGCGCACTCCCGTTCGCAAACAACCAATATACTGGTGCTCCGATCACGCTACGCCTCATCGGTGATCCCACAACCAACAGCTATGGAACGATCACTGAGACTGCCAGCAGCGCGACAGTGCCCGCTGTCTCAACCTACCAGAAGATTGTGGCCACGGTCGAAACCGCGATTACGGACGGTGCAACCAACGTCGAAGTGGCTGCTGCCATTCAGGTAACAATGAACGTGGCGATTCGTCCGGACCAGCTGACACCGGCAAACTTCCGGATGAAATTGAATGACGGAAACACGGATCTTCCCGGATCGCTGTCTTTCGGCACAACCTCCGGCAAGACGGATTACACGAAGATCGTTTTCACGCCCAGCGCAAGTCTTTCGAATTCCACCCAGTACGAAATCCTCGTCGCTCAGGGCATCAAGTCTTTCGACGGAGTCGTGTCCACTGCAGGTGCGGCAATCCAATTCACAACGGCGGCGTAAACTATGGAAGCAACTGCCAACGTAGACCATGTCATGGCGTTCAAAAAACTTCAGCGCGATATTCACGGACCTGAGCTGGTTCCGGATGAAGCGTTTGAGGATAACGACAGCGGTGGAGATGAATCCGTCCTGCAGGCAATTGCGACGGCTGTCTCTGCACCACGGAGTCTGACCGTACAGGGGGTTCGTATCGTAGTCGATGAGCCCACTGTTGGTGACCTCAAGCGCATGCTTGCAGAGGAAATTGACTGGGGTGAGCTCAAGGGACTTGAGAGCAAGTCCATAGTTGATCAGGTGCTTGAGGGCTCTGAAGCAGTTATCACGCTTGTTGCCGGGTTTATCGAGCACCCGGAAATCGAAGACATTCCTGGAAAGGCGCAGTGGCTTCAAAGTCTGAAGCTATCGGAGGCCCTTGTTGTCGCTGAAGCCGTCTCAGAGGTGTGCAACCTCAAGGCCATGTTCAAACGGGCCAAGGCTATCATGGGAAAACTCAGAGGGGTTCCGGGAAAAAAGTAAATCTGCGGATAATGCTCACGCGGGAATACTACCGCGTCATGGCCGAATGGGACTGGAACCCCCGAGTAGTCGAAACGCTGAAGGTGTCAGAGTTATTGAATGCATACTTCATGATTCCGATCCTTCGAAAAGACCGCATTCGTGAAACAGCGTCAGCCATCAGCATTGGCATGACGGTCCTGGGGCAAAAGGGAGCCTTCAAGCAGGCGATGGACAGCCTGGAGAACTGACGTGGCACCTAAGGTTGTTGAATTACTGGCAAAGCTGACGTCTGACCCTTCCGAGTTTGTGGAGGGTTTCGACAAGGCGACCGCGTCTGCAGCGAAGTTCGCGAAGGACACACGTCAGTTTGTCGGTGATACGGCGACGGCGGTGCAGTCTGGGGCGACGAAGATATCTGCAGGTGCGGGAATCATTGGTGCCGGCATTGCAGGTGCGTTGACGGTTGTTGCACGTGAAACCGATAAGGTTGATCAGGCTCTGGCCGAACTTTCAACGGTCGGAGTGGAGGATTTCCAGACAATAAGAGATGCGGCGAAGGACTTCTCCGACGAGTGGAGCGGAACGACGGCCGCGGCTTTCATCGAATCCGCGTTTGATGTCAAGTCGGCCATTTCATCTTTGAGTGACGAAGCCGTTGCTGCGTTCACTGAAGCAGCGGCTATCGCTGCGAAAGCCACCAAAGCCGAGGTTGGAACAATGACAACCACCTTCGCTTTGGCATTCGGTTCCATGAAGAGTTTGAACGCGGAGATGGACAACATAGAGTGGGGTAAGGGATTCTCATCCGCCATTGCTCAAGCCGTTGCCAGTTTCCGTACCGATGGAAAGGAGATGGCTGATGCCATTTCAAACATTGGTGCCGTCGCAACCACAGCAAACATTCCTCTCGGTGAGCAACTCGCGGTCCTCGGGACGCTACAGAACTCCATGAAGAGTGGAGCCGAGGCAGGGACAAGCTATCGCGCAATAGTGCTTCGACTTGCGAGCGCTGGAGAAAAGCTGGGGCTGGATTTCACAGATAGCAACGGACAGCTTAAAAGCACGGTCGACGTTGTTCGTATTCTTCAAGAGGAGTTCCCGGACTTATCGGACGCGGCCGCTCAGATTAAATTGAAGGAAGCGTTTGGAGATGAAGGATTCAGAGGAATCACATCTCTAATTCAGAGCGTAGACGTTCTCGAGCAGGGCATCGAAGACGTAACAACGGCCTTCGAAAACGGCGATGAGAAAGCCGTTGAGATGGCCGATTCGATCTCAAACTCATTAGGAGACTCCACCGAGACATTTAGGCAGCAGATTTCGAATCTTGCAGATACATTGGGAGGTCCCGTGCGCGGGATGTTCGAACCCCTCGTAGAGGCCGCTGGTAACTTCGTGGTAAACCTGCGCAAATTTCTGGACGATAACCCTCAAGTTGTGTCCGGTATCGTTTCGGTGGCGGCCGCGGTGTCTGGCTTTCTGTTGGTTCTTTCTGGAGCCGCTGCGGCACTTGTAGTGCTGGCGTCAATTATCGCTTCGTTAGCGACAATTGGACTCCCGGCATTGGCAGGGATAATCTTGGTGTTGCTGCCCTTCTTGGGCTTGTTTGCGGGTGCGGCCGCGTTCGTCCTCTCCAACTTCGAGAACCTCAAGGCGTGGTTCGATGAGAACAAGGACGCGATAAAGAAGACCGCCTTGGATGCCATTGAGCCCATCATCGAGGCGGCGAAGAATCTCGGTGCTGAAATCAAGGATAGGCTTCAGGGATCTGGCCAAGGTCTCCTTGATTGGATTACCACAAACATTCCGACAATACAGAACCTTGTAGGCAAGGCATCCATGTTCATCGCGAACACTGTCATTCCGGCGGTCGGTGTGGCAATCGGCTGGATCATCGACAAGGTGTCGTGGCTTGCTGAGTTCTTCGTCAAAAACTGGCCGAATGCTGTAACCATTTTCACAGCCGCATGGGATGTTGCAAAGGCTGCAATCGAACTGGTCGGTAATGTCCTTGGGATCGCATGGGATGTACTCAAGAGTCTGTTCGGCTCGTTCACTGATGGATCAAGTGACAACGCCGTGGCATGGGCGGAGAAATTTGCAAAAGTATTGAACACGGTTCTTGGTGTCTTCGAATCGATACTTGGCGTGGCAAACGCCGTTGTTGGCGCCGTTCGAGACATCGTCAACTTCATGAGCGACATCTCAGCAACTGCTCTTGGGAAACTCGTCGATCTGTCCGGTCTCGCAAAGAGTGGAGATCCGGAAACCGGGAGCATTCCGAAGTTTGGGGCAGGCGGTATCGCTCGGAATCCAATGCTCGCAATGGTTGGTGAGTCGGGACCCGAGGCCATTGTCCCTCTCGCCGGTGGAAACATTCCTGTTCAGATTTCCGGGATCGGCGGTCTCGCGGAGACGATAGCTGCTGCACTCGGTGGTCAAAATGGTGGAAACGGTGGAGCCTCCATCAACGTCTTCGGTGCTCCCGGGCAGGACGAAGTCACGCTGGCAGAGCGTGTGGCGGCGGTGATCATGGAAAGGCGGGGCTGATGTATGGCAGATATCTTTTACGCCCCTTGCATCGTCTACGGCATGACGCGGTTTTACCTGCCGCCATGGTTGCAGGCCGAGATTGTACGATCGCAGAGCGTCGACATGGCGTCGCCGCCCGGTGCCTCCAATGCCGTCATAACGGACATCAAGCCGAACCAGGGGACGCAAATCTCTCTGACGGTTCAGGACATTCCGGCAACACCATCAACGGCCACCGTATTGAAGTGGATAGAGGATCTGTGGTCACACATGAGCGGGCGGGAATTCAAGTTCTTCGTCTTTTCCGACCGTGGATTTCCAAACTGTGCGCTCCAGACGATGCGCGAGCAGATCACTCTGAACCCAAACACGCGGCTTCCGGAAACCCCGATTCAGATCGTTTCCGCTGCAAGCCAGCCGGACACGAACCTTCAACTGGATTTCGACCCGAACTATGCAACCGCGTATCCGTATGCAAGTATCGTCGGTCGTCCGACAGGAAGCGCGGCCGTTCCCGGGAGTATCGTGCCAGTGACTGAACCTGCTTCTCAGGACTACTCGGCGAACTTTCCCGGCCAACAGTTGGGTGCGAATGTCACCGGCGAGGAAAAACGCTACGTGGTTGGCGGCACCGTCGGCTCATCGTGGGACATCCGAGGCATTCAAATCACATCCGCGGAAAACGAAATGGCTACGGGCACGACGACATATCGTCTTTCAACGGTTCCCATCGGTGGCGGTGGCGGATCTCATGTGGATGTCTCAATAGCCAATACAGAGCGATTCTCTGACGAGGTGGCTGTCGATATACCGGCCACGGCTGGCGATAACTTGTATCTCTATCGAATAGCGGGCGGGGGACATCAAAACCCCGAAGTCCATTTCCGATGCGAGGCGCTGTAGGATGAGGAAACTCGAGAGAGTATACATCGCCGTTTTGATTCTGGCAATCGCGCTCGGGATACTGTGGCCGTCTCTGGTTGGCGGCCAACAGCATAAGTTGCCTGTCTATGCGACCTCGTTGTACCTGAATGACGCTGGAGTTGCGCCTTGGTCACGTTTTGAGGCGTCGGACATTGACACGTCCAATCTCATGCCAGCCGGTGCTCCATTGGATGGTGAGTTCCTGGTTGGTGACGGAACGAACTATGTCAAGGAGTCGGGAGCCACCCTTCGTTCAAGCGCTGGTTTGGCCATTGGGACGGACGTACAGGCATTTGATGCAGGTCTTCAATCCATCTCCGGGCTGACTACTGCAGCAGACCGGATGATTTACACATCCGCTCTGGATACATACGCGATTGCTGCGTTGACTGCTGCCGGTCGAGCGTTTCTTGACGACGTGGATGCAAGTAGCCAGCGGGCCACAATAGGTCTTGGGTCCTCCGACACTCCCACGTTTTCAAGCCTGATACTTTCCAACAACGGCGAGACTGCAAGCTTCAGTTTCGATGGGTCAGCTTCCGAGCTTACCATAAGTATCTCCCCCGATCCGCCAATCATTAGACTGGACGATCATGGTGACGCGGTAGTGGAGGGGGCTGTTACGGCGGGCACTGTCGTCGCATCAAACTCGCTTAGAGCCTCCAGCCATTTTTCCCTGGAGGCTGACGGAGCTGTCAATGTCACGGCGGCGGGAACAACTATCGATTTGAACGGGCTGGCGGTTACGGAACTGACGCCCACTTCAAACCTGACCATAACCGCCACACCGAGCATTGCACTGGAAACAGATGGCACGTTTGTATACATTTACAACGGCAGTGCAACTTTTACGCTGACATTGCAGGACAAGGCGGTCCTTGCATCCAGCGCTCTCAACCTGTCTGCGAACGCCGTCACTCTTTTGGAGAACGAGGGTATACTTCTCCTTATGGAGGGTCTTGAGTGGTTTCAGATTGGCGGAAAATCAAATCAGCACAATTCAATCATAACGCAGGCGGTGGCCCACCCGAGCGATCCGGACATAATTGAAGTCTCCCCCGATGATCTGACTTTCAACGCTGATACCACCACTACCGGAATTGCTACTATCACAGGTGATTTGCGCGTGGATGGTGGTGATATTGGACCAAGTACAGACGTTGATCTGATGCAGCTTGCGGACAATGCACTGACTGTAAGTGGAACTGGAACGATTACGGGGGGACTCAGTGTTGACGGAGAAAGCGGGCTGACCCTGACGAAGACTGGGAGCGAATGGAACATTGACCACGAGACGGATGTCTCTCCCGTGCTTGCCTTCGGATACGGTGGGACAAGGCCGTTGCGAGTGTCGCATCTTGCTCCCGCCAACGCTCTAGTTATTGCATCGTCATCCCTTCAGGCAGCCGTTCCCGCCACGGTATCGACATCCGCGTCAGCGGCTGTCGCTGCAATTGCAATCGACCAAAACGACACAGACGAACCGTTCCTCTATTATGACGGGACCTCAACTGCAACAGCCCCGCCAGATGCAAACATTTCAACGATGGACGGCTCGGGTGCTGTTGTTGGTCCCAGCGCTGCAAGCGGCGGCCACGGCTGGGCGTTCACCGGAATGGTTAGAATCGAAGTCAACGGAACTGACCATTGGATGCCATATTTCAGCGCGGCAGTGAATTAGGAACTGCCTGACACAACAATAACCCGCAACCCTCGACCATTCCAATCCATGGGAGCACACCATGAAAGCAAGACTCGCACTGCCGCTCCTGCTGTTGCTCGCGTTTGTAACGACAGGTTGCGGAATCAAGGAAGCTGTTGGAATCCGAAACGATTTCAGTGCTGATCTGGTAAGTGACCAGACACTGGACGCCCAAGAACAGTTTGCTGAAGACAAGGAGGACCTGACCTGGAAACTTCACACGCGTCTTCACAGGTCTAACCAGAACAAACTGAAACGCGAACAGGCTATTGAAACCGAATACCAGACTGCACTCGCTGCGGCTGGCGACGATGTAGACGCGGCAATTGCCGCAACGAACGCATACAGGGACAGACTGGCCAACTCTGCCGCATTGTGGGAATCCAATGCTCAACAGGACATCGGCTGGGGAGTTAGACGAGCCCGTGAGGTCTTCAAGCGATATGACGGGCGACTCGCTCGCGCGTCAGGCATCGCAGCCGTTGACGAAGCCGCAAACGAGGAGGCCAAGAGTGCCGTGGATTTCATCAGCGGCATTCGCAGCCTCGATGAATACAGCGAACTGGTAGAGATATTGAAGGCAGTTGCGGATCGATTCGGAATTGAACTCCCTGACGATGCCGACGATCCCACCCCTGACACAATTACCGCAGCGGAGGTGTAGCGTGAAAACCACAAAGGAACTACTGGACAAGCTCGAGGATGTAGCAAAAGGACCCTCCGAAGGAGAGTCCGAGGAAGAGTTTGTTGCTCGCGCCAAGAAGATCGGTGAAGAGTACAAGGAGCAGCTGGAGGCAGGCACGGCCGAGGACCCCGGACCTCCACCTGAAGGCCGCGAATTCGCTGACCAGTTCAAGGTGGATCATCACGCCGTTGAGGACTTCAAGTCCAGCCATGCGGCGGCTTTGAAGAAGAGCCGGGAGCAAAACACCAAGGTCGCCGTTGCCGGGTTGAGCATTCTGGCGGCGGGGGGTATCGCTGTCGCAATTGGCGGTATCAATGTGGGGTCCATTATTACAGCAGCCAAGAATGCAGCGGACGCCGTGAGGGAATTGATCTTCGGCGATGGTGACTGACGAACTCACTGCACGGGATGTCCGTAAGGACAAGGAGGCCGGGACCCTTACGCCCGGTCTCCTTGAACTGTGCGAAACGCCCGAGTGGAAGGCAAAGGGTTGGACAATTGTTCGCGGCTACAGTGCGCGCAGAATCAACAGGGCAAAGCGAACCGTCGAGTTTGCATACACCGATAACTGGGGTGTTGAGAGTCAGGTACAGAGGCAGGACGGAAAGCGAGAATTCAAGTGGGTGATTCGCCCGCACTTCGATCTTTCGAACCTTGAGCAGCAAATCAGAATGGCTTTGGACATTTCTCCGCCAACTGAGGACCTGGGTGTAAGGCCAGGTGATGGATATAACCCGGACGTGGAAGACAGAACGCAGAAACCAGGACGGGCATAGTGACAAACGGCGTTACAAAGCAAGAAGCGGTTGGTGGTGTAGCCGGAGGTCTGCTCCCCATGTTAGGTCAGGCTGTCATGAAGAGTGATGTGATCATGACTCTCATGCTGATCATTGCACTTCTGGCCTGTGTCGCCATTCGGTGGGATTTGGCGAAACTAAAAATCAAGGAGCAAGAGAATGTCCAACAGCCAACGTGAGGCCGCACGCTCCTGGATTCCTACCATCCTGCAAATCGCCACCATGATCTTTGCGCTGGGAATTGCATACAATAAACTTGATGCATTTGGAGACGAATTGTCTGATCAGGATGAGGCAGTTGAATCAAACAAGACCGCCATCGATAATCTTGCCGGAATCAACGAACGGGTCGTGACCGTATTGGAATACATTCAGAGGGATGTAGGAGAAAACGCCAGCGATATTGAAAGTCTGTCAGATGATTTCAAGGGCCTTCGCACGAGGGCAGACGCGAACGCCGACAAGTATGCTCATGGTAAGGTACACGAGGCTGAACGCGCCGTAGTATCATCGACGGAAAAGGATGTCCGAATGCTTGAGCAACGCGTGTCACGGTTAGAGAGCAGGACGGGAAACTGAGGTGGTTGATCAGTGTCGGTATCAATCAAGCGATACAATGCCGAGACAGGCGCGTCTCTTGGTACGATTTCCAATGAGCTCATGGAGCTCACCTCACAATACCGCCTTTTTGGAGGGTGCTTTCAGTCCACCCTGAAATTCGTCGCTGCCTGGACGGACTCCGCTGTTACCTCAGAGGCGGAGGAGCTGGTCATAGAGTCAAACAATGTTCCGGTGTTTTCCGGTCGCGTTACCAAGGTGAAACCCTCGCTTGCGGATGGTTCCCAATCAATCACTTTACAGGGTTGGTGGAAGCGTCTCGACGAAATTGCCCTGATAAACAATCCATCTTCAGACCGGATCACATTTGGAGTCTCGGAAAACTCTGACCATCCCACGCTCAAGACGGCTTTTCAAATTGTCAATTGGCTGATTACGAACAGAATCGTTCCGGATTCGAAGTCTCCCATCACGGCCGGCACTGTCACCTCTCCCGCCAGTTCATGCAAAGTGGGTGAGTTTGCCATATACGCAGGCGACAAGCTGACCAAGGTGCTTGAGGATCTTGCCACCATGGATGACTGCATTGTGGGGATTGATGCGGATCGCCAATTCTACTACATCCCGCGTGAGACACAGAAGACATCGGTAGCTGTTCAGGTCAGGGTTTACGAAGATATTCCAGCGAACTGGCGCAACTCCGGGAAACTGTTCGCTCGTGATGGAGATTTCACAACAGAGCGTCAGGGTCCTAACACAATACAGATTCACTCTCGAGACACATTCGCCCGGGAAGGCATACGGACATATCGATACACGAACGCCCTCACCGGGTCTCAGCGGTTTGGAGTCTACTACGCGCCCAATGTGAGGTCCGGGCAGGGTGCAAGACGTCTGGCACGCGGCATCTTTCGGCGGTTTGCCCAATTCGGTACAAAGGTTGAGAACCTTCAGTGCTTCGGCGGAACGCGGCGCTATGAGCCGCACCTTGGAGCATTAGCGATATACAACAACGGCGCCTTGTTGACAACGGACCTTGCCGGTTCCGTGTCTGTCTCGTGGCTTTCAAACAGCGGGACTGTAGAGGCTACGGTCACCCTTGGTGAGAACAAGGCAGATC
>JANQSL010000152.1 GCA_028284075.1 Candidatus Sumerlaeia bacterium | reverse complement strand
CATCAGATGTTGAAGCTGACGGACCTGAACTTCATCGGCAATGCGGAGGGCGGCGACATTTTCAGCGGAGACTTCGACGTGGTGGCCTGCGACGGTTTCGATGGAAACGTCCTGCTGAAGTGTTCCGAAGGTCTGGCCAGCATGATGTTCAAAGCCGTGAAGCAGGAAGTCAAAAAAAGCGCGATCTCAATGATTGGCGCGGCGGCCATCTATCCGGCGATGAAACGGCTCAAACGACGCACGGATTATGACGAGTATGGCGGAGCGCCTCTGCTCGGCGTGAACGGTATCGCCATCAAAGCCCACGGCCGATCCAACAAGAAAGCCTTCATGAATGCCCTGCGAGTGGCGGCGGAGTGCCACAGCCTGCATCTTGTGAAGCGCCTGAACGAGGAGCTGGCAACGTTGGAGGAACGGCTGGCGGACAAGCCCGCCGAAGCCGCGGAGTAGCCTCTCCCTTTAGCTCGTGCATTGTCGTTTGACCCTCTCCGCCGCCGGGCGGCAGAGGATCGTTGTTTGACGAATTGCGTACCACCCCCCCGGAAAGCCAACCAGTGACTCTTCCAACAAGATCCCGAATTCTTGGCCTCGGAGCCACCGTTCCCGAGCAAAAACTGACCAATGACGACCTGGCGAAGATGGTCGATACCAACGATGAGTGGATTGTCACTCGCACTGGTATCCGTGAGCGCCGCATCATGCGGGAGGATGAAAAGCTCTCCGTGATGACAGCCGACGCCTGCCGAAAGGCCGTGGCCAACTCCGGTCTGACGATTGATGATATCGATGTCCTGATCGTTTGCACATATACGCCCGAGCGCCTCTGCCCCTCCGCCGCCTGCGAGACTCAGGGCGAACTGGGAATGGGAACAAAGCCCGCTTTCGATATCAACGCAGCCTGTAGTGGATTCATGTATGGTCTGCAAGTGGCGGACTCTATGGTCCGCGCAGGCGTTTATCGCCATGTTCTGGTAGTGGGAGCGGAGGCCCAGAGTCGTTATGTCGACTACACTGACCGTGGCACCTGTATTCTGTTTGGCGATGGAGCCGGTGCCGTGGTTGTCGGACCGTCAGACGATGGCACCGAGACCGGAGTCCTGAGCATCCTGCTCGGTGCGGATGCTCGTGGAAACGAGCTGATTACGATCCGAAACGCATGCCCCGGGCTCGGCGAAAAGTCGCCCTACAAGGACACTCCGCCCTACATCGCCATGAACGGTCGTGAGGTTTACAAGTTCGCCGTCCGGGCGGTTGGCGAAGTGTTGGACAATGTCCTGGCGCAGGCAGGCCTTACACGCGATGAGGTTGATCTCCTTATTCCCCATCAGGCCAATATTCGCATCATCGAAGCGGCCGCGGAGCGGCTTGGACTCGAAAAGGACCGTGTCGTCGTGAATATTGAGCGATACGGAAACACCGCCGCCGCGAGTATTCCTCTGACACTGGAAGAGGCCGCCACCACGGGTCGCTTGAAATCCGGAATGCTGGCAGCTCTGGTGGGCTTTGGCGGTGGATTCACTTACGGTGCGTGCCTGATTCGCTGGTAACAGGTTTCACTTTCAGTTTTTTTCAGGAGCATGCAATGCCCAGGATCGCTTTTCTCTTTCCCGGCCAGGGTTCCCAGACGGTTGGCATGGGTCGCGATGTCGCGGACAAAGATCCATCGGCCGCCGACCTTATCCGGAAGGCCGATGAAGTCCTCGGTTTTGAATTCAGTAACATCTTCCTGAGCGGCCCGGAAGAAACACTCAAGCAAACGCAGAACACGCAACCGGCACTCTATATCAGCAGTGCGGCAACGCTAACGGTCCTCCGTGCGGCCGGAATCGAACCTTTTGCAGTCGCCGGACACTCTCTCGGTGAGTACACGGCACTCTATGCCGCAGGTTCCTTCTCGTTCGACGATGGCGTCAGGCTCGTGAGAACGCGTGGAGAGGCGTTCGCGGACGCGGGAAGCAGACGTGCGGGAGCGATGGCCGCCATCATCGGTCTTCCCGGTGAGGAGGTTGCCAAACTCTGTGAAGCTGCATCTGTCGATGAAACGGTAGCCGTTCCCGCCAACTACAATGATCCGACTCAGACAGTGATCAGTGGCGATCCGCCTGCTGTGGAGAAGGCCTGCGAGCTTTGCAAGACCGCGGGCGCAAAGCGGGCGCTTTCACTGCCCGTCAGCGGGGCATTTCACTCCCCCCTTGTGGAGCCGGCGGCAGATGTCATGCGCAACGCACTGGAAAGCGTTTCATTGGAACCTCCGGGCTATACGTTCGTGAACAACGTGGACGCCAATACTCTGACGGATCCCGCTGAAATCAAGGAATCTCTTGTTCGCCAGGTAACGGGAAGCGTTCGCTGGGTCGGATGCGTTGAGAAACTCATTGCGGAAGGGGCAGAGGCTTTCGTTGAGATCGGCAGCGGCAAAGTCCTCGCGGGACTGGCGCGGCGCATCGACAAGAGTATTCCCTGCCACACAACGGAAAGCCATGATGCGCTGCAAAAAACAATCGAGGCCCTGAAGTAATCAGGGGAGAATACTCAATCTTCGGGCAATCAGCCCGCTCTTAAGAGAGGCCGGACCATGTCTCATCTCGCTGATAAAGTCGCTATTGTTACCGGAGCCGGTCAGGGGATCGGCAAAGCCATTGCCCTTCGCCTCGCCCAGGCGGGTGCAGCGGTTCTGGTCAACGCACGCAGTGAATCGAGTACAGATGCTGCTGTCGAAGCCATCACCGCCGCCGGTGGCAAGGCAACAGGACACAATGGCGACGTTGGTGATGCTGCGTTCTGTGCGGAACTGGCGGAAAAGGCGGCAAAGGATCTTGGCGGACTTCACATCGTCGTGAATAATGCCGGTATCACGCGCGATGGTCTGATCATGCGCATGAAAGACGAGGACTGGGACGCGGTTATCGCCACGAACCTCAAATCCGCGTTTGCTCTGAGCCGAGCCGCCGTCCGGCCCATGATGAAGAACCGTTGGGGCCGCATTATTAACATCACGAGCATCGTTGGCGTCGTTGGCAATCCGGGCCAGGCGAACTACTGCGCTTCAAAAGCCGGAATGATCGGACTGACGAAGTCGCTGGCAAAGGAACTCGCGTCGCGCAACATCCTCGTGAACGCCGTCGCGCCAGGCTTCATTGAGACTCGAATGACGGATGAACTGAACGAGCAACAGGTCGACGCCATCCGAAAGGAAATCCCTCTGCAACGCTTCGGCCAGCCGGACGACATCGCGGCAACCGTGGAATTTCTTTGCGGAGAGGGCGCGGCTTACATCACTGGACAAACAATCGAGGTCACGGGCGGAATGGGAATGTAGATCCTTTGACGGAAACTCTCACCCGGATGATTCTTCCTTGTCCGAGATATACAACGCATCCGGTGGAAACGTCTTGCCGGCTTGCTCTCGTACCACATCATCAACTTCACGATCCATCAGCCACTTTCGGAACCACCCCGCCCTGTGGTAACGGTCACCAAAATGCTTTTCGATGTACTCGCGGCGAAGACGGCCGATTTCGCCATCGGTGGAGCGTACTCCTCGTTCGTGACCATCGGCGACGAAGGAATGCCCACGATCAGACGGCATACGTTTCTCCCGTTCGAGCAGGACTGTTCTCCAATAGATATTCAGCCATAAGACGCAAGCCTTCCTCAAGCGAGACCTTCGGTCGATAACCAAAAGCCTCGGTGGCTTTGGAGGCATCCGCCAGCAGCCTCTCAACTTCGCTCTTTGAGGGACGAACTCTCTCCGTTTCCGTGACAATCTTCGCCCTGCGCGAAGTGATCTTCATGCAGAGCTCCATCAAATCGCCGATACTGATTTCAGCACCACTGCCGAGATTGAACGTCTCCCCAATCACCGATTCCCGCTTTGCTTCGGCAACGCCGACAAATCCGTCGACAGTGTTTGAGACATAGTTGAAGTCACGTGTAGGGTGTAAAGATCCGGCGCGTATTTCCTTCGATCCGGACAATAATTGCCCCAGCACCGTCGGAATAACCGCACGAAGACTCTGTCGTGGACCAAAGGTGTTGAAAGGACGAATCACCGTGACGGGGATATCGAAGCTGCGATGATAACTGAGTGCCAGCTGATCCGCCGCAGTCTTTGTCGCCGCGTAGGGTGATTGCGCATTAAGAGGATGCTTTTCATCGATCGGAACATATTGCGCTGTGCCATAAGTCTCACTGGTGCTTGTATGAACAAGAAGCTCCACGCCCTGATTTCGACACGCATTCAATACGTTCATCGTACCGCAAACGTTGGTCTGAACATAGGATTCAGGTGCGTGGTAACTATACGGAATTCCAATCAAGGCAGCCAGATGAAAAACGATATCACAACCTTCAAGGGCTTCGCGAACGCGCCCGGCGTCAGTCACATCACCGGCGACGAATTCAATCTGCTTTGCAAGACCCGGCTCCGTTCGATCAAGCCAGCCGTGGGAACCTCGTGAATTGTAGCGGACAAAGGCTCGCACACTCGCACCAGAACGAACAAGCTCCTCCGTCAGGTGGCTTCCGATAAAACCACCGGCTCCGGTTATAAGAACACGCTTCCCCGAAAGTGAATTCATGTCAGTGTCAGACCCAGTCCGCCGATTGCGCCGCTTCGTAGTCATCGAGACGGCCGATGTCGAGCCATTTACCCGTGTGCCGAAGGCGCTGTATCGGTCGCTTCTGCTCCAGCAGTTTCAGGACAAGGTGATCAAAGCCAAAATAATCCCCGGGCCGGAACAGGTCGAACACTCCACGGTTCATCGCATACAGACCCATTGAGACTTCATATCGACGTGTTGGCTTTTCAACGAAGCCAACAACTCGATCCCCGCTTTCTTCCGTGGTTAACACACCAAAGTCGATTGTCGCCTCCCTCTCATATGTTGCAACGGTCAGCTCCGCGGCACCGGAAACATGATGATTGAAAACCGCCATCGGATCAAGGTCCGTCAGGATATCGCCGTTGAGAACAAGAAAATTCTCGCCGAGATTCTCGACGAATGCCAACGGACCAACCGTTCCCAGAGGCTTGTCCTCCATCGCGTAGTCGATGCTCACGCCAAAGCGTTCACCTTTTCCGAAGAAAGCCTGAATCAACTCGGCCAGATGACCGACACACAGCGTGATGTCGGTAACACCACTGGTCTTCAGAGAAGCAATGACGATCTCAAGAATCGGACGATCATCGATCGGCATCAGCGGTTTTGGCAACACCGTTGTGTAAGGACGCAACCGTGTGCCCTTTCCACCGCAGAGGACAACGGCTCGCGGAGATGCGGTCATTGTGACGATCCTCCATGAACAGCAACCTGATCGCTCGACTGTGAAGCCGTCGAAACCGGATTCTGTTCGGAAACAAGTCGCTCCACGGTCCTCAACAGAGGCTTCAATGTCACGGACCAGTCATACTTCTCAACGGCAAGCCTCCGGCCCTTTGTCGAAAGGCTTTGCCGCAGATCACCATCCCGTGCGAGCATCTGTAATTCATCGGTGAATTTTTCCCGCTGACAAACACGAATAACATTTGCTGCGTCGCGAAGAAAACCACGGGCACCGATTTCCGTACTGATCACCGGCAATCCCGCCGCAAGATACTCCGGCACCTTCAAGCTGGATCCGGCTCCCTGCCGGACGGGATTCAATGCAACATCCACAGCCTGCAGCAAGAATGCCTTTGCATCGCTGCCAATTTCACCCATCAACACAACATTCTCCGGTGTATGATCGTGGGGAAACCATCCGCACACCGAGCCCACCAGAAGAAACGTCACATCCGGACAATCCCGTGACAAATTTTCAAGTATAAACCTGGCGGCGTCCGCGTTCGGCGGATGACCACTTCCGAGAAAAAGCACCGTTGTTTCTTTGCCAAGCCCAATCAGTCTTCGCAGACGTGGACGGTCCGCCATGGCAACGGGCTCTTCCGCGGGGCATCGCACTCCATTTTCCGCAACGTCGATGGCATTGGGATCAGCTGCAAACTCGTCGATGAAAACACGGCGGTCTTCCTCGGAAACACATGTCACCGCGCTGGCAAGACTCAATGCCGTTCGCTCCGCGTTTTCCGCTGCGTGGCGCAGCCGTTTTCCGAGAAATCCGCCGGAATAAAGATCCCGCTTCAAAAACGATTCGACGTTATGGGACTCGTAGATCAATGGAATCCGGCGCGCCAGCCGACGTGCCCGTGTTGACATATAACAGTGATTCAAAAGAACAGCCGAGGCGTTTCGCGATTCACGCTTTAGCGCTCGGCTGAAACCGGCTGTCAGCCGGGGAAGCGCCGCCGCGGTCACATCATCCACCGCAATATCACCGGGCTGCGCCAACCCTCGATCCACCATATTATGAAGATCAGAACGCCGCACGTTCAACTCCTCAAAGTTCGGTGCATGGAGAAAATGACGTCCGTACCTTTCCTTGGCGAGTGTGAGCAGAGTAACTTTCTGACCGCTACCCGCCAACTGGTGCCCCAGCGCTTCGAGCCGAATCTTTCCACCACTTGTGGCGGGCGTCATCGGATAATCGTTCAACATAAGAACTCGCGGGTTCATTTTTAATTCAATCAAGTCACAAAGCGATTCGCCGATTGTATCCCAGGAAAAATGCACTTCGGCGTGGCTCCTTGCAGCGGAACCCAGTTTATCAAGCCTCCTTCTGTCGGAAAGCAGATCGGTTAACGCCTTCAGGAAGTATTTGGGTGGAACAACGACGGCATGCTCGCCGCCGGCAATCTGCAAACCGCGAGCTCCAACCGGTGTGGTCACCACCGGCAAACCCGCTGCCAGAAATTCGAGCATCTTCAGATTGGTGCCACTGCCACTGAACATCGGGTTCAGTGCAACATCGCAACCCGCGAAGAGATGCGCTCTCGTTTCGTCTGAGACCAGACCCAGCAACCGAATGTTGGATGGCGCCTCGGCAATGAACTCACAGACCCTGCCTGCAAACAGGAATTCAACTTCCGGCAGTTCGGAAACAACATCGCGGAGCAGAAATTTCAACGCTTCCACATTGGGCGGATGTCCGCTGCCAATAAACAGAAACGCCGGACGTGAATCCTCTAACTGAAGAGCACGTCGTGCCGCCCTTCGTTGCTGATCATCAGCGGGTCGAATTGCGTCGAGGTCCGCGCCGTTGGGAACCACCGCGATTTTTGAACCGTCGACCCCGTACAAATCCTGGAACTCTTCCGCATCCTCCCGGCTGCAGGCGAGAATCAGGTCCGCCCGTTGGCACAATTCGCCTTCGATGCGCCCGATTCTGGCGACGGCACGATTCGCCCAAAAACCGTGGCCGAAAACCTCTCGCGCCAGCTTCGCTTCAACGTTGTAGGAATCGTAAACAAAATACTGATGAGACTTGATACGTTTCGCGGGCCAGGCATGGTAAGCGAAAGGGCTGGAATGGATCACCACATCCGCGCTTTCACAGACTTCACGGGCGGCAGACAGATACTCCGCATGCCGCCGGACCGCGAGCGTGGAAACAAGCCCCGAACATTCGGAAAATCCTGCATGTTTATCAAAGAAATGGTGCCAGGCGTTATAATGGCGAGACTTCGGAATCCGGGTCTCGATGCATGTTTCCGTGTGGTGAAACTCCTCGCGCTGCGCGTCTCCAAAGGTTGGATTGACCAGATGGACATCGAACCGGCGCGAGAGTCGCGTCATGAGGTTCACATATCGCAGTTCACCGCCGGACTTCGGCGGCGAAAACGCCGGGTGAAAATTCAAAACGGCGACGCGGCGCCTGGTCATGCTGTGGAAAGCGGCCACGCCGTCAATGGAGCCCCTTCAGGGCGAATGGCGAGTTGCCGCAAATAGTGATCGCAGAGCACCAGTGCCACCATGGCCTCCACCATGGGCACGGCACGCGGAAGGACGCAGGGATCATGGCGGCCGCGGGGAAGAAGTTCCGTTTCCTCTCCCCGGTTGTTCACCGTTTGTTGCGGCATCAGAATCGTCGCCACCGGTTTGAACCCGATACGCAAATGAATCGTTTCACCATTGGAAATTCCACCCTGCACTCCCCCGCTGCGATTCGTTGTCGTGCCAACCTGCCCGTTCTTGTTCACGAAACGGTCGTTATGTTCACTGCCTTTCAGATACGTCCCCTCCATACCGCTTCCGATTTCAAACGCTTTGCTTGCCGGAAGGGACAGCATCGCCTTCGCGAGATCCGCTTCCAGCTTGTCGAAAACCGGATCCCCCAGGCCGGCCGGAACTCCACGTGCAACACAATCAACGGTCCCCCCAACGCTGTCGCCCTGACTCTTCACACCCTTGATCAATTCGATCATCTTTTCAGCAACCGTCTGGTCGGGACAGCGCACGATGTTGCTCTCAACATCGGCGAGAGTCACTGACCCGCCATCGATCCGGGCCTCGATATTTTGAACACGCGACACCCAGGAAATGACTTCGACGCCAAGACGTTCCTTCAGAATCCGTTTTGCAATCGCCCCGGCGGCCACGCGCCCGATGGTCTCGCGGGCCGACGCGCGGCCGCCGCCACTCCAGTTCCGAATGCCGTACTTGGCGTCATAGGTATAGTCCGCGTGCGAAGGACGATAAATATCCTTCCACCGCTCATAGTCGCTCGCGCGTGCGTCCTTGTTCCGCACCACAATACAAATCGGCGTTCCGATGGACTTGCCTTCGAATACGCCGCTGACGATTTCAGCGGTATCCGGCTCACCCCGTGCCGTCACAATTTTCGACTGGCCGGGTTTCCGGCGATCCAGTTCCGCCTGGATTTCATCCAGGGATATCTCGAATCCCGGCGGACAACCCTCCACGACAACGCCCACAGCGCCTCCGTGACTTTCACCGAAAGTTGAAATGCGAAAGAGCTGGCCGAAGAAGGAACCCATAAGCGATTGAAAACACCCCGGTTGACGGTCGGAGATTCAGGCGCCCGGCGGTGGGGGCTGTCAACGACACAGCCTGCAGACCTGTTCAAAACTACTCCGTGGAGGCCGCCGCATCCCCTCCCTCCGTTTCCAGCAAATACCGGCAATACATCAGTGTTCCCGAGGCTGCCGCGAGAGGTGGCATCAGAAAAAAAGCACAAGGCACCACCAGCATGGGCAGCCCGAATCCAAGCGCGAAGCCGCGGTTCGCCCTGAGCCAGGCGGTCTTCTCCCGGAGCGGAATACCGCGCCTGTCCATGGCCATACTGAAGGCATCCAAAGTCAGAAAAGTCGCCGCAAAATAAAGATTGAACGCTGCAACAAGCACAGTCCCAACGAGCGGAACAAGTCCCAGCAGCAGTGCAATGGCGAATCGTGGAATGATGATTCCGACACGACGCAGGGCCTCGAAGATGGCGTGGCGCACTCCCGGCCAAAACTCCATCGCCGGTGCCTGAAGGTCTGGTCGGTCGGCCAACAGCTCCTTTTCAATCCGCTCCCCGATGAGATCGTGAAATGGTGCACCAATCACAATCGCACCCAGTAAAAAAAGGGCTCCGGCGACTCCGACCAGTGCGAGAACAATCAGAATCCTCCCTGCGTGCTCCAGCCAGGCAAGCCACGCCGAATCAAACGTCGGCAACATTCCCGACAGCCAGGGATAGATCAGGTAGCGCATCAGCAGGAAAACAACCGGCAGAAGAACGAAGACGTTGATCGCCCAGGGAGCGGCGCAAAGCCCCATCAGTGAAGGGCGTTTCATGAGAAAAGCGAGCCCGCGGAACGGGGTGCGAAGACCTTCGGCAAAGCTGAAACTCTCGCCGGAGAAAAGTGTGTCGCGGGCCGTTTGTGTCACCGTACCGATCATGCGTTCCCCTTAGCCCATCATCCCCGGGGCCGCAAGAGTGGCCAGGTCGGCGTTTTCCGGTTGTTTTTTCTTGATGCTGTGGGAGCCGCAGACGGTTAGTCGGGTTGGCTGATGGTCGGGTCATCAGCTGGAGACCCCGGAATTATGTCATTTCTCGGATTCGGCAAGCCCAGGACCACCTCTCAACCCTCAGCTGCGGAGCGCTACGCGCAGGCGGGTCAGGAAGCCATGGAACTGGGTGACTATTCCCGCGCGGCGGAGTACTTTCGTGCCGCACTGGAGTATGCTCCGCTCAGCCGTGAGCTGCGTGCCGACCTGTCCGAGGCCCTATTGGAAAAGGCCCTCTCCGGTGAGCGGAAAAAGAAGTCTCACAAGTCCCGCAAAAGCGCCGTTCTTCCCGAGGTCAGGGAAGAGCCGTCCCGCGCCGCTCAACGGCCGCGTCATGTCAAAGGACCCCGCCCGGGAGAAAAGCGCGCCGCAAGGGAAGCGCTCTCCCGCGCGATGCATAGTCCGGGTATGGCGGCATCGGATGATGCCGAAGAGGCGGCCCTTGCGCTGGCCGCGGCCGATACTCCCCGACCCGCACGCAGAAGACGCGGAAAGACTCGTGTCCACCATCCGATCAGGCGGCGCATGTGGATGACGGCGGCTGTTTACGGTGGAGCCCTGTTGGTTATTGCCGGTGCCGCCCACGGTATTATCTCCCACGCGATCGGCTCTGCAGCACTCCCGGAGGCAACAGAAGTTCGAACGATCCCGACGGAGCTGGCGGAGACCCTGGAAGACGCGGGCGAGTTGCTCGGTCGCAAGAAACCGGCGGAGGCCTTCGCGCTTCTTGAGGATGTCCGCGCGGATTATCCTGATTTCGAACAGATCATCGAATCCGCCATGGCGCAGGCATTGCGCGCACAGGGCAGTACGTTTCTGAGCAATCGCGATTACGAAAAGGCGGCAGACGCTTTTGAACAGGCCACGCGCATCGACCCCTTGTCGGCGGACAACTGGATTGATCTCGGCCGGGCGCTTCGCGAAGGAGGCCGTACGCTTCAGGCCTCAAAGCCTTCTACGGCGCGAACCATGTACGATCGCGCGGCAAACGCCTACGAACGAGCTCTTGAGGTGGAAGGCGCCAGCCCCGCAGCGCTCTATGGCATCGCCCAGGTGCATCTTTTCCGCAACGAACGCAATGAAGCTGTCAGCAAACTCAAACGTCTTGTCGCTTCCGCGCCGGAAAGCCCCGAAGCGCGTCAGGCCGAACGTGATCTGAAACAGCTCGTCGGCCAACGAAGCTGAACCGGTAGAGACAAACGAGAAACGATCGCAGGCGGCTACTCCATCCACCCGCGTAGTAAAAATCCGTGGTCATGCTCGATTTCAAGCAACCGGTTGTACTTTTCAAGACGCTCGGACTGAGTAACGGAGCCGGGTTTGAACTGATTGCCACTCCAGCCAACGGCAAGATCCGCCGCCCAATCGTCTCCCGTGTCGCCACTTCGAACACTGACCGTCACCTGCCAACCGGCGGCGCGGGCGCACTGGAAGGCTTTTGCCGCCTCAGTCAGTGTACCGACCTGGTTGACCTTCAATAGAAGGGCGTTGCAGGCCTTCGAGTTCACCGCGCGGGAAATCCGATCGACCTTTGTACACAGCAGATCGTCTCCCACAATCAGCCGATCACTTCCGAGGTCGCGACAAAGAGCCGGCCAGTTTTCCCAATCGTCCTCCGCAAGACCATCCTCGATGCTGACCAGTGGATACTGATCACTCCATCGCTGAAGGCATTTTCGCATCTCTGAAGCTGATAAACGGCCGCCATCCACTTCGTAGTAACCATGGCTGAAGAAGTGACTCGAGGCGACATCAGCGGCTATGGCCATGTCACGCCCCGGTTCCAGCCCGGAGTCTTCAATCGCTTCCACCGTGGTCGCAAACATCTCATCCGTGGATGCAAAAGGTGGTGCCAGACCTCCTTCATCCGCAGTCAGCAAACGCATTCCGTAGCGTTTTTCAACCAGCGCTGCGGCGGCATGGTAAACGCGACTGGTGTGTACCAGCGATTCGTCAATCGTCTTTGCCGAGAGGGGAACAAGAAGCACATCCTGAACAGCAACCTGCCGCCCTGCGTGCAGGCCGCCGCTGAAGAGATTAATCGTCAGCCTCGGCAGATAAAAGGAATCCTGCTCCAGCAGGCTTCCGAAATACCGAAACAACTCCTGTTCCCGCTCCGCCGCGGCGGCTCGGGCAAACGCCAGAGACACCGCGAGAATTGCGTTGGCTCCAAGGTGACTTTTTTTCTCCGTGCCATCCAGATCAATCAATGCTCCGTCGAAATCCGCCTGTGACCCGAACTCGCGGCCGGCAAGAGCATCATGAACAGGTCCGGACACATTTGCAGCCGCCTTTCGGCAACCTCTTCCGCCATAGCGTTCAGGGTCTTTGTCACGAAGCTCCATTGCTTCGGCGGCACCTGTCGAAGCACCCGAGGGCACGGACGCAGCGTGGCGACGTCCGCCGACAAGCTGGCAGTACGCGCGGAGTGTCGGCCTTCCGCGGCTGTCCAGAATTTCAAGGGCGGAGAGAGACTCAATCTTCATGACACGGTGGACACCTCAATCAAGTGAACGAAGTTCTCGATCAACAACGGCACTTCAGCACAATCGCTCTCCATAAGATGCAAAACCACGGTCCGCTGACAAGTTCGTTCTTCGGTTGAAAGATATTCAAGCCGTGATCGTCCTGCCACCCGCGCAATCAGACACCCAAGAGTATGCCGAACACAACGAGCACCGAACTCCGCATCCATACAATTCTTCTCACGATAGGAGTCCCAAAAATGGAGGGCCGCATCGTGAAACGACTTTCTGTGTTCAACCAGATGATGAGCCTTTGAAAGGAAGTGCGTCAGGGCGAATCCAACATCAAAAGCCGGATCTCCCACGTGCCCCACCTCGTGATCGAGAAGAGTGATGTGCTTGCCGTAAACCAGAATGTTTTTTGGACTGTAGTCTCCATGAACAAGAGAGGAGGCGCGCGTTCGTGTCTCCACCACGAGGGATTTGAGAAAACCTGCCGCTCCTGGAACCTCTCGTGCGGTATAGAGGTAATACGGTTCCAGTCGAAGATCCTCGAAGAAATCCTTCTGCAGCAGAGGCTTGGGAATTTCCGAAAGCCTTTCGTGAGAGGCTCGATGGATCGTGCCAAGGAGTCGGCCGAACTGACAGACAATCGCCGGATCGATATTCCCGCGCATCAAGACCTCTTTCCAGTTCTCATGAGGACTCGGAACCGCTTCCATGACCAGAACATGTTCTGTCGGGCATTCCAGGACCATGTCAGGAATGCTCCCCTTCGGTGCGAAACCGTGTAAAACTCGCATGGTTTCAGCTTCGCGATGAATGCGGTCCACGTTGCAAAACCAGTCAACTTCGACGCGAAGCTTCTCCAGCGCCTGCTTTGCAACCCACTCCCGCCCGTCCGCCCGAATCAAGACCGTTCGATTCGAAACTCCTCCGGTGAGAATCTCGCTCTCAATGCTTTCATCAGCCGAAACAAGTCCCCGTGAAACAAGGAAGGTTCGTAAATCGTCCGGCTTTTCAATATTCAGTGCCATGCTTCCCTGACAGAGCCTGCGAAGCTTCAAAATCATATCAAACAAAGAACGCCGGCTCTTTCGAGCCGGCGCTGTCCGTTTCCGATTCGCTGCCCTGCCATTGAGCTTACTTCACGACCTTCGGAATCGAGAAGAGCGGCAGGTAAAGCGCGATAACGATCGTACCAACGATCACACCAAGGAACACAATCAGGAGTGGCTCGAGAATCGATGTCAGCGCGTTAACGGTATCGTCCACCTCGCGTTCGTATGCCTCGGCAACCTTGTTTAACATCTGATCGATGGCACCGGTTTCCTCACCAACAGCCACCATGTGCACAACCAGCGGTGGAAACACGGCACATTCGCTCAGGGGTTCATGAATGGATTCGCCGTCCTTGACGGATTGATAAACCTTGTCCATGGCCCGGGCGACCACCTCGTTACCGGAGGTGTCCCGAACAATATCAAGTGCCTGGAGAATGGGGACACCGGACGTCACCAGCGTTGCCAGTGTACCGGCGAACCGCGCGATCGCCACCTTTCGGACAAGGTCTCCCAGCACCGGCAGCTTGAGCGTCACACGGTCGAAGAAATGCTTTCCTTCTCTCGTGCCGTTGATCTTCTTGTAGACAATAAAAATCGCAATGGCACCGATAATAACAAAGAGCGTTTTCGTTCGCAGAATATCGGATGCGGTCACCAGACTTTGGGTCAGGGCCGGCAGCTCCGCGCCCAACTGCTCGAAAATGTCGACAAACTTCGGCATGATCTTCCACAGGATGAAGCCCACGATCAGAATCGCCAGTACCGACACAACCACCGGGTACATCATGGCGGACTTCACCTTGCCCTTCAATGCCTGGCGTTTCTCGAGGAAGTAGGCGATCTTGTTCAAAACGGCTTCGAGCACACCACCGATCTCACCGGCACGCACCATATTCACATACAGGTTGTCGAAAATTTTGGGGTGTTTCGCCAGGGCTTCCGAAAGCGAGGAGCCGCCCTCGATGTCCTTGGCGATTTGCTGGATCTTCTCTTTGAAGACGACCGATTCCACCTGCTCCGTCAAAATGAACAGAGAACGCAAAATCGGCAGGCCCGCATCGATCAGGGTCGCAAGCTGACGAGTGAATGTCACCACGTGCTTCTGCTTAACGCGGTGCATGACGTTCCGGATACCTGGCAGAGCGAACAGGTCGACGTCGGTGGCCTTGGATTTGTGCTGAACAACCTTCAGGGGATAATACCCCATATTGCGCAGCTTCTCGATAATCAGATCCTCATTGGCGGCATCAATAATGCCGCGGACCTGCTTGCCGCCTTTGTCCAATGCCTCGTAGAAAAACTCAGCCATTTCAACGATCTCCGTCTGAACCGGGCCTCGCCCGCTACCGATTGAATTTCAGGCCGCCGGGGCGAATCTGTCAACGCTCGAATTCCGAGGGGAATTTCCTCTGCCTCGTAAACGCCGGGAGATGCCCTCCCGTTGCCCGCCAAACATGAATTCTTAATCCGGAATTGCTAATCTCTTGCAAACCGATTCTTTCCCCGCGAGCCTCTTCTTTCTATGGGACGATTGCCGGATTTCCTCATTGCGGGAGCCCCGAAGTGCGGCTCCACAGCTCTCGACCGCTGGCTCCGGCGTCATCCTAGCGTCTTCATGCCGGAACTCAAGGAACCGAATTACTTCTCCGCCCGGTTCAAGAGAGGTCAGGATTGGTACGAGAAGCTCTTCGAAAGTGCGGCTCGGGGGCAATCGATTGGAGAATGCTCTGTCTGGTACCTTTACTCGGGCCAGGCCGCACGCCGAGCGGTTGAAGTTTTGCCGAACGTTCGTCTGGTGTTTGTACTTCGCAACCCTGTTCACAGAGCCTGGTCCCAGTACAATTTCGCTCTCTCGCGGGGCGAGATTTTCGAGGCCGATTTTCCCGAACTCGTGCGTTCTCAAGAGGGAAAAAAGAAAATTCTGAAATACGGAAACTATGCTGACTACCTGGATCGGTGGACAGACCGCGTGCCCAGGGAAAGAGTTCACTTCATTCTCTCGGAAAACATGTCCTCTCAGCCCGCAACGGAATGGAAGGCGGTGTGTGAATTTCTGGGCCTGGACGACGGAGATGTTGAACTCGTGCCGGACCGGCACAACGTCACCAAAGTCATCCGATGGCCCTCCGTTCACCGGATGGCATTCCGGGCGTGGCAGGGCACCTCATCCCTCCTCGAGAGTATCGGTTTGGGGACAATGACAAGCAAGGTCCGGGAGCACAAGCTCAAGCTGGCAGGAGCCTTTGTCGGAGAAGGCACGACTCCTGATATGGCTGCAGAGGAGGCCGAATTCCTTCGGGAATTTTATCGCGATGCCAATGAACGCCTTGGCAAGCAGTACAACCTCGATCTGAAAGCGTGGAACGAGCCTTCAGTTGCCCGCGGAGGCAACGGATGAGTCTCCGACCCCGGGGCGCGCAGCAGGAATCGTGTCTCTGATTTCCGAAGCAACGCGATGGATGGCCTGCTCCGCCGCATAACGCAGACAATAACTGGCGGACATCACGGTGGGATTGAAGAATCCCTGAGGATAACCGCCGTGTTCCTCACGGATCGCAAAGTCGGCAATGGTGGCATGGGATTCTTTCCCACCATCCATCAAACGGCCTTCCAGTTGCAGCACTGTTGTGCCGGCCCCGTAGCCGATAATGTATCGCAGCAGGCCGTTGCCTTTCTTGATATCGGTGACCGCAGTCTCAAGCGTCACGACCCGATACCCCTCGGTCAACGTGTCTTCCGGCAGCCAGGCATAGCGAACTCGTACCGGATGCGGGTACTGACGAAGAAGATAGCGATAGAAGCGCTCACGAACAGTAAAGAGTATCTTGCCTTCCTCCTCCCTCTCGAGACGCGTGGTGGCTCGCCATTCCGGCTTTTCCACAATGAAGAGCACGGGCTGAGCCGCCTCAAGATCCACACCATCGGCGAGAGCATCAGGCACCTGTTTGTCGTTTTTCTCAAGACGGCGAAGATCCGCCCGTGTCAGGAAGTAATCATCGATGGAATCGTCCTGCTCTTCCTTAAGGCTCAACATCACCTTCCGGGTATCGGTCTCACGGAGTTGCCCATAGTCCTCAAGGTAGCCGGTAGGGCGAACGTTCCCGGCACAGCCGGAGACAATCACGGGAATCAGGATCAGAAGCAGACGGCGAATCATGGAAAGACCTTCCTGATGGAAAAACACCGGCCGGAGGCGCAGACGAGGCGCGCTCCGGCCGTGAGGATCAGTTCATAAAGACGGTGAGAGGCGCCTGAGCTTACAGCCCGGCAAGCTGGTTTCTCTTAACAGGCATGCGTTCCGGCAGAATCACAATAACCGATCGGCGGTTGGAAGCCCGCCCCTCTTCAGAGGCATTGGGCGCCGTCGG
Source organism: Candidatus Sumerlaeia bacterium (assembly GCA_028284075.1). Taxonomy (GTDB): domain Bacteria; phylum Sumerlaeota; class Sumerlaeia; order SLMS01; family JAHLLQ01; genus JAJFLJ01. The sequence continues at coordinate 631 of JANQSL010000152.1, read as the reverse complement.
ACGAAACTCTCCGTAGGTTGTCGCCGACATCAGTGCCGGGTCGAAATGATGGACTTCTGACAGCTCGTGCAGAACGGAAAGAGCCCGTGCGGCACCCAGTTCCCAGTTGGAGCGCCATCCGGAATGAACGATAGGCTCATTGTCGGTATGGCCTTCCACCACCATTTCGCGGCCGGGGAAGTTCTCCTGAATCAGGGAAGCCACCTGACCGATGACGTCGGCGCCGGACTCGGAAAGCTGAGCCTTGCCGGGCGTGAAAATCAGCTCATCGACAATGGTCAGCGTCAAACCGCGATTGGTTTCGTCCAACTCAATATTAAGGGATTCGAGTTCGCTGCGCAGCGAATCGACTGCGCCGGCCTTCTCCTTCAGCGACGCCTCCACGATGCTCAGATCCTGGCGCGCCTGGGCAAGCTGGCGCTCCGCCTCGCGAAGCTGAGCTTCGAACTCATCGCGCTCCGATGTCGTCTCGTCCAGGGAAAATTCAAGGTCCGTCAGGCGCTGGCCGCGTTCCGCAAGGCTGTCCTCTGCAGCATCCAGGTCGGCCTGGGTCGTCGAGATATCAAGCTGCAGAGCGGCAAGCTGCTGTTCGGCCGCATCGCGTTCACCACGCAGACCGTCCAGATCTCCA
>JANQSL010000143.1 GCA_028284075.1 Candidatus Sumerlaeia bacterium | reverse complement strand
GTGGAATATGAGCCGTGCCGCTTTGACCCGCCCGGGTTCCCGGTGCCGTAAACTCACTCCCGGTTGTTTCAGATCGCAGGGGGGGCGGCTCACTGGCGGAACCGCCATGTGTGCCTGGCTCCTGCTCAGGCGTTTGATCCTGTTGTTGTTGCTCATCGCGGGGGTCGTTCATGGTTTCTCAATTCATCCAAACGGGAAATGAGATCCCGCCGGGTTTTGTGTCCTGAGTGAGGTGCCATCATGCTGGCATGCCTCTCACACGGAACCATAGGCGCAAAGGATGGTCCAGGACAAGGGGGGATCGGGTCCCGGGGAGTGTTGAGCCTTGCTCGCGTCCCCCGAAGGCATCTTGATGACTGTGCCATGAGTTTTGTTTTGCCACCATCCGGACTGCGGCGTGTCGCGGCGATTGTTGAATACGACGGCAGCATTTATGAGGGGCTTCAGTGGCAGCCCACGAGTCGCACGATCCAGGGTGAGATTGAAAACGCCATCCGATCGTTCAAAGTGGAGGAACCTCGTTTTCGTGCATCGGGGCGAACGGATTCCGGTGTTCATGCCCGTGGTCAGGTGGTGGCGGTTGATATGCCGGAGTCTCTGCCGGAACGCAGTATCGTGGGTGCCGTGAACTGGCACCTTCCCGAGGATATTCGTTTCCGGCGTGCAGTGTTTTGCGATCCCGCCTTCGATCCAAGGAGTGATGCGCGTTTGAGAACGTACCGCTATCTTCTCTGTGGCGGTCAGCCTCTGTCGGCCCTCATGCGAAACCGGATGGGCCGGGCCAGGCTTCGACTGGACCTGAATCTTATGAAGGCGGGGGCGGAGGCGTTTCTCGGGGAGCATGAGTTTCGCGCGTGGCGATCGACGCTATGCCAGGCGAAGCGGACGAGGCTTTTGATTCAGAGGTTTGAAATCGACAAATGGCGGGATCGGGCGTTTCATGGGGGAGACCTTCAGACTTTTGAGATCACTATCGCATGCCGTTCGTTTCTTCATCGCATGGTAAGATTCCTGGTGGGAGGGATTGTCCGCGTCGGGAGTGGTGAACTGTCAGTGGACGACTTGAAGCGGCACCTGAGTGATGAAACTCTTCCGCCGCGGATTTCACCGGTGGATGCATGTGGGCTGTCACTCGAGAGAGTTGACTATGTGGATGGCAGGGATCCGTTTGTGAATGCTCCGATCCCGGGTATGAAGGGCAATATCGAATAGCCTGAACAACAGCTTCTGTTTCAGGGGTTTCTATCGAAAGTTATGCGAGCGGATGACGTTGACAAGGCGCTGGTTGGTTGTCCGGAGCCTCAGGCCAATCAGTTCCGCGCAGTTGCGCATGAGCAACAGGCCGGTTTCGGTTTTCGTTTCGGCGAATTCACGGAGGAATGTACCGGGGATACGGACAAGTCTGCACTGCTCCTGAGCAACAATGGTGGCGTAGCGCCGTTGACCCTTGAACAGAGCCATTTCGCCAATAACCTCACCAGGGCCCAGCTTCGTGAGAGGTACTTCCATGGGCGGGTTGATACTCTGCACCAGGAGAGAAACACGGCCCGACAAAACCAGGAACAGGTCTCCCGCCTCATCGCCCTCTTCCATGAGTGTCTGGCCAGTGTAGGTGGTAAAGACTTCCGTTTCCGCAATAATCTCAAGGAGTGCCTTGTCGGCAACGTCCTTGAAAAGGAGAGTTTTCTTGAGGCGCTTCAGCAAATCCTCGGAAGAGCCGCCTGTCCGTGAAACGGAAAGGCGGCGATTTTTCTCTTTTGACGAAGACTTTGAAGGAGTCACGATCTTTCAGTAGACGGGAAGGAAGAGAATTTTCAAGTCATTGTCTTCCGTGTTCGTGGAGTGGCGGAAAGCGGAACCGAGAATCGGCATGCGCAGGAAGGAAAAGCTGCTGGATTTGTCAGAGTCCTGTTCGTAACCCAGAAGACGGGTCTTGAGTGGCAGGCGAAGAAACTCCACGTTTGTCTCGCCATCGGCTGTGATCTGCGATCTGACAAGCGAGAACAGCGCGCAGTCAATCAGCTCAAGGCGGGAAGCGCTATTGTCCTGTTCCAGCCGAAATGTGTCAAGAAGCCAGGTTTCACCGATGCGAACAGTGGAGTAGTCGTCGAGATGCTTTTTGGAGTAACTCTCCAGCAGTGCAAATCGGGAATCGCCGGAACCTGGGGCGGATCGCGATGTCAAAAAACCAAAACGTTGTTCATTTTCCGCATCCGTACCGGATATCAGCCGGAAGAACGGATTGCGAACCGCCTCCCATTGCATCCCGGTCTCGCCGGGTGTACCGTGTCCACGGTGGTAGTCGATCCCTTCGAGACGATCAAAGAGGGTCATGAGACCGAGTTTTCCCAGGCTGGAACGATGAAGACCGCTTTCGTCAGCCACGCGAATCATGTGAATGAAAGGGAGCTCGATGAACTTGACATCATAGTCCACCAAATCCGTGGTGTCGACCGACAACAGGCGGAAGAGTGGCAGGTCGAGATAAACCCGCTTCGAATCCTCAGGCGTGTCTTTCCTTCTCTCCGTACTCCTGATCAGTGGAATTTCAAGTGCCCGCATGGCGTAGTCGTTGCCATCCGTGGTCGTGTGTTCACCAGAGGCGATCGTTAGAAAAAGAACCTCGAGGTCGAAGTCGCCAAGATTAAGCTGATTCTTTTCACGAGTGGTCTTTGCCACATCGCCTTTTTCAACGACCTCCGGCCCGGATACCGGACTGGCTGATTTGGTTTGTTCCGTGCATCCCTCGCCGGTGACGAAACCGGTCATGAGCAGTCCGAACAGGCCACCGGCCAGCAATCTGCGCATCATCGCTTCTCTCCTCGTGTCTTCAAGTATGTGAATTGCAGCAGGATCTGACAGTGCTCGCAACGGAAGAGTTCCCGAGAACCGGCTCTTGCGCGATCATTGACCCGGGCAATTCCGGATTTCGTGCCTGATTCGCACGAACACGATCCTGGTAAACCAGTGGCATTGAGTCTCTCGCTCTTCCCGGCATTGTCCAGAGTCCGCGAGCTTACATCTTCACAATGATCTCTGGAATTGTGCGGCTCCGGACGGCACAACACCGGCTCTGTAGTTGATTCTTTGCGGCATTCCGACAGTAAAACATTTGGGGAGAAGCGCTCATGAGTCACAAGTCACTGAAGAAACTGGCATTACCAGGGGTTGTAACCGGCTTTTTTGCAACAGCCGGAGCCCAGGAGACAAATCTCTTTATTACAGAGATCCTGCCTTCCTCTTCTGTAAACGACCAGTACGAAGTCACAAACCGGGGTCCTGCATTCACAGTGGACGGGAGTGGTGTTATTCTCTGTGATCAAAGCCAGTATCCCACGGCACTGTCTCCCTCGACTCTTGTTGCGGAGGACGAAATTATCAGCATTTCCGTGGGCACGCCTGCCAGTCCCGCAAACGGAGACTTCTGGCTTTATCGGGACAGTTCCTTCGGAAGCTCCTCGTCGATCATCTCCGGTGTACAGTGGGGCGCTCCCAATCAGGGGCGGACGAATGTTGCCGTCAGCGCCGGAATCTGGCCGGCAGACGCTGATTTTGCTCCGGCGCTGGCAGACGGACAATCCATTGCGCTGGACGGCGACGGTACACGGATCGCTGACTGGTACATTGACGACACTCCTTCCATCGGCTCGGCAAACACGACGACAGCAAGTGTTATCGCATCCGGACTGACATGGCCCGGAGGAATCGACGATTTCGAAAGCGTCGATCTGGGCGATGAGGTCAATGCAATCACGGGCTGGGGCATTGTCGATCCGCTTTCCAGCGATCTCTACACGGTGCGCGTTGTTTCCGATGTCCAGGGAAGTGTCGCTCCGCGCGGCTCGTCGAATCAGTTCATCCGTGTTCGTGATCGCCTTGTCAGCGATCAGCAGCGCTTCTACAGTCCTGCCATTGATGCCGGTGTCGCCGGTGTCGACAGCTATACGTGGACATGGTGGATTCTTGTGGAGGAGGATTTATCCGCGTCCGCAACGACCAATCCACGCTTTACGATCCAGCACGACAACGGAGGTTTCAGTAACGCCTGGGGCTTTGAACTCAGCCGTGGCGCTTCCGCCGGTCAGGCGGATATCGACCTTGTTGTTCTGGCCGGCACAGGCTCGTCGTCCGGTGCCACCGCGAGTGTTGGAACCGTTTCGGCGGGTGCCTCGGCTGCGTGGGTACGTGTCGATCTTGTTGTCGACTTTAATGCGAACACTGTCT
>JANQSL010000117.1 GCA_028284075.1 Candidatus Sumerlaeia bacterium | reverse complement strand
CCGTGGCGGCGCACCGTATCGCCACGGACGCGGGGCTGGCCACGTTTGAGATCGAAGCGGAAGGCGCCCGGCCCGTGACTGCATGGCTTGCAGGCGGTGAAGGTTTCGTGAGCCCACCGGCGCCTGTTGTGGCGGGTTCTCACTTTCACCTGGAGACGGCTCCCGCGGGCGCCATGACCCTCTGGGTCGAGCTGGAAACCGCAGCCGGCCGAGAGGCTGTCTCGTTCGAGGTGGACTGAGGGTTCTTCAGTCTGGCCAGCGGAGAAGGGAACGGGCGGCGTGAAGCCGTCGGCCCCGCTCCCTGATGGCATCGCCGCGCTGAACGGGATCTTCAGTTCAAGTCCGCCCGTTTGCCAGGATTTGATTATCCTGATCTCCTTGCGTCCGTTTGCTTCCAATAAATAGGCTGGCAACTAGTTGTTCAAGTCAATGACCGGGGTTATTCATGTCTTTCAGCCGCGTTCTTTCGGTTTTTCTTGTCCTGGCCGCCGCCGGTTCAGTCGTGGCGCAGACGCCCATCCTTCCGCTGGCCAGCGAGAACCCTCTCGCCTGCAACCGGTGTAACTGGCATCTGTTGCCGGGTTCGCATCTTCCGAGTCCGCGTACCGTTTATCGCATCGATTCCGATCTCCCGGAACTCTATTATACAAACGGCGTTTTGTACTCCACGATGCCGGTGCTGCCGCCTTTTGAGACAAAGGACGACGGTCCGGTGCCGGAGGAGATGCGAACACAGCGCAACGCGGGTTTTGAAACCATCGACGATTCTTTTGAGGTGTTTCTCTATCATCTCAGCCAGAAGCACACACCCGGCGAGACCCGGCGAATCGTTGTTTATGCAAAGAATGCGGGAGATGAATCGGTGACCGTGGCTCCACGTCAGGCGATCTTTCACGGACCGAATTCCGCACGGCCGGGCGGGGTGGAATCTCTTCTCGGCAAAGCGGTTTTCAATGAGGTCTGGGACACCCCGGTTGCTCCTCTCACCATCGCGCCAGGAGACGGAGCAATCATCGGCTATACAAAGCAACTGGGTGCGGCGGCGGACGCGGAGGATCTGACACGGGCGGTATTTGTCACGGGTACGCTGCGTGCCGATGTTCGCGGAGAAGAGGAGTCAAAACCCAATCTTATTGTCTCAACGCTTTCGATTCCAGGTCAGGACGACAGGTCCACAATGAAGTCTCTTGCTGAAGAGTATATGGCGGTTGGTTCCGATTCGGGCGAGGAATGGATGGATCTCCGTATCCCTCCGCCGGAATGCCATCTCCGCCGTGTGGTTGGTGTAATGGACAATGTCATGTGGCAGAGCGATCCTTTGGTCTTTGACATCGCGGCTCTGCCGGACAATCGCGTGGGGTTCCAAATGGCTCTGCCTTATGTTCAGGCGCCTGACTGCAAAGAAGCGGTTCAAACGGCACCGATGACGCTCTATCCTCCTTATGTGCGTCCCGAATCCATCGGGAACTACATGATGGAGTACTATCTCAACCTGACTCTGGCCAATTCCGGCGATGCGGAAAAAACGGTGGATCTGCGTTTCGGCAAGCAGGACCAAAAGATCGGTCTCGTGTGGCAAATGGCGATTGGCGAAACCTCCGTTGCCATGGCGGGTCTGGAAGAGCTTCCGGCGGTTATCGGCTGGGCGGGCAAGACGTCCGACGATGTGGCGGAACCCTATTTCGATGCAACAATGCTTGCGAACGGGCCGCTGACAATCGCGCCGGGAGAACGCAAGGTGATCAGCGTGCGCATGATGGTTCTGGGAACGTCGAGCCTGCCGTATCAACTGCATCTGGTGTCGCAATAGCGCCGGTCGCCATTGAAACGATCTTCCGCCACGCCGGTTGTGCCTTGCGTGCTTCCGGCGTTTCACGCGTACCCTGAACCCATGGAGACGAGTCCCCGTTGAGCGGCCGCCTGCGCTGGCCATTGATCTGGTTGGGCATCGCGCTGGTGCCACGGCTGGTCTACCTTGTCGAACAGGGCACAACCTCCGTTTTGTTCTTCCAGCCGTTGCTCGACGAATACGAGCTTGCGCGGAGTGCACGGCAGCTTCTTGCCGGTGAAGGTTTTGGCCCCGAGCCTCTCTTCAAGGCTCCTCTTTATCCACTGCTGCTTGCCGCTGTGATGCTTGTCTTTGCGGATGGCTGGTTCTGGGGCATTCGGCTGATTCAACATCTTATGGGTGCAGCGCTTGCCGCAGTGGCATTCGACAGCGTTCGATCGATCCTCGGTCCCGGGCGGCGGGGGAGAATTGCACCTCATGCCGCCGCGTTCGTTATTGCAACCTATGCGCCGCTGATACGGCTCGAGAGCCGTATCATTGTCGATTTTTCCGCAGTCTTTCTTCAGTCGATCATGATCTGGAGTCTTGTCCGCTGGAGGATTGAGCCCGCGGAGAGATCAAAGCTTGTGTGGATGGCAGCGGCAGGTTTGTTTGCATCTCTCGCGTTTCTTAATCGCCCGACGGTTCTGGCAACTTTTCCTTTTCTGGTGCTGTGGGTTGCGTTTGCCGGCGGGATACCGAGAGTTCGTCATCGAAAGTTCGCATGTATTTCCTGTGCCGTGTTTGTGTCACTGCCGGTTATCGCCGCCGGTATGCTTTGGGTGCGCAACGCGTCCGCCGGGGAGGCGATGATTCTGCCCTGGCAGGGGGGCTTCAATTTGTACGAAGCGAATCGGCGCGGCACGACGGGCCGGTTTCTGACGCAGAGAACCTTTGCCGCTTCGGAAAGCGGAAATCCGACGCGCCTCATTGCGGAAACGGAGTTCCGAGCCGCGATTGAAAGAGGCGATGTCAATTTTCCGGAGGAAGGTGGCTACCACGGTGCGCTGGACGACTGGTGGAAGGGCCGGGCGATTACAGAAATTCGTGACGATCCGGGGGCGTGGCTTCGGCTAATGGCATTCAAGGCTCTGGATCTGACAAGCGATCGCGAGATCTATAACTTCGAGGCTTTTGAAATACACAAGGCGCTTTCGCCGGTTCTTCGCGTACTTCCTGTTTCCTTTGGGTGGTTATGGCCGCTGGCGCTTGCATCGCTTGCGTCCGTGCGATTCATTTCCCGTGGTCGGCGAAGTTTGTACATGTTGATCTGGATCTATGCGTTATCGCTCGCGGGGGGCATTTCGCTCTACTACACAAGCGGGCGTCTGCGAATGCCCCTGGTTTTCCCGGTGCTGATGTTGAGCGCATGCAGCCTTGCCGCAGTCGTTGAATTCGTCGATGCACGACGGCTTCGTACCGATGCGATGCGGCTTGCCGCCACGATTGTCCTGCTTGTCACCGGTCTCGTGATGTCATGGGGCGACTGGCGAAATGTCCGGTCGGAGTCCTTTGCTCATGCGGAGTACGCGCGTCTCAGCAATGCCGCGTGGAGAGCGGGCCAGCATGAAACGGCTTTGCGATATGCCGACGATGCAAACAATGCGGAACCGGGTTATGCGCCGGTCTATCAGCTTCGCGGTCAGGCGCTGTTTTCTCTCGAGCGCCACGCGGAAGCCGAAGCCGCTTTTGCATCCGCCTCGAGGGCTCTGGCGGAAGACGCGACAGCTCCCTTCAATCTTGGTGTTGTTCGCTACTATCACCTGAATGATCCGAAAGGGGCGAAAGAGGCGTTTGAAACAACTCTGAAACGCCGGCGGGATCACCATCGCGCGGCATGGATGCTGGCGCTTTGCCACATTCGCGCCGGTGAAGTTGAATCAGCCTCGGCCATGCTGGGTGGCTACAGCTTCGATTCGCTCGATGCCGATGCACCCGTTGAACTGATGGCCGCGTTCGGGGCTCTCAACTGCGTTACGGGAAATACTGATCGCCTGAACGCCATTCGGACAATCGCCGAAGCGGGAAAGAAAGGCGAGGAGCTGGCGGCGGAACTTGCTCTCGCTGGATGTGATCTCTAGCCGACCTTCCGGATTCTGACGTCTTTCTGAACGGCCTTCACCCAACCAAGTTCCTCACGGATCACTTTTCGGCGATAGCGGAAGATATCGAGAAGCTGCTTTCGAATGACCAGTGCATGCAACGGTGCGGCGAAAGGTCCGCCGGGAATTTTGTAAACGACGCGGTCAGTGCACTTCGTACCGGTCTCAACCGGCGTGAAGGTGTGCTGGTGATGCCAAAGAGTATAGGGACCGCGAATCTGGATGTCGATAAACTGACGGGGAGGGGTCCAGTCGATGATCCGCGTGCGCCAGCGAATGGGCACATTCATCCACTGAATGGTGTAGTCGATAAGCGCATCCTGCTGTATGACAACCGGTTCGGGCGTGAGAATTGTGAAATTCAGCCACGGGGGGGTAATGCGGGGAAGGTTGCCGGCACTGCCGAAGAAATCCCATGTCTTCCTGTGGTCAGCGGCGACGACGAAGTGATCGGTCAGTTCATGGTACAAGGCGGGAGCTCCCTGTCTCTCCGCAATGCAAGGGGTGTTCCCGTTATTCGGGAAGCCGGCCATTCTCCTCCAGCGAAGCAAGAAACCTGACCGCTTCATCGGGCGGGAGTGGTCTGTAGAAGTAGAATCCCTGGGCCATGTCGTAAGGTATTCCCGTCATCGCGTTGAGGATCGCTTCACTCTCAATTCCCTCCACGACAACCGAAAGATTCAGTGCGCGTCCCACGCCGGCAATGGCTGAAAGAAGGTTACGATCAGAATCGACACTGTCGATGTTTGAAACAAAGGACCGGTCGATTTTCAATGCATCGAGAGGGAATCTTTGAAGATAGCTGAGTGATGAATAACCCATCCCGAAATCGTCGAGATACAGCCCAACACCAAGTGAACGGAGTTGTGCAAAGACCGAGCGGACCATTTCAGGGCCCTCCGTGATCACGGACTCGACGATCTCCAGCACGAGCGATGAGGGGTCGAGTTTCGTTTCCCTCAACACACGGCGAATCATGGGAATGAAGTCGGGATGACAAAACTGGCGTGGCGAAACGTTAATTGCGATGTGAAGGCATTCGGCGTTCGGATATTCGGCCTGCCATGCCGCGGTCTGGCGACACGCGGTTTCGAGTACCCATGCTCCGATGGGGATGATGAGCCCGTTCTCCTCGGCCGCACCGATGAAATCGGCGGGAGCAAGCCGGTCTCCAACAGGATGATTCCATCGGACCAGTGCTTCAAATCCCACGAGCCGTTTCCTGGTGGGGGTGAGAATGGGCTGATAGTCGATGACAAATTCGTTTCGAAGGAGTGCGTTTCGCAATTCCGTTTCCAGGCGCAAAGCCTGGTGTGCCACTTCATGCATGTGGTTGTCGAAGACGGCGACGCATCCTCGTCCGCGGGCTTTTGCGTCGTACATGGCGGCATCGGCGTCGCGAAGCATTTCGACGTGAGACGTATAGTACTTCTTGAATGGAGCGGCGCCGATGCTGACGTTCATGAACAGCTCCTGGCCGCGGAGGCGGAAGGGCCTTGCAAAGGCGTCCAGAATTCGCTGAGAGGTGGCCAGCATTTCCTCTCCCATGGACTCGACGATGAAGACGAATTCATCGCCACCGATGCGTGCGACAAGATCCGTGTCCCGCTGGCATTCCACCAGTCTGAGAGCGACTTTTTGCAACAGTTCATCGCCGGCGATGTGCCCGAGACTGTCGTTGATGTTCTTGAATCGGTCGAGGTCCAGGAAGAGAACAGCGAACCGATCGTTGTTATCCTCGTGAGCATCGGCAATGAGTTCCTGCAGTTTGTCGAGCAACAGCTTGCGATTCGGAAGGTTTGTCAGGGGATCATAGAACGCCTGCTGCAGAAGTTGCTCCCGTGCACGGCGTTTCTCCGTGATGTCGGTCAACGTTGCAACGAATCCGCCGGAGGTGCTTCCGGGATCGTGGCGGACGATGGAGATTTCGCACCAGAAGCGCGTGCCGTCCAGACGGCGAAGCTGTACATCGCGCACATCGATTCCCTGGCGCCGAATTTGATGGATGGCGGCCCGGGTATAGCTCTCGAAGGTGCTTTCGTCCGCAAAGAGCGCGGCGAGCGACATGCCGATGAGCTCCTGTGTGATATTCGATGCGGGGTTGATCAGGTTGTTGAGCGCGTGATTGGCGAATTCGAACCGCCACTCGGGAGTCAGCATGCAGAGGCCGTGAGGAGTGCTGCGCATGACGGCCTGGTAACGCATTTGCGATTTTTCAAGCCGGTCGCGGCTGCGGGAAAGGGCACGCGTGCGTTTTTCGACGAGTTCCTCCAGGTGCTGTTGATAATTATAGTTTTCCTGCTGAAGGCGCCGGTTGAGATCCTCGATTTCCTTCAGGCGGACGGCTCCAAGAACGACGCGCTTCAGGACATCGTCCGAGACGGGTTTTATCAGTTCATCAAAGAGGCCCGCTTTTGCACACTCCCGCCATGTGGGGAACATGCGGTCGTCGCCAATGAGAATGACCTGAATGCCGGGAGTGACGTGGTTCACGATGTCTATGAAGGCGGACAGAGTGCGCGAATCGACGGGAATATCCGTGATGAGGACATCCATTGTGAAGTTTTCAAGAAGCCGGCGAGCTTCGGTAAAGGCTTCCGCCTGGTGGATGCTGAAGGCGTTGTCGCCGACGAATACAGTGAGCGTGCTGCGAATCTCCGATTCGCTTCCCACCGCCAGTATTCGTATGGGATCGGCCATGCGTATCTGGAAATCCAGCTTGATGAGGTATGCGGAGGCTGGCCACCCGATTGGGGGTGGTCCAGTCAAATTGGCAAGTGTGTGTTGTATATTAATCGCTAGGGCTTGTTAACCAGTCCAAACACACTGTAGATCAGAATGGTGGCAATCCCAAGGGGCGCAACAAAGGCTGCGATCCGGTACCAGACCGCGACGAGAATATGGCCCGCGTTTCCGGTTGAACCGGCAAGTTCCGCCATGGCGCTCGCCCGCTTCCATGCGAAGACCATAAAGAGGCAGGAAATCAACCCGCCAAGTGGCAGAAGGAAGACGCTGGTGAGTTTGTCGAACAGGTCGAAGAAGCCAAGGGAACCTCCCGGAAAAGGAATGAGAACGGAACCGAGAGGCGAATCCGATGTCACACTCAGAGTTGCCGGAATGCCAATCAGGAAGACGGTCGAAGCGGCTACGAAGGCCGCTATGTGGCGGTTGATGTTCAGGTCGTCCACCATCCACGTGACAACCGGTTCGAGAATCGAGATGGCGGACGTGAGAGCCGCGATAAACACGAGAAAGAAGAACACCGCGCCGAGGAAGGAGCCCAGGGGCATGCGCGCAAACACTTCCGGGAGCGTTACGAACAGGAGTCCCGGTCCGCTTCCCGGCTCCACGCCGTAGGCAAAAACAATGGGGAAGATTGTGATGCCTGCCAGGAGAGCAATCAACGTGTCGAGGCCTGCCACGGCCAAACCCGTTTTCCCCAGGTGAACGTCTTTGTTGACGTAGGAGGCGTACGTGATCATTGCACCCATACCGACCGACAAGGTGAAAAAAGAATGGCCAAGAGCATCCAGAACGGCCTTGTAGCTGAGGTTCCCGAAGTCCGGCCGAAACATGAACTTCAAGCCTTCCATCGCGCCGTCGGAAAGCAGGCTGTTGATCAGCAGTCCTCCCAGCATGAGGAAAAGCAACGGCATCAGTAACTTTGCCGCGCGCTCGATTCCCTTTTCGATACCGAAATAGATGATGAAGCCGGTCATGAGCATGACGAGGAACTGATAAACGACGGGTTCGGTTCCACCGGCAATCCAGTTGCCAAAAAAAGCTCCCGCTGTCGCTTCATCGGTGGCGAACTCGGCGAATCCTCCACGAATCGCATGGAGCATGTAGAACAGGATCCAGCCGGCCACCGTACTGTAGAAGCTGAGAATGAGAAAACCGGTGAAGACTCCCAGCAATCCGTTGAGCCACCAGGGAAAGGTCCCCGTTGAGAGTTTGCGAAAAGACCCGACGGCGCTGGTTTGCCCCGCCCGTCCGATCACGAACTCGACAAGCATGACGGGAAGACCAAGGAAGGCGATGCAAACAAGGTAAACAAGCAGGAACGCGGCTCCGCCGTTCTCGCCCATGATATAGGGGAATTTCCAGATATTGCCGAGGCCGACGGCGGAACCGACAGCAGCCAGGATGAAGCCGACCCGCGTGGCGAAATGTCCACGAACGTGCCAGATATCGATCGGGTCCTGCTGGCTGTGGCTGTGATCGTGGGGTTCTGCCATCGCTGCCTCGAGTGGTTGCCGCCGTTTCGGTGGCAGCCCGAATCCGCCGAAACCCCGGGCGGGATCAAGAAGGGAATGCCGCCGGTCCGATGGCGAACAGGGAGATTTTCTTTGACGCACCGGAGCGCTTCTCCCGAGATCACGTAACGACGTAACAGTACCGCAACCGTTTTCGCGGTGCGGCCGAGGAAGGAGGATTCACGAGAGGTTCCGCTCCATGGCCAGCACTCCCAAATCAACCCGCAAGATGACGATTCGTGAGTTTGCACGCCTGGCAAACACGTCCACGGCGACCGTCTCCCGAGCCTTTAGCAACAAGCCCGGCGTTTCCGAGAAGGAACGCCGCCGTATTCTTCAGCTGGCCCAGCGCGCCGGTTATTCACCGAACCGCATTGCCCAGAATCTTGCCCTGCAGAAAAGTCATGTTATCGGTCTCGTTGCCGGTGACCTCGAGAACCCTGCCTACGTTCGGTTCTTCCGCGCGGTTCAGCAGGCGCTGGCACCCAGAGGTTACCAGATCCTTATCGCGGATTCCGAACGAAGCGCTGAAAAAGAGCGCCATAATATCAGCGTTATGCAGCAGCATCAGGCGGAAGGGGTCATTGTCTTCCCCGTCCACGACTGGGACAATCGCACGTCTCTCGATCACCTCATCGATCTGCGCCAGTCCAGCTTTCCCTTTGTGATTATCGGGAAGATCGAAGGATACGGTTTCGACTGCGTCACCGCGGAAGAGACGGAAACTTCCTCCGCCATGACCCGTCACCTCATCGATCTCGGCCATCGGCGAATCGGATTTGTGGGCGCGGAGCCCTATAACCGGTGTATCGTCGAGCGTCTCGAGGGAGTGCGAAGGGCCATGCACGCGGCGAAGTTGAAAATGAATCCGCGCCATATTATCGATCATCGTGACGGCTGGATTGACGACACGGTGGACATTATGAAGCGCAAGGATGCTCCCACGGCTCTCGTTCTCGTGAACGAGGTTTTTGCCGGTATGCTCTTCTGGCCGCTCATGGAGGCGGGTCTGCGAGTGCCGAAAGATGTCTCGCTTGCCGCCTTCGGAGACAGTGTCTGGGCCCGCCACAACCGCCCCGCCCTGACCACGACCGCGGAGGATCTGGAGCAGGTCGCACGTCAGTCTCTTGAACTTCTGATGCAACGCATTGAGAGCCCCGGCGGTCCCAGCGTGGCTTCGTATATCGCGCAAAAGCTTATCGTGCGCGATTCCACAGCCGCTCCCGGAGGCTGATCCGCAGTCCTCCCTTGTCGTGGCACGGCAGGTGCAGCACGATTGTTCCGGTCGCCGCAGACGGCCGACCGGATCCATTTGTGATGCAGGCGTATGACTCATCCCGCTCGGACAAACCGGCTTCGCAACACGCTGGAGATGCGGCGGCGCTCCGTTTCCATGGAGTCCATGCCCTGGTCCGTTCAGCTGGAAGTCACAACCAAGTGCAACCTTGCGTGCATTATGTGCGCCCGCGACAAGTACCACGGGCGGGGGTCGAATCTGGATGACGATATTCTGGAACCCGTGCTCAGGGATCTTTTTCCGGCATCCCAGGATATCACCGTTTCCAGCTTTGGCGAACCTCTTCTCTACCCCGGCATCAAGCGCCTCTTTGGTGAGATCGACTCCGAATCCGGTCTGAAGCTGGGTTTTTTCACGAATCTTCTGCTTCTGACCGAGGAAATGGCGGAACATCTCGTCGACAGCGGTGTTGCCTACGACAATGCCTCCATCGACGGCGCATCAAAAGAAACCTATGAGGCCATTCGGCGCGGTGGTGAGTGGGAGACGCTGCTGGAGAAGATCGAACTGCTCAATCGCGTGAAGAAACGCAGAAACTCGAAGTGGCCGATCGCAAATCTTTGCGTGGTCGGTTCGACGTTGAACATTGACGAAGCGGCGGACTTTGTCGATATGGCAAAGAAGCACGGGTTTGCTTCCGTGAAGTACAACCCGAACATGTATGTCGACGATGAGGAAATGGATCATCTTTCCCTCGTGCATGAACAGGAAAAAACCGTTCGCAAATTCCGTGAAGCGCACCGCCGTGCCGTCGAGCTTGACGTTCACACGAATTATCACCGCAAACCTTTCAAGATTGACGTGCCGAGGGATTCATCGGCTGGCGGTGGTGACGTGTCTTCACTTCAATACACGGCGAATCTGGTGAAACGCCTGTGGCGCCACGGGATCGGCTGGCGTCTGGAAAACACATGGCTGCAAAGTGGCGGTCGCTCCGGCGCTTTCGTTTATCTTGGCGCCATCAAGGCGCGCGACAAGGTTATCGATTCCATTCCGGTGGTTGGTTCGATTCGCCGCAAGGTTCCCATTCCCCATACAATCCCCAATGATGCACCGCCAAAGAGCTGTGGCAATCCGTGGACTCACGTGCACATCAAGTCCGACGGGCTGGTTTATCCCTGCTGCTTCAGCGATGAAGTGATGGGTGATTTGAGGACACAGAGTTTCGGTGAAATCTGGAACGGTGAGAAGTACAAGGACCTTCGGCGTTCCATGAAGACACGTGAATACTGGGGGAGCTGCCGGCGAGCATCCTGTAACTGGATCGAGGGCGCTCATTCATCCATCTACGGTGCGGAGATCAGGGTTCAGGGGCCTCTGACAACCATTGACGGAAGCGCGGGTACGGCGATTCCGCTTCAAATTCGCAACACAGCGCGGTTCCTGTGGAACCCGAGTGCGAATAACGTCCCGAAGGAGGGTCTTGCCGCGGATGTTTTTGCCTCTCGCGATGAGAAAATGATTCGTGAGAACACACGCAATGCCCGCGTGACGCTCAGCTACCGTCTGCTCAATGGAAAGAATGAGCTTATCGACGAAGGGGATCACGTTCAGGTGCCTGACGACGTTGTCATGGGTGCCGTTTTCGAGATGAAACTCAACGTGCGTCCCGTACGATATGCAGGGCCCATGAAACTGAAGATCGATCTTGTGCATGAGGGCGTCACCTGGTTCGGAGAACGCGGCAACAGCGCGATGGAACTGGATGTCGAGGTGATGAACGTGCCGTTCGCCGCTTATCTTTCGGCCTGGAACAAGCATGCGATTTCCTCGGCTCTCGATCGGGCAAACAAGCCGGGCGAATCGCTGGAACTTCCGATTCGTGTCACGAACGTTGGAACAGAGCCTGTCGGAGGGGTGTCGCGTCGCGACGTGCTGTCCTGTCACTGGAAGGAGCACGAGGGCGGTTACGCCGAATGGGAAGGGGAGAAGTTGCACATCGCGTGTGAAATCGCGCCTGGCGATCACGCGGACCTGACTCTTCCGGTCCATGTGCCGCGGAACCTGGAAACGGGCCGTTATGATGTGGAGATCGATTTGCTGAGGGAAAACGAAACATGGCTGAGCACGTGCTGGAACCGGCCGCTTCTGAGCTATCCCACCCGCATCTCAGCCGGTGACGACGCTCAGATCGCTGACAAGGACCGGCGCGGCAAGCTTCTGGTGTGGGAACCACGCGGACAGTGTGTTCCCAACACCGGCAACAAGGGAATCTGGTAGGGCTCTCACGAATCAATGACTGACGAACCGAAACTCACCGCCGCCAGTCTTGAAGAGATCCTCGAGGCAAAGGATGCCGGGAAACTTGACGAGTTTCTCGGAGCGCTCTCACCTGCGGACCGCGCGAGAGCCATATCTCACCTCGGCAGGAACCAGCATGAAGCCCTGATGACCATGTTGTCGCCGGAAGACGCGGCCGGGTTGCTGGAAGAACTCGCCGATGAGCAGGCCCGCGATCTCCTCGAGTCCGTGCAGCCGGTGGCGGCCGGTGTGATTGCTGATGAGATTCACAGTGACATTCGTGCCGATATTCTCGGCGGCATGGATCTCAAAAGCACGGATGAGATTCTCCGGCACATGGATCCGGATGAGGCGGAGGACGTTCGGGAGTTGATCGCCTACAAGCCGGATACGGCGGGCGGTTTGATGATCACCGAGTATCTCGCTTACACTGACGACAAGACCGTTGGCGAAATTATCCAGGATATGCAGGATCACGGTGAAGAGTACGCCGATTACGATGTGCAGTACGCCTATATCACGGACACCGGCGGGCGACTCAAAGGCGTGCTGCGAATGCGCGACCTTCTCTTCACCGCAAAAGGCCGGCCCGCCGCCGAGGTCATGATCGCGAACGCGGTCCATGTTCGCGACAATCAGCCGCTGGAGCAGCTCACACAGTTCTTTGGCGAGCACCGGTTTTTCGGCGTGCCGGCGCTGGACTCATCGGGCCGGCTCGTCGGTGTGTTGCGCCGTTCCGCCGTTGAGGAAGCCAGTGCTGAAAGAGCCAACAGTATCTTTCTGAGAGTCAGTGGTATCATCGGTGGCGAGGAACTGCGAAACATGCCGCTGGCGAAACGTTTTTCGCGGCGTTTGTCTTTTCTCTCGCTGAATATCGTTTTGAATGTTGTCGCGGCGAGCGTCATTGCCATGAACATGGACGTTCTGGACCAGGTGATCGCGCTGGCCGTTTTCATGCCCATCATCAGCGACATGAGCGGTTGCAGCGGCAATCAGGCTGTTGCCGTCAGTATTCGCGAGCTCGCTCTCGGCCTGGCGAAGCCGCGCGATTTTCTCCGGGTGTTCCGCAAGGAGCTGGCTGTCGGTCTGATCAACGGTTTCGCGCTCGCTCTGTTGCTCGGTTTTGTTGCCTTTCTCTGGAAAGGGAATCCGTGGCTTGGAGTTGTTGCCGGAACGGCACTGGGGTTGAATACGGTCATCGCTGTCTGTTTTGGTGGCCTGGTGCCGCTGATGCTCAAGGGTTTGAAACTCGATCCCGCTCTCGTTAGCGGTCCCATGCTGACCACCGTGACGGACATGTGCGGTTTCTTTCTTGTTCTGACGTTCGCGGGATTCGCACTGGACAAGCTGGTTTGAGCAGGTTGAAACTCACATGAATGAAGCAAAAGAAACTTAAGCAAAAAGTCACGAAGGCACGAAAAAACTCTTCGTAACACTTCGTGACCTGGTGTCTTCACGAGTTCGCTTTTGCCAAATCAACAAGCCGGCAAAAACGTCGAACCCCTTATCCCTCTTCCACCGTTACCTTTTCCATTTTGATATCATTGACGGGGCGATCGCCGGGACCTGTCTGAGTGGCCTCGATGGCTTGAACAACGTCCAATCCTTCGATGACTTCGCCGAAGACGGCGTGCTTGTTGTCGAGCCACGGAGTCGGGACGGTGGTGATGAAGAACTGGCTTCCGTTGGTGTTGGGACCGGCGTTGGCCATCGAGAGAATGCCGGGTTTGTCGTGTTTCAGCGTCGGGTCAAACTCGTCCGCGAACTGATAGCCCGGACCACCCCGGCCTGTTCCCTGAGGGCATCCGCCCTGAAGCATGAAATCCTTGATCACACGATGGAACACCAGGCCGTCATAGAAGCCCTTGTTGATCAAATCCTTGAAATTCTTCGTCGTGTTCGGCACCTTGTCATCGAACAACTGAATTTTGATGGTGCCCTTGCTTGTCTGCATTGTGACAGTGGAATTGCCCATGAATTCTTCTCCGCAGGTCGATTGGCGGCAGACGTAGAGGCCGCCCGCTGACGTGTCAACACGCGTAACCCGTGACCATGGCATGGTTCTGGATTTCACCGAATCGGAAACAACCATGACAGATCAAACCGCCGGCACCGTCCTCCTGATTCACGCGCTTGCCACCGTTATGATGGCAGGTCTCATCTGGTTCGTTCAGGTCGTTCACTACCCGCTCTTTTCCCGCGTCGGACCGGAAGCGTTTGCCGCTTACGAAGCGCGGCACCAGGCGCGAACCACATGGGTTGTCATGCCGCTCATGCTGGCGGAACTGGTGACCGCCGTTCTGATTGCTTTCATGACACCGCGCGGAATCGCTCCGCCGCTTGCCTGGACAGCGCTCGTGGCCGTCCTGCTGATCTGGGGCTCGACTTTCTTCATCCAGGTGCCGCTGCACAACCGGCTTGCCGCCGCTTTCGATGCCGATGCCGCGGCGAAACTGGTCGCGACAAACTGGATTCGCACGGTGCTTTGGACGGGACGGGCCATCGTCGCTCTGGTTTTTCTCAGGAACGCATTGCCATGACATCAGATTTCACATCAGCACTTTCAACAGCAGCTCCAAAGGGCGGTGTTCGCACATTGCACATCGTGGCAGGCGATCAGCTCGACGTTGACGCGCCGGCACTTGAAGGGCTGGACAGGAATCAGGATGCGGTTCTCATGATGGAGGTGGAGGACGAGTCGACCCATGTTCCTTCGCACCGGCAGCGCACCGTTCTGTTTCTCTCCGCGATGCGCCACTTCGCGTTGGATCTTGTGCAGCGTGGCTATCGTGTGCGCTACGTACGAATGGATGACCCACACAACACGCAGGCATTCGACACGGAGATCGCTCGTGCGATCGATATTCTGGCGCCGGAGAGCCTTTCCGTCACTCAACCCGGCGAGTGGCGCGTTCAGGAGTTGATGGAGTCCGTGGTGAAAGACCACGGCCTGAACCTGAAGATTCGCGACGATGACCATTTTTACTGCCGCCCGGAGGAGTTCGCGAATTGGGCAAAAGACAGAAAGTCTCTCGTGATGGAATACTTCTATCGCGGTATGCGGAAGCGGCACAATGTGCTGATGGACAGAAACGGCAAACCTGAAGGCGGGGAATGGAACCACGACAAGAGCAACCGGCAACCGCCTTCCGCGAGCATGCCCGGGCTTCGAAACCCACCGCGTTTCAAACCCGATCGTATCACGGAAGAAGTGATTGCAATGGTCAGGCGTCGTTTGCCGGATCTTCCGGGGCGGCTCGATGACTTTGGATGGCCTGTCACGCGCAAGGATGCTCAGGCTGTTCTCGATCACTTCATTGAATATCGTCTGCCGGACTTTGGTCCATGGCAGGACGCCATGGTGACGGGTGAGCCGTGGATGTTCCATTCATTGCTGTCGCCGTTACTGAATCTCAAGCTTTTGAACCCGCGCGAAGTCATTGCCCATGCCGTTGCGGAGTATAAAAAGGGGGGCGTTCGCATCTCCAGTGTTGAAGGATTCGTTCGACAGATTCTGGGCTGGAGAGAGTTCATTCGTGGTGTTTACCGTTACGAGGGAGCCGATTATGTTGATCGCAATGAATTCGGTCAGACCGGGAAGCTCCCTGAATTCTATTGGACCGGTGACACCGGGATGAATTGTCTGCGCGAATCGCTGCGGCATGTGATCGACCACGGGTACGGTCATCACATTCAACGACTGATGGTGACCGGTAACTTTGCTTTGATTTCCGGAATTCACCCTCGCGTCATCAGTGACTGGTATCTTGGCATGTACGTCGATGCCGTCGATTGGGTGACGCTTCCCAACACACTCGGAATGGTGATGCATGCGGACGGCGGTGTGGTGGGAACGAAACCCTATGCGGCGGGAGGAAACTATATTAATCGAATGAGTGATTACTGTTCCGGTTGCCGCTACAACCCGAAGAATCGGACCGGTGACGATGCCTGTCCGTTTTCAACGTTCTATTGGGACTTCATGCTCAGGAACGAAGAGACACTTCGTGGCAATCATCGCATGGGCGTCGTAATGAAGAACGTTGATCGCATGGCGGAAGTTGAGAAGAAAAGCATCAGAAAAGGTGCAAACAAACTGCGACGGTCGTTCGGCATTGAATGATCAAATCAAAGACCTTTCAGGTTTCGTGTCATCTTTTCACTGAGTGAATAATCCGAAACCCAGATTCCGAAGAAAGCCCGAGCGAAGTCGGATCCCTCAATCGTGCACTGCAGTTCTCCGTTCAGAACGATCTGTGTCGCCTCTTTTGCCGGATCGTAAATGATGTGGTACTCATCGCCTTTTTTCACTGTGCTGTAGCAGTCGTAGAGTTTCTCAAAACGCTCCGACAAGGCCGCTCTGTCCAGCTTCGGGTTCTTTTTCAAGGCCTCCATGGTGGCCTTCCTGATGTCCGATGCCTTGACCTTTCGATAATAGTGCAGGACAAGTTTGCGCGGTGTCTCCGCCGCGAGAGCATCCTTGTCACTTGTTTTCCCCTCGGGCACATAAAAAGCGGCTGCGTAGACGTCAAACATCCAATACCTGAGTTTGTGCGTACCTCTCAGGGGAACCTGTTCCTCGCCGATCGGCACATCAGCGGCGAAGCGCACGCCATGAGCCTTTACGAAGTTGCGCCCTGACTCCGCGTAGACGGAAACAACAGCCATTAATGCAATTCCCAGTGTGATCAGCATGGCTCTGGCAAGTGGCGAATTCATACGGCAACCCGTTCGTTGATGGAAATGTCACACACACTTTCCGTGCACTGAGAATAATTGGGACGGTCAGCAGCGGATTTGTGCCGAAATTCCCACACGACTCGTCCTCCATCGAGAACGAACGAGCCGGGCATCTGAAGCCCGTCTCCCATCAACCTGCCAATACCGTGTCCCTCAAGGACGCCGGCGCTGAATCCACGGAACCAGACTTTCGGTCCAAAAAGCTGGACCGGCGTGCCACGCTTGAGGTCAAACTCGCGATAGAGCCTTTTTGTGGGGTCGCTGATGAAGTGAGCACCCTTCAGGTCGTACCGTGCGGCGAATCGCTCACCTTCCTCCACGGAGGACATATGGACGATTGCGATTCGCAGGCCCTCCTCTTCGAGCCGGTTGTTCACTCGCGACAAGTCCGCAAGGGCCTCACGACAGAACGTGCAGCCAAAGTGGCGCAGAAAGAGGAGCAGAATCGGTCCCTCTTTCGACTCACCCAGCAACAGCTGTTTTGTCACGTCGATTTGCGAGAGTTTGTCCTTCAAACGGGGGATCGAGGCTGAAACCGACATTCCAATGCTCCTTTCAATGAACCATACCGCTGCCAGGCGGTCACGATCACGGCGCCAAAGGGAATCCACCAAATCAAATCATTGGTCAGAATCATCCAGCCGAAACTGAGCGGCAGTTCGTCTCTTGCGGCAGCACCTGCAAAACCAATGGGCCCCAAAATCTTCCCGAGCAATCCGACCAGCACAATCGGCCACCATCGCACCGGGTCTGTGGAGGCAATTGCATAACCCACGCCATATACTCCCACAATCATTCCGATGCACTGCCAGAGCTGCGGATAGGCAGGCTGCTCCATTCCCGCAAGCTTGAACCACGCGGAGGGAAACAGAACAACCAGGGCGCCCCAGACCATGTTATAGAGAGCGGCAGCCATCAGAGTTCGCTTCATCCACAGGGGAGTTGCCGTCACTGGTGCCCTCCTGAGCGCACGGTTCCGAGACCGCCGTCGACCCCGAACACCTGACCGGTAATCCACGAGTTGGCCGGATCGAGAAGGAAGGCGATCAGCGCCGCCACATCTTTCGGTGCGCCGATTCGTCCCAGTGCATGGAGAGACTCGGAAGCCTTTCTGGCAGAGGGGCGCGACGTGATTGCTTCCGCCATCGGCGTTTCCACCAGACCCGGAGCCACCACATTGAACCTCAGGTTAAAATTTGCACAGGTTGCCGCCGCCGATCGCGCCATCGCCTCCACGCCACCTTTTGCCGCGGCAATGGCCTCATGATTTGCCAGGCCGATCCGCGCGGCCGCGCTGCTCAGCAGAACCACGGAACCGCCCCGCCGCATATGTCTTCCAGCCGCTCTCACCAAGGCAAACGCGGAGGTCAGATTGTGCAAAATCGTCTTTTCAAAGTCGATTTGTGCCGTCGAATGAGCCGGGCGTATCGTGATCGACCCCGCCAGATTCACGGCACCGGCGACTGGAGAGTGTTTTCTGATCAGATGATCCACCGCTTCAAAATCGCTCGCCTCGATAACCTCCGCCTCAACTTCGATTCGGCCATGAAACTCTTCCACTTTCTCCTTGTTTCGACTGGCCACCACGACCCTGTGCCCCTTGCGAACAAGATCTTCCACCAACACCCGGCCAATTCCGCCCGTGCCTCCGATAACAACGTACCTGCTTGTATCATCAGGTATTTCAGCCATTCGGCAGCTCCTGACCAGTTACCAATCGAGGAGCAGAAAAGCGTCCATTATGCCAAAATCGTTCTTTTCGTCCAAATCGTCCGATTTTTGCTTGCCAAGCAAAAGCATCGAGGCTTGAATGCCTCCACTCAGCGGCACGGGCCGTTCGGAGAAACTGTTCATGGGATCAAGGCTCGCGGAATCAGGGAATGTTCTGGAGACGTCCTCGCGGCAAAAAGCCGCTTCCGGCTCCAAGGGTTTTTTTACCACTCGCCAACTCGCTGAATCCCTTGGGATGAGCGAATCCTCGGTCAAGCGCTGGGCCAACGAGGGTAAAATCGGTGTGGTTCGCACTGTGGGTGGTCATCGCCGAATTCCCTTCGACGAAGCGCTTAAATTCATCCGCGAATCCGGCCTGTGCGTGATCAAGCCGGAGATTCTGGGACTGGACTACTACACGACGCCCCACAAGGCTGGAACGGAAATCGAGGAGGTCTCAAAAGAGCTTCACGAGGCGCTTGTGGTGGGAGATGCTGACACGGCACGTCAGCTGATCCTTGCCGAGTTCTACTCAGGACGAAGCATTGCGGAAATCTCGGACGGTCCCGTCAGTTATGCGTTAAATGAAATTGGAACCACCTGGAAGCGAAATGAAGAGGACGGAATCTTCATCGAACATCGAGCCATGGACATCTGCTTCGATATCTTCCGACGTCTTCAGACGCTCCTGGACCCGAAGACTGACCGAAAGCTGCTCGCGATCGGTTGTGCGCCAAACCGTGATGTCTATGCGCTACCGACTCTGATTGCATCAATTGTTCTCCTCGAGACAGGGTATACGTCCGTTAATCTCGGTGCGGTAACGCCTTTGCGTATTTTGCGGAGAGCCGCGGAAGAACATCAGCCGAACATGCTCTGGATCGCCATGAACGCCTTGCCGGAAGAGAATCCGCACGACCCCATCGTGGATGAGATCCGCGAGCTCAGCGAGTCTGTCAAACAATGGGACGCGCACATCGTGCTGGGGGGGCGGGGAGTTCCGGATTCCTTTCGCCACGCAGAGTGGCAATCGATTCGCTATATGGAAACAATGCAGCAACTTGCTGACTTCAGCAGGGAACAGGCATTGGCCGAATAGCGGAGTTGAATGAAACAAACATCACTCAAGTCGTTTCTCGCCTCTCTGGCGGGCTGGTTCGATTCACATGCCTATGAAGTGAAGGCGGAAGCGGATTCCGATCGAATCGACTGGGTACGGTGTATTCCTTTCTTTGGTCTTCACCTTGCATGCCTCGCGGTTCTGTGGGTGGGTATCAGTCCCGTTGCCGTGGCTGTGGCAGTCATGCTGTATCTGGTGCGGATGTTTGCGATCACGGGATTTTACCACCGGTACTTTTCTCATCGTTCGTACCGGACATCGCGGCCGTTTCAGTTTATCATGGCCCTTCTTGGAAACTCCTCAGTTCAGCGGAGCCCTCTGTGGTGGGCGGCGCATCACCGATGCCATCACAAAGTGTCCGATACTCACGACGATGTTCACTCGCCACACACCCACAGCCTTCTCTGGAGCCACATGCTCTGGATCATGACGCCGAAGAATCATATCACGAACATGAAGCGTGTTCCCGACCTTGCGAAGTACCCGGAACTTCGGTTCCTTGATCGATTCGACTGGATTGTTCCGGTCGTGCTGGCGGCGGGACTGCTCGCTCTGGGCTCCGGACTGGAAAGAGTCTGGCCCTCACTGGGCACCAGTGGTCCTCAGATGCTGGTGTGGGGTTTCTTTATTTCAACAGTCGTCCTGTTTCACGGTACCTGCTGCATCAATTCGCTCGCTCATCTTTTTGGGCGTCAGCGTTATGCAACCTCCGACGAAAGCCGGAACAGTCTTCTCCTTTCACTGATTACCCTGGGCGAAGGCTGGCATAACAACCATCATCATTATCCCGCCGCCACCCGCCAGGGCTTTTACTGGTGGGAGATTGACCTGACATACTACGGACTCAAAATGCTTGAGAAGTTGGGTCTGATCTGGAACCTGACGCCGGTCCCCGAGCGCATCATTGCGGAGGGTCGAGCCGAATCTTCGGCGGCCTGATCTCTGAAACACTGCTCTCGGGCCGCTCTGTGTTCGGCCCGAATCTTGTTCAAATCGGTCAAAGCGATTATTCCTCCGGGCTTGTCGACCCAGGGAAGCTGTTGTGGCCAATCCTCTCAAAAACAACGTTATCTGGATTACCGGCGCCTCGACCGGAATCGGCGCGGCGTGTGCCCGGGAATTCGTTCGCCGCGGTGCGCGAGTTGCCGTTTCCGCAAGAAGCGAGGAGAAACTCGCCGATTTGCAAAAGGAGCTGGGTGAAGAGTTTTGTTTCTCCGTGCCTTTGGACGTAACGGACAGCGCAGCGAACAAGTCAGCTGTTGCCACCGTTAAAAAGCGTTTTGGCCGCATCGACCGTGCATTCCTCAATGCCGGCACGTGGGAGCCGATGGACTTGCCGAAGTTCGATGCGGAGCTTTTTGAAAAGACCTTCCGTGTCAATGTTATGGGGATGATGTACGGCATCGAAGCGGTCCTGCCGGAACTCCTCGCCAACAAAGGCCACCTTATCGGCATGAGCAGTTCTGTCGCTTACCGCGGCATTCCCCGCGCCGAGGCATACTGCGCCTCGAAGGCCGCGATTCGGGCGACGCTCCAGGCGCTTCGCTGTCAGCTTAAACCCCGCAGCGTGCCTGTTACGGTAATACTGCCAGGCTTTGTAAAGTCTCCTCTCACGGACACCAACGACTTTGACATGCCGTTTCTGATGGAAACGGAGGCCGCGGCTCGCGTCATTGTGGAAGGCGTTGCCCGAAAGAAGACGGAAATCGCTTTTCCACTTCCCTTTATCCTTATCCTCAAGGCGATGCAGTTGCTGCCGGATTCCATCTACACATCGATCATGTCGAAAAAAATGGTGCGTTCATGAGAATCGCTGTCGTTGGAACGGGAATTTCCGGTCTTGTGTGCGCGTGGATGCTTCACGGCGACCACGAGATTACAGTGTTTGAAGCCAACAGCTACATCGGCGGTCACACCAATACCGTGGACGTGGAGCGGTCGGACCGCACGTGGGCGGTTGACACAGGGTTTATTGTCTTCAACGACTGGACGTATCCGAACTTTATTCGCATTCTCGACAAGTTGGGTGTGGAGTCTCAGGAAAGTTCCATGTCCTTCAGCGTGCAGAATGAAACCACGGGGCTGGAATACAACGGTACGTCCTTCAACTCCCTGTTTGCCCAGCGCCGCAACCTGCTGCGTCCGTCGCACTTTCGGATGTTGCGAGACGTCCTGCGTTTCAATGAAGATGCAAAGGCCATCATTCACTCTACAAACGGAGTTCGGGCCCTGAATCTGGGAGAGTTTGTCGCGCGACGGGGCTATTCACGGACTTTCATTGAAAACTACCTGCGTCCCATTGGCGCGTCCATCTGGTCAGCCAATCCGGAACAGTTCTTCGATATTCCCGCGGTGTATGCCGCGCGGTTTTTTGACAACCATGGTATGTTGAACATCAAAAACCGGCCAAAATGGCGCGTCATCAAAGGCGGTTCGCGCGAATACGTGCGGAGAATGACCGCTTCTTTCCTTGATCGTATCCGACTGAACACACCGGTTCTTGGCGTCACGCGCCGGTCAGACGGGGTCGATGTTGAAACACGTGACGGGGTCGAATCCTTTGATCAGATTGTCATCGCCTCCCACAGTGACCAGGCTCTGAGAATGCTCAACAATCCAACGCGCCAGGAGAAGGAAGTACTGGGCGCGATTCCTTATCAGCCCAATGACACGGTACTCCACTCCGACGAGCGCATCATGCCGCAGGCGAGGCGGGCGTGGGCGGCATGGAATTACCATGTGCCGCGAAAAGCATCCAACCACGCAACGATTACCTATAACATGAACATTCTTCAAACGCTGGGTTCCAGTGAGCAGTTCTGCGTTACACTCAATCGGCCGGAAGCGATCCGATCCGAGCGTGTCATCCGGCGCTTTGACTATCATCATCCCGTTTATTCGCATGCCACTGTGGGGGCTCAGAATCGCTGGAATGAAATCAACGGAGTCAATCGCACGTGGTACTGCGGGGCATACTGGGGATTTGGTTTTCATGAGGACGGAGTGAAGAGTGCTTTGCGAGTGTGTGAACAGTTCGAGAAAACGCTATGAGCGACGGTTTCCACAGCGCGATTTATGAAGGACGGGTTCGCCATCGGCGGTTTGCGCCGAAAGAGCATGCCTTCAACTACACGATGTACATGATGTATCTGGATCTGGCCGAGCTGGACCGGCTTTTCAAGAACCGTTTGTTATGGTCTCTGGAAGAGCCGAACGTTGCCTCATTTCGACGATCAGATCATCACGGGAACCCCAGGGAATCGCTTCGATCTCATGTTTGTGAGTTGGTACAAGCCGAAACCGGTCGTCGTCCCTCCGGTTCAATTCGCCTTCTCACCCATCTTCGCTACTACGGCTACATTTTCAATCCCGTTTCCTTCTACTACTGCTACAATGCGGAGGATACGGCTGTGGAAACCATTGTCGCGGAAGTCAGCAACACCCCGTGGAATGAAATGCACTGTTACGTTCTTCATTCAGACACGAGCGAGGCCGCGGCCACCCGCAGGCAGTTCCGTTTCGACAAACAGTTCCACGTTTCACCCTTCATGGATATGGATCAGGAGTACGTTTGGTGTTTTACCGAACCCCGCGATCAGCTTGCCGTTCACATGGAGAACCATGAAAAGGGTGGGAAGGTTTTCGATGCCACAATGAATCTGCGGCGGCGGCCGGCGACAGCATACAACATGGCTCGCATGCTTGCATTGTATCCTCCCATGACCGCGAAAGTGGTGGGTGGGATCTACTGGAACGCACTCCGTCTCCGGATCAAGGGAACACCCTTTCATTCTCATCCCTCCAGGCGGACTCACTCTCAGGAGGCTGTTAAGCCATGAACGAATCCATCATTCCCCAAAGTGCCCGTGAAGAGCCGGGTTTCCGCCCCGGTCTCCTGGATGGAGTTGCACGATCCGCCATTCTGAAGCGCCTTGCGGCTCTGCGACACGGTGAACTCATCGTTCGCGACGGACTGGATGAGTATCGCTTTGGCGGCCGTACCGCCGAGTGTGGCCTTTCGGCGACGATAACCGTGGAGTCTCCCCGCTTCTATTCGCTCTCAGCGTTCGAGGGAAGTGTCGGTGCGGGAGACGCGTATGTTCGAGGTGACTGGTCCTGCGACGATCTGACGAGTCTTGTTCGTATTTTTGTGTTAAACCGCGATGTGCTCGAAGGAATGGAATCAGGATTCGCGCGGCTTGGAGTACCGGTTTTGAAGTTTCTACATGGTCTGCGCCGCAATTCCCGCGATGGAAGCCGTCGCAACATTGCCGCACACTACGATCTGGGGAACGACTTCTACAGTCTGTTCCTTGACGATACGATGACTTATTCCTCCGGCATTTTCGCCTGTGAAAGCTCAACCCTCAAGGACGCGTCTCTTGCCAAGATTCGCCGACTCTGCGACCGACTGCAGCTCAAGGAGGGTGACGAACTGCTTGAAATCGGAACGGGCTGGGGAGGGCTGGCCGTTGTTGCGGCAAAAGAGTACGGTGCCCGCGTCACGACGACCACGATTTCACGGGAACAGTATGAATATGCAGTGAAACGGGTTCGCAACGAGGACCTTGAGGATCGCGTCACTCTTCTTTTCGAGGATTATCGCGATCTGAAGGGCGAGTATGACAAGATCGTTTCCGTGGAAATGATCGAGGCCGTGGGCTGGCAGTATTATGACACCTTCATGGAGACCTGCTCGCGCCTTCTCAAGCCCGGTGGTTCAATGGCCATGCAGGCCATTACCATCCGTGATCATCTCTACGAAGACGCGCGCCGAAACGTGGACTTCATCAAGCATTTCATTTTCCCGGGAAGCTGTATTCCCTCCGTTACGGCGCTGCTTTCGTCAGCGACACGCTCTTCGGATATGACCCTGGCTTCACTTGAAGACATTACACCCCACTATGCCCGAACACTCCGTGAGTGGCGTGAACGGTTCTTCGCAAACATCCATGCAGTGCGCAGGCTGGGTTACTCCGATGCTTTCGTCCGCATGTGGGAATACTACCTGTGTTATTGCGAGGGCGGCTTCCTCGAGCGGAATATCGGCACCGTCCAGATGCTCTTCACGCGCCCCGCAAACCGAATGAGGCATCCCTTGCCGGAACTCTGCGCATGAGGAGTTTTCTGAGTGTTCTTGCTTTTCAGGCGGGTTGGTGGAGTGCGATTCTCTCCGCCGGAGCAAATCTGGATTTTATTGGCTGGCTCGTTATTGTGGCCGTTCTCCTGCCGTGGATTCGCATCAGCGAAAATCCCCGGAGGACTGTTGTTTTTGTGGCGCTTGCTTTTGCAGTCGGATTCATTACGGAGTCGGTCCTGATTGCCGCCGGAGTTTTTGGCATCACGTCAGGATGGCACCCCGTTGCATGGCTCTGCCCCCTCTGGCTTGCGATGATGTGGGCAAACTTCGCGATTACCCTGGAGTACTGTCTCGCGTGGCTGAAGAAACGACCGGTGCTTGCGGCGATTCTCGGTGGTCTTGGAGGTCCTGGAACCTACTATGCGGGCCAGCCTCTTGGAGTGATCACTTTCCACGATCATGTGTGGATCAGTATGCTGATTCTTGCCGTGGTGTGGGCGGTGATCACTCCCGGACTCTTTCTCCTTCGCGAACGAATCTCCGGTTTCTTTGAAAGCGGAGCGCCCTCCGCCCGGGCATCAGCCGCCTGACATTTCCTCCAGCAGTGCCACGGTTTCTTCGGTTGGTGTGCCATCCGGCTCCAGGCCGTTATCTTCCTGAAATCGCCGGAGTGCGGCACGCGTCATCGGTCCCATGATGCCATCGATCGGGCCTGAGTCGTATCCAAGTCTGTTCAACATTTCCTGGATTAACGCCAGTCCACTGCGGGCGTCGTCAGCATCCTCGGCAAAGATGACAATCACGTTGTCGTTACCGGGAACGATTTCCAGTGTTTCGCTCTGACCGCTGAGTTGAATGGTACTCGGCTGGATACCACTGTTGTCGTCCTTGATACCCGATCCGTTGAATTCGCCCCTGTAACTTCCCGCAATCAACATCGGAATGTGCTTTTGCTGTCCGCTCATCTGGAAGCTTGCGGAGGAATTGAAGTTGTCGTCCGACGTTTGCTGAAGATTGACCCAGCCGTTTTCCAGAGTCACGTTATCCGGCAGTTCCACGTAAACGTCCGCGCTCGTTGTGGTGATGTTGAAGTCCCGAGTCTGCTCTCGCGGCTCGGCGGGCAACTCAAAGAACTCCGCGACACCGGCCTGGCCGGTACTGGTACTCATGTTCAATCTCCAGCCTCCCGGACGAGGATAGGCGACATACTGTCCATTGCCTTCGTGATGAAGATTTCCGCCCGACGACTGACTGTCCGCCGGTTGAAGGCTGAAGTGGACAGGTTGTCCATTCCACGGCTCGCCGTCGATCATCACGGTTCCCGTGAGCTTGATCGTATTGGAAAAATCAAAATTCTCCTCCTTTTCCTCACCCGAGGCAAGTTCCACGGACCGGGACTCCGACAGATTGTGTTGGCTCGAGTTAAGCGTAAGACTGTATGTTCCCGGAGCCAGGTCTTCGATGCGATACTCACCATCCTTGTTTGTTACGGTTTTTGTGTCACTCCAGCGGCTTTGCTCCCAGTACTGAATCTGGATTCCACTCATGGGTCGCCTTTCACGATCCAGAACTTCACCGAAAACGGTTCCTGCACGCCCGACGCGAATTGTCACAGGATCGGGTTCGACATCTTCTTCGACAACGACCTCAGCCCGTTCCATCGTTGAATAACCATCGGCCGTTGCTGTCAGTTCGTACGTGCCAACAACCATGTCAGGCATTGCAAACTCACCGCTCGAATCTGTTGTTGTCGTCCGATGTTTGAACACTTCGGGAACAGCTGTTTGCTGCCACGGGCCGAAGTTGCGTTGTTGAACAAATACCCCGACAACAGCCTCGCTGACCGGGTCTTCCGTGTCGTCCATGATAACACGTCCCGTGATTGTCGCGCCGGTTTTGATCTCCACTTCGACTTCAACCGGTTCCCCATCCTCGGGAACGGTAAAGAGAGAGGCGCCCTTGCGGCCTGTCGGCTGATCGTTTTCATCCAGTTCCGCGACGACAACGCGCATTCCTCCAGATCCGTTGAGGCTGAGGCTTGTGGCGCCCCTTTCGTCCCGCACACGCCCCCTTGGAGCATCCGGGTTCACGTTTTGGTTCCACGCGGACGTGTAGACAAGGTATTCATAGTTTGTAACCGCTGATCCGGATTCCGTTACCGCGGTCAGTTCAATTTCACCTTTGGGCTTGAGAACAAAGTTCTGCGGCCCGTCGAGGAGTGACACATTGCGCACGGAGTCGCTTTGATATTCGGGATGGCTTGCGCTGATCTGGTTCACCACGGCTCCCTGCTTCAAACCTTTGATCCGATAGTATCCTTCTTCATCCGTTTCAACGGCTGTGCGGCCGATCTGCGGGGTTCCGTCCCAAATGTGCCAGCTCACCTGCGCTCCCTCGATGGGATTGTCTTCAATGTCTGACACAACACCCTCGATAAAGTCGCCTTCGCCAAGAACGAAATCCACTTTCTCTTTTGCTTCCCCCGCTTTGAGCGTGACGTCTCTTGGTTCGGGAGCCGACAACTCGCTTTCCTTCGGCATCATCAGTGTCACCTGCACCTCTTCACCCGCCACGTTCCTCAGAAAGTAGTATCCCTTTTCGTCCGATCTGGTTTTCGCCATGGATGGTTGAACGAATTGCGGAGCCCAGTCTTTGATGTTGATCATGACGCGGACAGCCTTTTGCGGCTCGCCGCGACCGTCCGAAATGGTGCCCGAAATCGTCGAGAACGGCTGGAGGATCATCTCCACTTCCTCCGGCATTCCGTTCGCGGGAACAACAACCTCGCCCGTTGCCCAGCCTGTTTCCGTCTTTGTCATCATCTTCGGTTCGCGTCCCGGTTCGGCAGCGAACGTGAACCGACCTTCCGCATCCGTCTTCGGGCCCATGCGATTCTGTGTGCCGCCGGCATCCCGTATCCGGATCGAAGCATTCGGTACCGGCGTCGATTTGTCCCGGTCAAGCACGGTGCCGCTGACCACTGTTCCCTTCTTGAATCGCAGTTCAACTTCCGGAATCTCCTCCATGTCTTCCGCGATTTGTATGTAGTGCATTCCTTCCATATGACTGGCTTCAGGAATGTAGCCGTCCGGCGTGCGGTAAAACACGTTGATCATGCCATAACCACGATTCGGAACTTCCAGCTCGAATCGTCCCTCCGCATCTGTCAGCACTTCCTTCCGATCCTCCGATGGTTCAAGTTCCTTCATTGATCCATCGGGGTTCCAGGTAAGGTACGCCTCGTTGCTAACGGCCACATCAGCGATGCCTTTGTCCGTCGCGATATCGATCGCCCTTCCCCTTACGATCCGGGGCGCCTCAAAGCTGATTGTGACTTCCGTTTCCACGCCCTCGGTAATTGTCACGCTCTCCATCTTCATTCGCTGAGGCCCCATCATGCCGGATCCTGACGAGATATCCATCGCCTGGATCATCCACTGGCCGGCCATCATACTCGTGAACTGAAAGCCACCTTCGGCGTTTGTTGTTCCGGTCCGCATGCCGGCCATCATCGACTGCATGTCCACCGACTGCATGTTGGGTTGGGGATACGCAGCGACCTGAATCCCTTCGACCCCCTCGCCGTTCTCATCGAGAACCCTGCCGACGAGTACTCCACCACCCTGCTTCAGTATAATACGAAGGTCCGTTGTTCCGGCTTTGACTGATTCTGACAGAGCGGGCATATAGCCTTCCGCACGAGCCGGTACCCGCACGGTCTCGGTCAGTGGCACCCCTTGAAGTTCAAAGGCACCGCTTCCCGTTGATTCCGCCCATGCGGAATAGTGCTCCTGAGAAGTTCCTCCCAACGCCGGTTGTGTCAGCGAAAGCGACCCGACGGCCGCACCCATGACAGGCTTGTCATCTTCATCCATGACCCACCCTGAAAGAGTTCCACCCGATTCCAGTTGAAAATCGCCCTTTTTCTCGGAGTCGATGGCGACGGTGGTTTTGATATGGGTTTCGGTTGCAAAGCCTTCGGCTTCCGCAATGAGCATCGCCATCCCCCGGAATCCGGAGCGCTCCTCAAAGAGTTCAATGACGTAGTGACCGTCCGTGTTTGTTTCCGCATGAGCAAGCGCCACCGGTCGCTCACCATGACCCATCACGCTCAAAAAGGATTCTGTTGAGGCCAGCATGACCTTCGCTCCCGCGATTGGCTCCTGGGTGACCGTCGCGGTGACGCGGCCGGTCCACACTTCGACCGGTTCCCCCTTTTCAGTCACTTCAATGGCCGGTTCTTCTTCGGAGGGATTGCTTTCAACAAGTTCACGGGCCCTGTTGTTTGTCTCGGGCTGGGCCGGTCGGGGCTCTGTTTGCAAAATGACCGCGGGCTCCTGGGAAGATCCGCCGCTCTCCGCGGCGTTTGTCGGAACCGGGGGAGTGACCGTGCTGGTGGAGGGTCCTTGCAGGGCGAAGATCGCGATCAGGATCAGAGCAAGGACTCCAAGAACGGCTGCGGCCGCCAGAACTCCACGAGATGTCTGCGCCTTGCGAATCGACCGTAATGCCGGATGAATCATGTCCGGCCTCCTCTCGTCTGGGGCGGATGAGCACACCCGCCCAATACAGGAATGTGAATACCCTATTCAAATAGAACGCCGGAGGAAGGGA
The DNA here is from genome assembly GCA_028284075.1 of Candidatus Sumerlaeia bacterium. GTDB lineage: Bacteria > Sumerlaeota > Sumerlaeia > SLMS01 > JAHLLQ01 > JAJFLJ01. The sequence goes on along the minus strand of JANQSL010000117.1, from coordinate 19,743 downwards.
TTTTGTTTGCCAGGTTCCGCCAGTCCGCCGGTTTTTCTTCCAGCACCGCCTACGACTGAGTTTCCGATTTGTTCAACTCGCGGGGCGAGACCCTGCTGGACACGGAAGCGGAGGCTCTGGTTACTGACGTCCCCACGGAGAATTCCACCCGGTACAATGCCCCGCCTGTTCGTCTTTTTACCCGCCTATAACGAGGAAAAGTGTCTGCCGCCGCTTCTGAAGTCGTTTCGCCGGCTTTTCCGCGCCATGCCGCTGGAAGCCGACCCTCTCATTATCGTGGTGGATGACGGCAGTACGGATCGTACCGCGGCGATGGCGCAAAAAGCCATCAACCGGGGGCTTCCGGTGGAGCTTGTGCGGCACGAGGAGAACAGAGGGCTGGGCGAGGCGATCAAGACCGGTCTTCGTCGTGTTGCGGAACTCTCGGAGGACGATCGCGACGTTGCCGTCTGCATGGATGCTGACAATACCCATCCGCCCCGGCACATCATCTCCATGATGAAAGCCATGGCGGATACTCAGGCGGATATCGTGATCGCGTCGCGCTATCGGCGCGGCAGCCGCCAGTTTGGGGTTCCGCCTCACCGCATGGCCATGAGCTATGGTGCACGGTTTCTGTTTCAGGTCTTTCTCGGCATCAGGGGGGTTCGAGACTATACCTGCGGCTATCGCGCTTACAGCGTGGGGCTCATCCGGCGGTCTCTCGAGCGCTACGGCGACGATATCATTACACGGGCGGGTTTCGCATGCACAGACCAGCTTCTGGTCAACATGGCATGTGTCGGGGCACGAATGGCGGAAGTTCCCTTTACGCTGCGCTATGATCGCAAAGTGGGTGAGAGCAAGCTGCAGCTGGGGACAACAATCCTTGAAACGTTCCGGTTGCTGGCTGTTGCACGCAGGCGTCTGAAACAGGAATATACAAAATAAGTTCGGCGCCGAACAGGGGGATATCCGGCGCCGTCCTCGGGTGAAAATCACCCTCTCCCAGTTGCCAGCCGGACCCGGGCAAGGGGGGACACCTCGCTAATCTGGATCAGGTTGGCATTGCACAAATGTAATATGCAGAATGTGGACCAGTCGACACAAAGTTGGCCGGGCTGAAACGAAATGTCGTTGGATTGTTGATTTTATTGCGCTTGGGGTTCCGGCTTTTTTTGGCCCACTCCTGGACAAAAAGTGTTTCAGGTGCAGAAACGCATCATCTCTTTACGTTTGCGTGCCTGAAATTCCCTCTCCGGCAAGGTGGGGAGAAGCGCCAGCCCTAGTCCGGGTTGTCAAGAAAGCTGACTGCACGCAGTGGCCAGTATCGCAGGACCGCTTTGCCCCGCAGATGGTTCAAAGGGACCTCTCCCCAGACCCGGCTGTCGCTTGAACTGAATTGATTGTCGCCGTACATCAGCACGCCATTGTCGCTGACTGTCTGCTCGTGAGGATCAAAATTCGGCAGGCTGCGCCAGGTGGCTCCTGCTGCCGCTATCCAGAAATGCGGGAGTCTGTCCCACAACTCTCCCGTGAGCTCTTCGCCATCGATGATGAGAGGCTGAGTATTCACGAAATACTCCACTCCTCCGAATTCCTTCGGGCTGATACGTTCAGGGTCATCGGGCAGACGTTCCGTGTATCCCGGAACAGGTTGTGTTACAACGGTCTCGCCTGGAAGAGCAACGCACCGCTTGATGTAGACAGGTTTCATGACATCGAAGCCGCTGCCGCGTTCCGGACGGTCAGGGACCTTGAAGACGATGATGTCGCCGCGCGTTGGCTCCTCGAACCAATACGAGAACTTGTTTACCAGAATCATGTCGCGACGTCCGGCCCCTTTGTTTCTTACATCCTTTGGACCGTGGCCACGCATTGCCTGGAACATTTGACGAGTCTGATCGTTCGGATCCTGCAGGAACAATATTTTGTCATACACTCCGGCATCGTTTTGCAGGTGAACCTGCAGGTGCCGGGCCGCGTACGGGAATGTGGAGCCGATTACGACAATATCCTCGTCACCATCCCCTTCCCAGTCATATTCGCAGATTTGACGTGCTTCATCGCCAATCAATGTTGGCGTCATGGAACCGGTCGGGATCATGAACAGTTCAAAGACGTACGTGCGAATGAACATTGCGAGAACGAAAGCAAAGAACAGGGCGTCGCTCCAGCCCCTGATTTCCCGCATGATTCCGCCGGTTTTTTTCTCATCGCCGTCGCGCTGGCGCTGACGCGCCTTGACGCGCTTCTGCATTTTGTCGGCCGCCTGGCCTTTGTCTTTGGCGGGTGTGTCAGTCACAGGGGAGCTGGAACGATCACCGGGTTATTCCACCGGCGCCGCATCGCTTTCCTTCGGTGCAAATTCGTGAAGCCGTGATTCGATCTGATCCTTCACATCGACGAAGGACACCGACTCCAGGGGCAGATCGGCGATCTCGAAGGTTTCCTGCGTCTGTTGGTGGTGAAAGATGAGGATACCGTCTTCCCGCGCTTCGCGGAACTGCAGGATACGGTATTTCATCAGCAGATGGGACAGCAGGAACAATTGTGGGGCCAGATCGTCGCTTTCTCTCAGCGCGTACAACGCGTTGAACAGTGCCCATAATGCTTCGTTTCGCTCGGCCCGAGCCAGCTTTCGCTCCTCCGCGCTCGGCCCTTCCTGAAACCGGTGGGTTACCCAGTACCCGAAGTAACTCCGCTCACCCATGTGCTCCCAGCACGTCGGGCAAATGTCCTCGCGAATGGCCTCTTCCTTTTCGCTCAGCTTCAGGACACTGGGATGCCGCTGCAGCTCGGGCAGGCTGACACCACAGACGAGGCAGTTGCGAGATGCACGGCGGAACTGAAGGTAGCTGTCCATGGGCCGGAATCGGACCTCCTCGGACCATCAGTCTGAGGCGTACTCTCCGGCGGTCAACGGGGAAGCGGTGGTTCCGGTTGTGGCGGCGGACCGTTCCCGTTCCGATAAGGGCTCAATCCTGGCCGGACTGACCGGAGAGAGCCCCCATGCCCGATCAAGTGACCCAAACCCATGTCCGAATGCTCCATGAGCGTGTGACGGCGCTCCGGCCCGGCGGCGAAGACCTGACTTTCTGCGTCAATCTCTATGAGCGGCACAGTCACACTTACAGACCCGTCGGAAAAGCTCTCATCGACGAGATGATACTCAACGCCGCCCGTCTCTACAAGCTGGTCCGCAACCCGGAGCGGTTCGAAACGCGTCATGTCAATGTGGCGACCGCCGCATTGCTTTACTTTCTCGCGGACGACGACCATATTCCGGACGATCACGGATATCCCGGTCTTGTGGATGATGCACTGGTTATTCGTGCGGCTTGTCTTGAAATTGGCGACGCACTTCCGGAGTAGACTGTTTCAATATCCGGTGCGTCTCCCTGGCAGACGCACCGGATGTCTGACTCAGAGTGCTCCTGACAATGCCGCACCCATGGCTTTGAAGTCATCGTTCTTCGTCAACGTTGCGACCGTTTCCTTCGAGTCCGCATCGATCAGATAGATCTTCCCCGTCTTTCCCGCATTTTGAGCCCACAGGTCCTGGAGCCCCAGCGCGGCTGCATGGAGTTCGGATTGGTGAGAGGATGATTGATTCGTCAGATTAAATGTGACGAACAACGCCGGCTTTCCGTCAAATTTGTTCTGCAGGTCGGTCATAACGGGGCCCATGGTCCGGCATGAACCGCACCAGTCGGCGTGAAACTTCACGGCGATGACCTCGGGAGACGACAGGCTGGCCTTTCGGGTGGTTTGGGCGGTGCTCAGGGAGGTTGCGGTGATTGCCACCGCGACAAGAACGACACATGCCAGTCGTTCATAGGGAATTTCCTTGAGGCGAATCATGGTGAAGAGTTCCTTTCAGATGTTTGAGTCGAGAATCGAAACGCGCGAGTTTCGGAACTACCGTGATGAGTGTTGTTGGCGAGCGGTTTCCGCCAGTTTGTGGAGGCGGATCGCCTCGTTGCCGGGACCAATCAGAACATACTCGAGTCCCGAGACACGCCAGGTGCAGGTTGAATATCCCGCGAGGGATTGCTGATGAACACCTCTCGGGTTTTTGTCAGTGGGGGAGATATAGAGAGTCAGATCCCCGGAACCCAGCTTCCAGTCGATGAGTGCGACAGGAGAACCGTCCACTTTGCAGAGCTGGCCCGAAACGAGAGCCACTCCCTTGAATTGGGGTATCACCGGAAGAAAATCGGCTTTTTGTGCGAGAAGGCTTTGCAGCTCGCCACGGTCGTTTGTTGTGAACGTGGATACCGAGGAGACCTGACGCCGCTGAACAAGATCATCGACATACATCTCGACGTCCGAGCCGCCAAACGGAACGAGGAATGAAGCTGTTGCGAAAACAAGGAGAGCGGCGGCAGCGATTGCGAGGAGAAGTCGTCCATGCGCTCCTTTTTTTTTCGATACGACCTCGTCTTCAATGCGCTTTCGAAGCCCTGCACCGGCGGACTCCGCAGGTATTGAACGAAGACGGCTCCGAAGGTCTGCCAGTTCATCCTGATATGCGATCGCCACCGGATCGAGTGTCGAAGCATCCTTCTTGAACGATGGACGTTCTCCATCGTGCATGGCCTCAACATGTAAGGCGAGGTCATCCGAAATCGGGGAGTCATGCTTCATGACTTCACCTCCCGGTTTTCATGGCCGATTTTCTCGCGGCGCAACGTGTTCAACATGGTGCGGCGTGCTCGAGACAGGCGTGAACGAACGGTTCCGATCGGAACCTCAAGGATCTCAGCCAGCTCTTCGTAGGAGAACTCCTCGACCTCCCGAAGCCAGAGAACCTCGCGGTACTCCGGCGGCAGTGATTCGAGAGCGGCCAGTGTCTCGTCTGACAAAGAGTCGTTTGCATGCCGTGTTGCTTCAGCCTGTTGGGCGAGAGCGGGGTTTGTCTGCGCACCTGCATCCTCGATGGAAATGACCCGGGGCCTGCGGTTCCGCGATCGCATCTCATCAATGAACAAATTGTGAACGATTCTGAAGAGAAGGGGGCGAACGGCCTGGCCTTTTTGGCTCTTTCCACTCTTTAAAAATCGTTCATACGCGGCCTGGACAAGATCCTCAGCCTCATCCCGCTGCCCGCAAAGCCGGTGTGCGTAACCCATCAGCGGGTCGAGAGCTGCCATCAGTTCATCAGTGTTTACCCCGGCCACTGCTCACTCTCCTGTCTGTTTCCACGAATCGGCCGTCAAAAAAGTTCCCGCAGGGTGCTTTTTCTCAATTCCATGGCTTGTTTTATCAAGCATGAGTCTTGCCTCGGTGGAATTCGACGGCGGGAATGGACGCCGCGGAGCCGTTTGATGTCTCTCTTTACTGTTGGCTACGACGCTTCCTCCACCCTGGGCTTGCGAACCGGTGTCGGCCGTGCCGCCATGGAACTGCTGCAAGCGATGGTGGGGGCAAGGGACGAGCATTTTCGCTTCCGCGTTTTGCTGAATTCGCTTCGCCATTCGCCCGGCAGGGATCACGCCTTTCTCGAGAATGAACGCGTTCAGTCCTTTCGCACACGGCGGCCGGGCCCATGGGTTGTCAGTGGCTGGGCGAAGGGCAAAGGCCCCGATGCCGAATCCCTCGTTGGCGCCGGCATCGATCTCTGGCACGGGCCCGCTTCATACATGCCTCCGGTACGGGAAGCCAAAAGGGTCGTGTCCGTCTATGACCTCGCTTTTCTCGAGGATGCACCGGAATCCCGTGACAGACTTGGAGGAGCTCTGTTTGCGGACTGGTTTCCAAGGCTCTTGCCGGAATGCGATCGTATTGTCACTTCCAGTGAATTTTCCCGTGCACGCCTGATTGAGGAATACGGGCTCCCTGAGGACCGGGTCGTCGTTATTCACCTTGGTATAAACCATGAACGCTTTCAGCCCGTCGGCGAGCGGTTTGTTGAAATTGCTCGTCAGTTTGTCGGGCTGTCGGACAAAAGCTACTTCATGGCCGTGACAGGACATGCACCGCGCAAGCGCAACGCCCTGTTACTGGACACCTACGAGGAGCTTCTCCGCCGTGACACGCGGACACCGAAGCTGTTGGTTGTGGGTTGGAACGGAAATCCCCCCGCTGAATTACGCGATCGTTCACATCTTTACAGAAATGTTGTTGTTGCCGATCGCGTTCCCGATGAGCACATGCCGGGACTCTATACCGGTTCCGTTGTCACGGTCATTCCCTCGAGGCACGAAGGCTTCGGTCTGCCTGTTCTTGAGGCTATGGCTTGTGGCTCTCCCGTCGTTTGTGCCGGTGGAAGCGCTCTCCCTGAAGTGGGAGGCGAAGCTGCATGCTATGTTGGGAGCTCCGATTACTGTGAATGGGCGGACGCGATTGCCCGGATCGGTTTCGACCAGGCGCGGCACGATGAACTCGGCGCGAGGGGAATTGAGCACGTCAAGCCGTTCACATGGGAATCCGCGGCAGGTCAGTTGCTTGACCTCTACGCGAACGTGGCCGGATAGTGTTGGATGGAAGAGAATCGAACACGCTGAACGTCCAACGTTTGACGAACAGCCTTCGACGTTCCTGTCAGCTCTGCTGGAGATGTCTTCCAACGAAGGCGGCGCCGACCGAGTCTCCCCAGACGTTGGCAACGGTGCGGAATCGGTCGAGAAACCAGTCTACCGCCAGAATCATCGCGATATTCTCAGCGGGAATGTCGACCTGGCTCAGGATGACCATGATCATGACAAGGCTGGCCTGCGGTATGGCGGCAACACCGATTGAACTGAAGGTTGCCGTCAGAAAGATCAGAATCATTTGTCCGATGCTGAGATCGACGTTGAGTGCCTGTGCGATGAAAATGACCGCCACCGCTTCGTAGAAGGCTGTGCCATCCATGTTCACCGTCGCGCCCAGCGGAATCACGAAGCCCGCCGCTCGCGAATCGACTCCCGCACGATCCACCGTACATTCAATTGTCATCGGAATGGTGGCACCGGACGACGACGTCGACCATGCCGTCAGCAGAGCGGGGATAAGATCGAGGAAATACTTGAAGGGATTACGCTTTGACAGGACAAAGAGCAGGATCGGCAGGGTCACAACCGAATGGAATGTTATTCCGCCAATCACGACGGCTGAGAACTTGCCGACGCTCATAACCATCGCGCGCAGCCCGCCAGGCTCCATCGAGGCACCGCCGAACTTGGCAATGACCAGACCGAAAATTCCAATCGGCGCCAGCCAGAGAATCAGCCCGATGATCTTCATCATCGCATCGTTGACGCCTTCAAAGAACTTCAGCACGACTCTGCCACGCTCTCCAAGCGTTGTGAGGATACCTCCAAGCACGAGGGCGAATACAATAATGGGCAGCATATCGCCCTCGGCGAATGCCTTGAAGATGTTGGTGGAAAGAAACGACAGGAACACGTCGCCGATGGCAACGTCCTCGCGGCCCGCAAGCTGTGCGGCGCGCTCCGCCTGACCCTCACCCGCTGTCAGCGCGCCTTCGGCACCCACGCCAGGCTGGAACACGTTGACCAGTATCAGTCCCAGCAGAACGGCGAGGCTCGTTGTAACCAGGTAGAACCCGAGGGTGCGAAAACCGATACCGCCGATCTTGCGGATGTCGCCAAGAGAGCTGATGCCGACGATAATCGACGCCAGTACGAGCGGAACGATGATCATGCGCAGGGATCGCAGGAAGAACTGACCAAGGAAGTCGCCGACGGCAATAATATTGACGTAGACGGGTCCGAACCCTTCGGGGTTGCCGTTATAGAGTGATGTGCAAATCGCCACGACAATGATGGCGAGCACCAGTCCGCCAACGATTAGCGCAAGAATGAGGTTGGAGTGTTTGCCACTCATGCGGGGCTCCCGGGCATTTCGAAATTCGCGATTACAAAACCATCGCGAAGCCAGGGAACCGAGTCAACGAATGAGCGGTCGCCGGGTGCGGTCCACTTTCACCGGGTTTCGGAGTACCTTCACCTGGCAGGAGCTAAAACTCGAACTCGTCGTCGAGATCCTCGCCGCCCTTGCGAGCCACCGCTTTGTCTTCATCGGCTTCAAAGCCCTCGAGGATATCGCCCAATACGGATTCCATGTCGTCCGCTGAGGGGAGAGCCTCTTCATCGGTCTGGGAATCCTTTCCCCGACCGTCCTCGTCATGAACGCGGGCGCCCTCCAGGAGGGCCGACATCGCGGACATGCTCATCGACTTCTTCGTTGTCAGGCATCCGTTGTGCACGCGGATTTCCGGGTGGCGAACGGCAAACATGCGATTGAAGGCCTCCATGCCCTGGAGGTCGTCGATCGTTTCCGCGTGTACGATAATTCCGTCCCGCAGATACATTGAGCCAATAACACCCTGGCCGTTGATGCGAATGGTCTTGGGGACGCGTTTTTCACCATAAAGCTGAATCAGGTCAGCCAGCTCCAGGCCCAGCAGATCTGTCGCATGAACCGTCAGGACTTCCAGCAGGTTCCGCAACTCATCCCGCGCCGCTGTCAGATCGTCCTCCGGGTGGGGGAGAATCTTGACCGCGCCCTGCGCAAGGAGTGCGGGTTCATACGCCTTGATGCTGTCCGCCAGGCAGATGCCCACCTCCCACCAGGTTGTGCGATCCTGGATCATCATCGAAACTTTTCCAAGATCCGTCTCCGGATCCATACCCATAATGAGCAAGCCGGAACGGCTTGTCTGCCAGGGTTGATAGACGAGGTCTTCGATGATTCGGATATCCGTGGGGAGACCCTCATCTCCCAACAGGGAGATCAACGTCGCCGCGGTGGTCGGCGTCATGCCGGAGAAGACAATGGACTGGAGACTTCTGTGAGGCATAAAGGACAGGTCACACCGTCAGCATCGGGGGGCCAAACCGAAATCGCATTGAGCACGGTATGGGCGGGTCCTCGTCAAGGGCTTTCCAGGGAGGGCAATCCCGACCGTGAGGCCGGATTTCCATGAAATCCACACATTTTCCGCCTCCGGGGTTGACGTCACAGTGTGGCATCTCCCTTTTCCTGCAAACGGTTTTGGAGGATTTCGACCCTTGATTGAAAACACGTTCCTCGACGAGTTCATGGAACACCACCGGTTCACCGGGCTCACCTACGACGATGTCTCTCTCATCACCCAATATGCCGATTTCCTTCCCGCCGACGCTGACCTCTCGACGGCTCTGACCACCGGCATTCGTCTTAATATTCCCTATATTTCGGCTGCCATGGATACCGTGACGGAGGCCGACATGGGTATCGCCATGGCCCTGGCGGGTGGAATTGGGATCGTTCACAAGAATCTGGAGCCGGCGGCACAGCGCACTGAAATCAAGCGCGTGAAATACTACCTTAATGGTTTCCTCGTGAAAGCGCGAACCATTTCGCCCGAAATGACCCTCGCGGATGTCGAGGTCATGAAGCGGGAGAAGGGCTTCCGTTTCTCGAGCTTTCCCGTTGTTGACAACAACCGCAAGCTTCTCGGTGTCGTCACCGGGTCCCAGTTCCGTTATGCCGAATCCGAAGACCTCACTGTCGGCGAAATCATGATTACCGACACCGTGACCGCTCGTCCCGGCATCTCGATGCAGGAAGCCTATGACATCCTGTTGCGTCACAAGATCAGCATTCTGCCGGTCATTGAGAAAGACGGCACATTCGTCGGGTTATACAGTTTCAAGGATCTTCGTCGAATCATCAAAGGGAAGAGTGGCGGAGAATGCGTGGATGAAAATTATTCGCTGCGCGTGGGGGCGGCGGTTGGTCCCGGGGATCACGAACGGATCGAAGTGCTTCTCGAGACACCTGTGGATGTGCTTGTTGTCGATACCGCTCATGGGCACACCAGGGGCGTGATCGACATGGTGAAGTGGATCAAGTCCCGCTGGACGGACCAGCAGGTTATTGCCGGTAACATTGCCACGGGTGAAGCCGCTCTTGCTCTTGTCGAGGCAGGCGTTGACGGTGTCAAAGTCGGCATCGGTCCCGGCTCCATCTGTACCACCCGGGTGATTTCCGGTGTTGGAGTTCCGCAGTTTTCCGCCGTGTACAATGTTTCAAAGGCCCTGCGCGGGACCGGTGTCCCGGTGATCGCCGATGGCGGAATCAAGCACAGTGGTGACGTACCGAAGGCGCTCGCCGCCGGTGCGGGAACCGTTATGATGGGCAGTGTGCTTGCAGGTACGGACGAGGGTCCGGGCGAGCGCGTTCTTATTCGCGGACGCCAGTATGTGGCCTATCGTGGGATGGGTTCTCTTGGTGCCATGCAGCAGCGCCATGGCTCCTCTGATCGTTACGGCCAGAAAGACGTCGACTCTCCCAAGCTTGTTCCCGAAGGCATCGAGGGTGTGGTGCCCTACAGCGGTCCCGTGGGCACGATCCTGCACCAGTACGGCGGAGGGTTGCGGGCATCCATGGGCTATAACGGCTGCCGAACCATTGCTGACCTGCAAAAGAACGCACGGCTCGTTCGTGTGACTCCTTCAGGACGACGCGAAGCCCATCCTCACGACATTCAGTTTGTCAAAGACTCGCCGAATTACAAGACGGGTGAAAACGGGGATTAACGTTTATGCTTAACGCGGTGACACAAGAGAGTGGTCTGACCTTGTGATTCTCCGCGTTCTTTTTTCGTCAACGAATTTCCAGCAGTTCATTCGTTGCCGTGACCGCCAGATCCGTTTCGTATAGCGCGAATTCCATGGCTTGGCGTTGTTTGCCATCAATGTCATTGAGATCGAGTACACCGAACTGATGATCCAGCGCGCGAACCGCGGCGCGCACGTCGGCATCTTCCACGCGCGCTGAACCACGGTCCGCCGCCAGTGCCTTTGCCGTCCATATTGTCATGGGATACATGAGAAACAACTGCCAGGCTCCTTCCTGCAAAGGCAGCTCGCGGCCCGTACGGATCAGGTAACGCTTTCCGGTAATTTTCACCGTGAAGTACTTTTCCAGGAACGACGTGCCACCGTCGCGAAAGATGGAAACATCCACCCCGGCGATGGCATCAAAGTCCACGCTCAACTCTTCACCGCGAATTGCCGGACGTCCTTCGTTGCGTACAAACCGCTCTCCCTGTTCCAGCAGCCGCCCGCGTGTTGCGATTTTTTCCTTTGTCGGCATCATGTGAAATGTCGAGGGACGCAGGCTAAGCGACAGATACAGCCACGTGAAGAACGCCGCCCGCTGAGTCTTGTCCATGCACGATTCAACCGGCAGTTTTTCGAGCTGCTTTGGAATACCCTCTGCAATGGCATCACGAAACATCCCGGCGGTCGATGCCGTGGGATTACCGGTCGTTGTGAGTTTCAGGAACTGCAGGCATGACCGCACGCGATCGGCAAACGGCAGTGATGTGTTCTTGAGGAACTGAACAAGAAAAAACTCAAACTCCCACACAACGTTGCCGTCGACTGGCATGCCTTTTTTCAGTTTATGCTTTCGCGTGTCCTGCGGCTCGTCATCGCCAAAGGCGAGTCTGATCCATTCCGGCACCTTGCGTTCGATGTTGTCACCACGGTCGGTGCTGACTGCATTGCAGGAAAAGGCCACGTCGACGCCGACCCGGTCGCCGAAACGATGAAACGCAAAGGGATACATGCGGCACATAACGGGTTTGGTGTCCTCGCCAAAGTGCTCGTGAATCAGGCATTGGTTTCTTTCACCGAGAAACACGCAGGCACCGTCATCGCGACGCGCGAGCTGACATGCCTTGATGGCTGGATTCGCTGATGGCATGGATACTTTCGTATCGCCAAGTTCCGGAACGGCCGAGTCCCAGTCGCAGGCCGCAATGACCTCCTCTTCGCCTGGTCCCAGCAGCACATCGAAGCGGCGGCAGCAGTCGCCGCACATCGTGCAGGAGTAATGGACATCCTTCGGGATCTCGTATGTTACAGCCACCACGCGCCTCCTGTGATCGGAGACGCAGACGGTGAAAGCACGACGCCCGCACGTCAAGGAACGTGCGGGCGCATGGAGTGGTGTTTCGGTATGATTAACTCCTGAGCAGTTTCTCCAGTGAGGAAAGCCCTGCCCGCCAGCCTCTGCCATGGTCCTGGCCATATTTCTCGTCAGGAATCCGGGAATGTGTCAGGATCAGTTCCGTTTCCTCGCCCTTGTCCACGAGCTCCACGGTGACCTGGGACTCCTTCGCGTTGGGTCGTTCCCACTGCCACGTGTAGACAAGCCGGGATGGTGCGTCCACTTCCAGGAACCTGCCGCCAACCACAAAATCCTCGCCCGTTTCCAGTTTCTTCATGCCAAGGCGGTAACGTCCACCGACCTTCAGGTTCACTTCCACGACTCCACTCTTGTAGCCCTCCTTCATGCCCCACCATTTGGGGATCACGTCCGGATTCGTCCACGCGTCCCAGACGGTCCCGCGATCCGCCGGCAGGATGCGCGTGATAACGACATCGGCCAGAGCTTCCGTGCTCATTTATTCCTCGCTTTCCGTTTCGTCGACTTCAGAAAGTCTTCGAGTGCGTCCAGTTGTGTGCTCCAGAAGTGGCGATAAAATGCGATCCACTCCTCAGCCTGTTCGAGGGGATCGGGTTCGAGGCGAAGGTGAAACTCCCGTCCTTTTTTCTCACGTCGTGCAATGCCGGCACGCTCCAGCACGCGAACATGTTTTGAAACCGCCGGCAACGACATGGGAAACTCCGTCGCCAGCGTTGCGATTGTCGCCGAACCCTTCGACAGGCGTGCAACAATGGCCCGGCGCGTTGGATCTGACAACGCGCCGAACACATGGTTCAACTGGTCCGGGTTTGTGCGGGGTGCGGTTTGCATTCGCTATCTACATTCCAAATCCGCCGGGCAGGCCCTGCGCCCGTCGCAACAGAACGATCTGACCGACATGATACATGTTATGCCCCGGAAGAGCGCCCAAAAACTGGCCCACTGTCGGCAACATCTCTGCCACGGGAACTTCGGATGGTGTTGGCTTCTCAAGAAGAGAAGCATCCATTCCCTCAAGCGCGCTGACCACCCGTTGCGTCTCCGTTGCGAGATGATTGCACACATCTCCGATTGCAGGATAGCCGGACGGATCCGCCAGCGGTTTTGAACCCATATCGAACAATTTGGTGCAACGATCAGCCGCATCGGTTTCGATTCCGATGGCGTGCGCTGCTATATGGCCCGTCGCATAAACAAGGTGGCCTGCAAGCCACAGAATATGCGATGTGCCGGGAGCGACCTGAAACAATGCCTGCTCCTGTGTCAGGTCGTTGCCAATCATCCGGATGGCAGCCTCGTTGGTGCTCCGCAGCCCGGCGGCGAAGGTTTCACAAGGGGATGCAACTTTCATGGTGAGGGACTCCTCGTCTGGAATGCCCAACCTCTTGCGAGGCGGGGATTGCATGACAAGGAAAAAGTAAACCAAATGGTTTATTGTTTACGGTTTCACCAAATCCCGCGGCTCCACTGGAACGACAATCTCACTGCGGCGAAGGGACCAGATGGTAAATGGAGGATCATAGACGTAGCCGGTGGGTTCACCTGCCGGCCGCCACTCCGAATCCCTCAATCGTGCCAGGAGTTCGGCACGCTTTTCCTCATAGACTGATCTGGAAAGCCCGCCCTTGATTTTCAATACGGCAAGGCGCTGGGGGTGGATTCGCACAATGTCCACCCGTGAATCCTTCGGAACCGGAGCGGACTCCATTGTGTATTCTGATGGGAGAAAAAACCGCATACGCATTCTTGACGCATCCGTTCCCGCCATTTCCACGGGAACCGTCATGGCAATTTCCTCTGACTCGGACTTTCTCTCCGTTTCCACGGGGACAGTCATGGCGACTTTTTGCCGTGTCTCGTTTTCGCCACTGATGTAATCGAAGAGGATTTTGAAGGCGTTGTTTTGATCCTCGTTGTCTTCTGTCGTATCAACCGTCACCTCCGCTGCCAGACGTTCGCCATACTCGCGAATTTCAATGCGATCGGTCACTTCTTCCATAACTTGATAGACGGGTTCCTCGTACGAGCCGCGAGCGCCGAAGACGCCGCCTGCAAAGGAGCATCCGGTCATAAGCGCCGACACGGCAAGAGTGGCTACAGTTCGAAGAATCATATAATGCGCCCCCTGAACTCAGGTCTGTAAACAACCAGGCGAAAGTCATTCCAGGTTCCTGTTTTCAGGTTGCGCGGTGCTCGTATCTTCTCTTTCCTCGCCAAAACGTGGAAAAGGGCGGCAGTGCCATGCAACTGGATCTACTTCGGAGCGGGGTGGCTGGACTTATGATAGCGGTAACGGCAATTGCCGGAGCGGACACGATCATATGGACCAACGGCGGCGGAGACAACCAGTGGAACAACTCCGATAACTGGGACCTCAATCGTGTTCCTCAGATTGGCGATGATGTCGTGTTCGATGCCACATCGACGGACAACGTGTCGATGGGGTCGACGAACGTCGATATCGACAGTTTCACGGTCGAGCCGGGATACACGGGAAATCTTGCCTTGTCGGTCAACACCATTCGAGTTCGCGACCTGTTCCATCTTAATGGTGGGGCGTTCGTCGGCGTGAGAAACACAATCATCTGTGAGCGGGACTTTATGGTCACCGGTGGAACTCAGCCAGGAGCGGACCATCGCTTTACGTTCGAGGGTGTCGAGAACTGCACGATCGATTTCGGCTCTTCTGACTGGGAGACGGGCACCGTGGATTTCAATCCCACGGAAAACGTGATGATGTCTGTCAATGGAACGTTTCGTACCTCCTCCTTCGACGTTTTTGGCGAAACGGGTTCAACAGTCACTTTTTCAGGAAGTGCAACGGCTGTCGGGCAGTCCTTTAACAACACTCATCAGGGTGGAACGCTCGTCGTTGCCAACGGTGCTCTAATCGATCTTCGCATTTCCTCTTCCTGGGGGGTTTTCGGGGCCGCCTTTGTTCAGCAGCAGGGCACCGGCCGCATACGCCGCGATGCCCGCGGCGTCGCGTTCACGGATGTGGACGGCAACGTGATCCCGTCCACGGGACCTTTCGATACTCTCTACATCGAAGTCGAAGACGACGATGAGAACATCAATGGTCAAATACAGGATACACTCACTGTGACCGTCGTGAGCGAAACGACCGGCGACACGGAAACAATCACGCTGACGGAGACAGGTGTTTTTTCCGGCCTGTTTCGCACGCTTTCCCCTCTTGTTGTCGCGGCCGGAGCCGCGTCAGCGGAAGACGGTACCATTCAGCGCAACGGCGATGAAGACCTGCTTGTAACATACACCGATCCTCAGGATCCCGACGATACATTCACCGCGAGAATGATGCGTCCCGTCCTTGTCTGGGACGGTGGCGGTGCCGACAATGAGTGGGAGACGCCGGAAAACTGGAACCCCGACCAGTTGCCGTCAGCCTACGACGACGTGCTGTTCGACGGAACAAGTTCCAAGGACAGTCAGCTGAGCCGTCGTGAGGGCTACTTCCATGACTTGACGATTGAGGCGGGTTACACCGGAACCGTTTCCGTTGGCACCGTTCAGACCAACGAGCGCTATGAGTGTCGCAACATCACGCAAAACGGCGGAACTCTCACGTTTGGCAGCTTTTCAACGTTTTTGCTCCAGGGGAGCTTCATCCGTACCGCCGGAACCACGAACGCATCCTCCGCATTCATTGGAATCAACGGTCCGGGAGTAACCGAAATCGATTCCGGACCCGACCCTCTCGCACTCCGATCGCTTCAAACCGGCTCCAACAGCGCGACTGAAACGAACGTCCGCGGCACGTATAATCTTGGCAGCGGATTCAGTGCTCTCGGCAACGAAACGACCCGCGTACACGGAACCATCACCATGCTGCCCAACAGCAGCAACATCCAGTCAGCCTCGTCGGCAACGCTTGTGGTCGAGGATGGTGCCCTGATCGATGGTCGCGAGATCAATAACCTTAATCTGAACGGTATTCTTCAGGAACTCGGCACCGGCCGCGTTCGGCGCAACGCCATCTCAATCCAGTTTACCGATGAGAACGGCACGCCCGTAACGCTTGTTCCACAGGGAGAGGGCGTCTACGTCACGCTCGAGGACGAGGATGAAAACATCAGCCGCCTGCAGGACAACACCGACGTTGTCGTCACGAGTATGTCCACCGGCGACTCGGAAACCCTGACTCTGACCGAAACGCTGATTACCAGCGAGACCTTCCGCAACACGGTTGCACTTCCCACCGCCGCCGGTGTCGCCGTTGCCGAGGACGGAGTTTTGCAACAGAACGGAGCGGAGGATCTCGTCGCCACGTACGTCGACAACGAAGACACGGACGACACAATCATGACGAATCTGCTGGTTGATCCACTGACCTGGGACGGTGGTGGCGTGGACAATGACTGGTTCACGGCCGAAAACTGGAGTGGCGATGTCGTTCCCATTACAACCGACCGGGTGATTTTCGATGGCACGTCTGTGAAGAACTGCGAGATCAATGATTTCGTCGACGTGGGTTCAATCTCCATCGAATCCGCTTATACCGGCACCATCACGATTACGGATGCCGTGGCCACACGGTCCGGCTTTACCCAGAATGGGGGAACGATCGACGGCACGACACCGACCTTTTCCTGCGAAGGGGATTTCGTACTCAGTGGCGGGACATTCAATCCCGTGAATCCCTCATTATGGCTCCGCTCCTCCGGTACCGCGCTCATCGATTTCGGTGGCATTGACCGTACGTTTCGTCAGCTCAGCGCATTCGACGGCAACGGAACGAACACGACCATTCGAGGCAATGTTCTTGTGACGAATGTCTTCCAGTTCTCTGCGCAAAACGGAACCTACACCATCGAGGGGGATCTCGTTCTGGGTACATTGTCGGCGCTCCTGGTGATCAGTGGGACCGACACGTTCATTATCACCGACGGCTCTCTTTTCGATTTTCGCGACGCGACCACGGACATAAACATCTCCGGAGAGCTGATTGTTGAGGGAACGGGCATCGTTCGGCGCAACGCGTCGAACTTTGTTGTTGCCGAAATCGACGGCGATCCCCGTGACGCTCAGTTCAATACGGACCTGTTTCTGTTCATTACCGATGAAGATGAAAACATCGATGGTGGTGCCATCCAGACTGTCATGGTGACCATTGAGAACAACGGAGACACGGAGACCTTCGAGCTGACGGAAACAGCAAACTTCACCGGCGACTTTTTGTCCACCACACCGTTTCGCATTCTTCCCGGAACCCCTGTTGCCCAGGATGGCATTGTCCAGGGCCTTCCCGGCGACACATTAATGATCAGTTACACCGATGCCACCGATCCGGCGGACACACTGACTGTAGGCGTTCCCGTAACACCGGAGTTTCCAACCGTCTGGATGATTCGGTAAAAGCACTGACTGTTTTCGACGAGGTTATGGTTCGGTTCATGGATACAAAACACCCTCCCGCGATGTGGGAGGGTGTTGGTTTTTACCGGAAGAATGCTTTGCCGGACGAGTTATTCGTCTTCCTCTTTCGACGGCTTGTTACCTGCGGGAGCCGCTGAAACCAGCGTTGCTTCCAGCTCCCGCAACGTGAAGGTTTCGATGACGTCATCTTCCTTGATGTCGTTGTAGTTTTCCAGGCCGATACCGCACTCCAGACCGCTCTGGACCTCTTTCACGTCGTCCTTCACGCGCCGGAGCGTCTTCAGCTTGCCTGTCCAGATCACCGCACCGTCGCGAATCAACCGTGCACGATGATCCGCACCAATGGTGCCTTCATCCACGAAGCAGCCCGCGATGTTGCCCACCTTGCTGATACGGTAGACTTTTCTGACGGTTGCGCGGCCAGTGCCCACTTCCTCCGTTTCACGATCCACCAGGCCAAGCATTGCGGACTTGATGTCATCGATGAGGTCGTAGATGATGCTGTAGAGCTTGATCTCGACGCCAAGTTCCTCCGCCAGATCCCGTGTCACGGGATCCGGGCGAACGTTGAAACCGAGAATGATCGCATCGGACGCGTCGGCGAGCTGCACGTCGCTCTCTGTCACAGTTCCCGCCGCCTGGTGAAGAATACGAATCAGAACCTTGTCGGATTCGATCTTCAGCAGTGAGCCCGCGATTGCCTCAACAGAACCCTGAACGTCGGCCTTGATCACAAGGTTAAGGGTCTTGATTTCACCTTCCTCAATGCGTTCCTTCAGGTTATCGAGACTGACGTGGGATTTCACAACCGCCGCGCGATTCTTGCGGCGATGGCTGCGGCGCTCGGCGATTTCGCGAGCGGCAGCCTCATCTTCCATAACCAGGAACTGCTCGCCTGCCTGCGGGCTGCCTGTCAGACCCAGAATCTCCACAGGGCGGGCCGGGCCGGCGTCCCTGAGCTGGCTTCCACGATCATCCATCATGGCGCGCACGCGGCCGTATTCCGTTCCACAAAGGAAGTGATCGCCAACTCGCAGCGTTCCCTCCTGAACCAGAACCGTTGCCACGGCTCCGCGCAGCTTGTCGACATGGGACTCGACAATCATACCGACGGCGCGCCGGTCCGGATTGGCCTTCAGCTCCTGCACTTCCGCCTGGAGAGCGATCATTTCCAGAAGGTTCTGAACGTTCTCACCTGTTTTGGCGGAAATGTTCACCATGATGGTTTCGCCGCCGTACTCTTCGCCGACGATTTCGTAACGCATCAGCTCCTGCTTCACGCGGTCCGGGTTGGCGCCCTCAACGTCGATCTTGTTCACGGCGACGATCATGGGAACGCCCGCAGCACGTGCGTGATTAATGGCCTCCGCTGTTTGGGGCATCACACCGTCGTTTGCAGCAACCACAAGCACCACAAGGTCCGTGCATCCCGCACCGCGGGCGCGCATTGCGGTAAAGGCTTCGTGACCCGGCGTGTCCAGAAACACGATATCGCCCTTTGCCGTTGAGACGTAATAGGCTCCGATGTGCTGAGTAATTCCGCCGGCCTCTCCGTCCACGACATTGGCGTCACGAATACGATCCAGCAGCGTCGTTTTGCCATGGTCGACGTGGCCCATAACAGTCACGATTGGCGGACGAGACTGAAGCTGGTCCGGCTCGCTTTCGACGTTGAGAAATTCCTCGACATCGAACTCATCGCCTTCGCGCCGGATATGAACGTCGATACCAAAATCCGAACCGATGAGTTCCGCCAGATCCGGGTCGAGAAGCTGATTGATGGTGAGCATCTCGCCCGTTTCAAACAACTTCCGCATGACATCGCTGATCGGGATCCTCGACTTGTCGGCAAACTCTCCAACTGTGAAGTCGCCATGGAGAGTGATCTCAGACGGCAACTGGGTTTTCGAGTCCTGGTTGCCGCGTCCGCCGCCGCGACCACCCTTTTTCATGCGGTCGGGACGAGGGGCGCTGCGACGAACCTCCTCGCCGCGGAAGATACGTGTTGGAGCGACACTCTTGCGCCCTTTTTTGCCCCGGGGCTTTGAGTCTCCTCCCGCAGGGCGTGGACCGCCCGCGGCGGGACCACGGCGTCCCTTGTCATCGGGGCGACGGCGCGTCTTGTACTCATCCTCCAGTTTGGGCGCCATTCCCTGGTCTGCAAATTTTTCCAGATTCGCGAGTTTTGCGGGGCGTGCCGGTTTGCCATCCTTGCGGCCACCGTCGTTGCCGCGGGCGGCGGGACGCTGATCGTCGCGTCTCTGTGGTGAACGGGGTTTTTCGGGAGCCGCCGGTCGAGGTGTGGGGGGCTTTGCGGCGGGCGGCGCCGGCGGAGCTGCCTGCTGCTCGGTTGGTGGCGCGGTAACGGCTGGCGGTGCGGCAGGAGGTGGCGCTGCGGCGGGAGTCGCTGCCGCGATGCGTGCCAACTGCTGGCGG